>NZ_AP024898.1:337441-674883 GCF_024529975.1 Vibrio quintilis | reverse complement strand
GTACCATTGCCATTATCAGCTCCTCAGTCCTGTTCTAAACGGGTAAAACGCAAATTAAACAACGCCAGCGCCCCTACGAGTAAGAAAATCAGGGTGGCAATGGCACTCGCCAGCCCGAAGTCCCGGCCGCCACTCCCTTCAAATGCAATCCGGTAGGTGTAACTCACCAGCAGATCCGTATAACCGGCGGGTTCACTCGTCCCAATCATATTCGGGCCACCGGAAGTCAGCAGGTAAATCATCACAAAGTTGTTGAAGTTGAAGGCAAAACTGGCGATCAAAAGCGGCGTTAACGGTTTAATCATCAACGGGACGGTAATTCTCATAAAATTATAAAATGGCCCGGCCCCGTCAATCGCAGACGCTTCATATAAATCATCCGGAATCGCTTTCAGTAAGCCCATACACAAAATCATCATATAGGGAAAGCCCAGCCAGGTATTGACGATAATCACCATCATCCTGGCCAGAAACGGATCGGAAAACCACGCCGGACTGAGGCCAAACAGCGCTTTCAGCACCAGATTAATTTCACCGAAACTCTGGTTAAATAACCCTTTGAAAATAAGAATCGAGATAAACGCCGGCACCGCATAGGGTAAAATCAACAATACCCGGTACACGGCCCGGCCTTTCAGGGCTTCCCACTGCACAATACTTGCCAGTACCAGGCCAATTGCCAGCGTCAGCACTACCGTTGCCACAGAGAAGACCACCGTCCAGATAAAAATACTGATAAATGGCTCTTTAATCCCTTCATCCTGCCAGACCCGCTGAAAATTCGCGGTGCCGGTGTTCACAATAAAACCGGGAGAAACCGGCTGTCCGGTAAATTCCCCCGCTTCATTCACCGGCTGATAGAAACCCGCCTTCATGTTTGGTTTCAGATCTTGTCCGGTCTGATGATTATGGAGTGTCTGTCCCCCATCGACCTGTGAGTACAATGGAGCAACCGCTGCAAATTTTCTCAGACCATTCATCCGGATCAAAGCACCATCCGGCATTTCCAGTGTCACCTGCCCCAGCAACTTACGGTGCTGAATCACGGTTTTCAGCTTCGCTTTGGTCTGATCAGTCAGAGAAAAATCCGGTACGGATAAAGTCATCCGGTCACCAGACGTTTGTTGAAAGTGGGACTTTTCCCTGGCTGATAAATCCTGAAAGCGAAACGGCGCCGTGACAAGTACAGTATTCTCTGTTTTCACCACAATCCGGTATCCTGCCTGTCCCTGATAAAGGGTAAAGGGGAAATTTTTCCCGCTTTGAAAAGTCTGATCAAGTAAGACAGATTGCGCACGCGCTAACGATAACTGATTTTTGGCGCTGTAATTGGTGAATGACAATCCGACGGTGTAAGCCAGCGGAAATAAAATGAACAGAATCATGCCGGCAATCCCCGGATAAATATAGCGATGTGCATAAGCTTTCCGGTTGCCGAAGATAAAGACAGCCAACGCGGTTAAGACGATGGTTAACATCGCAAACGCCAGCTCTCCACGGGAAAACATTAAAATACTCGCATAACCGTTGCATATGCCGATGATAAGTAACACTCCCCACTTCAGGAGCTTTTTTTTGCCGGAAAGTATGTTCACTGAAGCATGAGCTCCCGAACCCTGAACTAACTGCATAAGAAATCCTGCCAACGAATGATGGTAAAAATAAGCTTGTCATAATATAAGAAAGGCGGGTCTGCTCTTCTTACTGCCTTCCGGCAAATAAACAGACCCGGATGATATTGAAGCTGCCGGATACACAAACCCGCACAGCTATACCCAGGCAACCTGAACCCTGCATCTTCAGGTTGTTTGGGTATATTCATTACTTCGTCATCTGTTTTTTTGCATCCGCCAGTGCAGAATCAACCGACTGACGGCCATCAGCCACATTAATGATCGCATTCTTGACTGAACTCCAGAATGCACTCATCTGCGGAATATTCGGCATAATCTCACCATTCATGGCATTCTCCATCGTTGCCGCAATCCGGGGATCTTTCGCCAGAATTTTTTCAAAAGATTTCAAAGCGACAGCGCCAAGCGGTTTATCGTCATTCACCAGTTTTAACCCCTGATCGGTCAACAGATAATTTTCAATAAACTCAACCGCTAAATCTTTGTTTGGTGATGCGGTACTGATGCCGGCAGACAGCACGCCGACAAAAGGTTTGGAAGCCTGGCCATTAAATTTCGGCAACGTGGTTACACCATAATGAATCCCGGACTTCTCAATATTTCCCCATGACCAGGGGCCATTGATCGTCATCGCCGTATGACCTTTATTAAATTCCGCTTCCGAAACCGAGTAATCCATATCCGGCGAGATGACCTTCTGATGAATCAGGCCTTTGAGAAATTTCATCGCCATTTTCACGCCGATCTGGTCAACACCGGCATCTTTAATGTTGTATCCGCTTGCAGGGTCATATTTAAACGCATATCCACCGTCTGCCGCCATGAGTGGCCAGGTGAAATAGGGCTCTTTAAGATTCCACATAATCGCGGATTTACCCTGTTTCTTCAGCTTCGCATCCAGTGCCGCAATGTCTTCCCAGTTCTTTGGGGGTTCCGCGACCAGGTCTTTGTTATAGATTAAAGAAAGCGACTCAACCGCCACCGGGTAACCCACGTATTTTCCCCGGTAATTCACAGCGTCCCAGGCAAAGCTGACGATATTGTCTTTTAATGTTTTTGAAGGATGAACTTCTGCCAGAAGCCCCGCTTCTGCATAACCTCCAAAACGATCATGTGCCCAGAACACAATATCCGGCCCATCACCAGTCGCTGCAGTTTGAGGAAACTTATCCTGCAGGCCATCCGGATGGACCACTTTCACCGGTATACCGGTATCGGCTTCAAATAATTTTCCGACTTTCGCCAGACCATCGTAACCTTTATCGCCATTAATCCAGATAGTTAGCTGACCTTCTGCAATGGCAGCATTCGCACTCATAACACTCAATGAACCAAGCGCTGCTAAGGTGCAGACAGCAACAGTACTCAGAGCTTTTTTCATATTTTTATCCTTTTTATAATAAAACGCAGGGCTATCCCGGACATACCGCCGGAAGTCTGACAGACACGCTGCTATTTCATCCTGTTATCCACCAGAAAATCCCGGTTTCCCCGGATAACATGCTAAAGCAACATGGTTTCATGATGTAAGAAGATTGTCATCAAATCATCATCCCGGACGCTACGCCCTGTATCACCGGGGATATTTTCGTGATCTGAACCAGCAGAAGATAGTGGCACAGGTCACATATGAACGACCGAATCCAATCTGGATCACAATTTAAATCTTTGTTTTTTTGAAGTTGATCAGTAAGTCTACTGCTCTCATCCGGGCTGCTCCTCCTCCCCCGCTCCCCCTGTAATTAATTGCCTCGGGATGATGTACGCCATCCTCTAATCGCAGAGACTGGAGACCTCCAAGAGGAGTCTCGTGCAGCGAACCCGCGTTTCGCTGTTTTATTGCCGGATAAAGCACGTCTCTGATTTAGAAAGTCGTCACAGAATGTCGTCGTATTTTGGGGGGAGACACTTTCAGACAGAAAGTACACCGACGAATTTATCCCGGGTGATAACAGGTGGATGAGGTTTTCTCTCCACCTTCCTTTTCTTATGATGATATTCTGAACGCATTCACAATCAGGACTGACTGAAGTTGCAGCCAGGTACGATTCCACACCATCCATCCCGGTAACAACTTCAGACCAGACTGAAATACAAACCAGAAAGATAAAAATAACTAATTGATTCGAGGACTGGCTACATGGCGAATGTCACGTTAAAAAATGTATGTAAAGCCTATGGTGATGTCGTGATCTCCAGGGATGTGAATCTGGACATCAAAGAAGGCGAATTTGTTGTCTTCGTCGGCCCTTCCGGCTGTGGGAAATCAACTCTGCTGCGTTGTATTGCCGGTCTTGAGGATATTACTTCCGGCGATCTGTATATTGGTGATGAAAGAGTCAATGACACCGAACCTTCCAAACGGGGCGTTGGCATGGTGTTCCAGTCTTATGCGTTATACCCGCACCTGAACCTCTATGACAATATGTCTTTCGGGCTGAAACTGGCAAAAGCAGATAAAAAAGAGATCGACACAAGAGTCAATCACGCCGCCGAAATCCTGCAGCTCGGACACCTGCTTGACCGTCAGCCCAAAGCACTCTCCGGCGGACAGCGCCAGCGGGTTGCCATTGGCAGAACCCTGGTTTCACAGCCCAGGGTGTTCCTGCTCGACGAGCCTTTATCCAATCTCGATGCCGCGCTCAGAGTCAATATGCGCAGCGAAATAACCAAGCTGCAACGCCAGCTTGGCTGCACCATGATTTATGTGACTCACGATCAGGTCGAAGCAATGACGATGGCCGATAAGATTGTGGTGCTGGATACCGGCTCTGTGGCTCAGATCGGGCAGCCACTGGAGCTGTATCATTATCCGAAAAACAGGTTTGTTGCCGGGTTTATCGGCTCACCTAAAATGAATTTCATCACGGTACAGATTGAATCTGCGGAAGCTGAGCGGGTCATGGTTCAACTGGCAAATGGTGAAACCTTCTGGATCCCGGTCGACGGCACAAACGTACAGCCCGGAGAAAGAATGTCACTCGGCATCCGTCCGGAGCATCTGCTGCATGCAGAACGCGCAGAAGCAACCATTGAAGGTTCGGTTCAGATTGTGGAAAAGCTGGGTAATGAAACTCAGGTTTATCTGCACCTCGAAAGCGCAGATGCCGATGTTATTTACCGGGCGCCGGATACCTTACCGGTTGAAGCCGGTGATACATATACAATCGGAATTGAACCAAACAGATGTCACCTGTTTCATAGTGATGGCACCGCATGCCAGCGGTTATACCGTGAGAGTGGTATCGATTTCGATGCGATTCAGTTGCCAGCCTGACACTATATACCCAAGCAACCTGAATCACCTTCCCGGGCTCATCCGTCACCAGCGGTCATTTGACTGGCCGCTGTTATCCTGAAGCAAAATCACAATCTTACAATCTTCCTTTTTCAAAGCAGCGCGATTTACTTTTTCTTTATGAATCAGAATGTTTATTCAATTATGATGAATCACTCACGCCAACCTGAGTTGCATATACCCAAACAAACTGAAGATACATGATTCAGGTTACCTGGATATAAACAGTCAGCCAGACGGTGTGTGTTCATATCAATGACGTCAAAAACTGAATCAATTTGTCCTTTATTCCCCCGGATAGGTCAGCGGCTGACGCATCAAAAATAAAATCAAACAATAAGAGATATCATCATGAGAAAAAAACGAAGTGCCATCATCTGTACGTTAGTCACTGCACCACTTTTGATATCAGCAGCCACTGTCAGTGCAGCTGAAAGTCAGGCTTCTTCAGACTGTGCCTCACTGAGTGCACGCTGGAAATCAACCGAAGTTCAGACCACCGGCGGCTACCCCGCCCCCAATGATGAATATACCCCGGCAGTCATTGCACCGGTTGCAGACGGAAAGTCAGTTCTGGCCTGGAAAGATCAGTCCGGTGATTTAATTCGCTTAATGCAGTTAAACGCTCAGGATCAGCAGCAGAAAACACTCGGTACACTCAGCGGTCTGGAAGTGCATGATGCGATTGCAACCAGCAACGGTATCGCACTGGCTGTGATGGCAAATGATCCGGATATTTATTCATCAAAATACTGTAAAAGCGACGCAACACCCGGAAAAGCTGTCTGCGGAAAAATGGATGTCGTGCTGCTGGATGCCAATGGCACACAAACGGCCAGAACAACCCTGACGAAAAAGACCAATGTTGATGCCAACAACGCGCACTTTATCTGGTGGTACGGGCACACCGCAAGGCTGGCAACAGACGGCGATAAAGTCGCGGCCTACTACCGTTCAGCCCTTTCAGTCAATCGCCCCAATGTCACGGGAGAAGTGGATATCCACGCCGGCGATACACTCAAATTTGTCGATTTAAACAGCGGCGATCTTCTCAGCGGCGGCTGGGACTGGGGTTGCAGCCACAGCTGGTCCGTTCGTATGGGGTATAACGGCAATAACTGGGCGGCAGTCTGCCACGGCGATGCTTATCCAAACGCGATGCGCATGGCCCGCATGACCAATACAACTCAGGCAGATTATTCAACCTGGCTGAATAATACCGATCCAACCAAGCGCGCATTAGGCGGTATAGTTCCGGCCACTGATGGATTCTGGATGAATTACATTCAGACTGCAGACAGCACCCTGACCCTGAAACTGGCAAAATTCCATGACAATTCCGATCAGCCGGAACAAATCCGGACAATCACCGTTGCCACGGATCTGGACAGCGGTTACCCGTTCCGGGCTTATATGGCAAAACTTGGTGATGATCAGTTACTGCTGGGGTGGAAATCAGGCGGAAAATTAATGATTGCCACCGCGGACGCAGCAACCGGAAGTATTCTCGAAGGACCGGTTCAGACCACAATGAGTATTGACAACTTTCAGGATATGAAAACCACCACAACCGGCGACGTGATCTGGCCTTATTCATCCGGCAGAAGTCAGAACATCCGGATCAACCGGATTTCTGCCTGCCATACACAGGGATGATGCCCCATTTCAGCTCAACCAATGCATTCAGACAGAGGTATGAATTACGGAAATCCACCGGCTCACGATAAAGGAAGACCTGCATCAGCGCCGGCCGGGTCAGGACGTAAAGTCATATTGCTCATCGCAGTGCCTCCAGCAGCAGGGTGACGGTAGAGAGATTAGTGGATCGGATGTCATGAATGGTCACCCCGCCCGGCAGAGAAACCGACAGGCCGGTTGTTGGCACTGCCTGCTCAATCCGGGCGACAGCAAAACCCGCCGTGATTGTTGTGGTGTTTTGCTCCGACGATTTATCGTGGCGCTGTGCTTTGGTTTTCCAGTAATAAAAAGCTTTACCACTAAGATGTCGTTCCCGGCATTATTGTGCCTGCGTCATGCCGGATTGTTTCCAAGATTCAATATGTTTCAGCCAGATGTCGGGGGGAAGGGATGCCATGGTGTTTATTCTCCATCAATCATGTCGGCAGACATGATTGATGGAGTGCTGTTTCACAATTATGGCACGAATTCATCAAATTCCTTAATGAGCTCATCAGCACTCAATGACACCACCAGCAGTTGCTTTGATGACTCTAATTTGTTCGATGACAGTTTTGGCTGTGGTAGCTCAAATTTTGACGGTCCATCCTCGTAATCTGAATACCGTAAACAAATTTACAACAACGCCAACCGTGTATCGGTAACAGTAACTAACTCTCGGAAAAATCTAATGCACTGTAAGCGCTTAATACTCCACAGACTTCAATTGTGAAACAGAACTCCGCATCATGTCTGCCGACATGATTGATGGAGACTAAACACTATGGCTTCCCTTAACCCCCATATCTGGCTGAAACATATTGAATCCTGGAAACAATCCGGCATGACGCAGGCACAATACTGCCGGGAACACCATCTCAGCGCTAAAGCTTTTTATTACTGGAAAACCAAAGCACAACGCCACGAAAAAGCACCGGAGCAAAACACCCCAACAGTCACGGCGGGTTTTGCCGTCGCCCGGATTGAGCAGACAATGCCAACAACCGGGCTGTCGCTTTCTCTGCCGGGCGGGGTGACCATTCATGACATTCAATCTTCCAATCTCTCTACCGTTATCCAGTTACTGGAGGCACTGCAATGAGCAATATGACACTGCGTCCTGACCCGGCACTGGTGCAGGTCTTCCTTTATCGTGAGCCGGTGGATTTCCGTAAATCGTACCGCGGTCTCAGTGCATTGGTTGAGCTGGAGCTCGGGCATAACCCGTTCAGTGGTCATCTGTATGTCTTCACCAACCGCCAACACAATAAAATCAAGTGTCTGTTGTGGGAAGATAACGGATTTGTCCTTTACTATAAAGCGCTCGCCGAAGAGAAATTCCGCTGGCCGAAACCAGAAGAAGAGGTTGTCACACTCACCGGACAGCAAATCAACTGGCTGCTGGATGGCTATGATATCTCGTTGATGAAAGGCCATAAAAAATTGCATTACGAGGCGCTCTTTTAGCGACATTGATGTTTAATTCTGATATAATGAATACCTGTTAAAACAATAGCTTAAGGTATTTTTAATCGTGACTTCTTCTGCTGACAACCGGTCTGAAATTGAGTGGCTTCGTGCACAGTTAGCCGAAAAAGAAGCACAACTTCAGTCTCAGTCAGAACATATCGCCATCCTTGAAGAAGTCGTCCGGCTGCTGAAAATCAAACGCTTTACACCTTCGAGCGAGAAAACCAACCCGTCTCAGTACCTGTTGTTCGATGAAGCCGAGCTGGTCACTGACCCTGAGCTGGATGCGCACGAAAAACAAGACCCGAAGAAAAATACCTCCCCAAAACCCCGCGGCCGCAAACCACTGTCAGCTGATTTACCCCGCGAGCAAATCTTCCTGTACCTGACTGACGAAGAAAAAATGGGCGCCAAAAGCACCTTCTTCGCCAAAGTGAAAGAAGAGCTGGACATCGTGCCAGCCAAAGTTCGTGTACTGGAATATATGCAGGAAAAAGCGGTGTTCTCAACCGGTGAAGGGCAGCACATCATCACGGCCGCACACCCCAAACATCCGCTGCCGGGGTCACTGGGCAGTGTGGGGCTGATTGCCCATGTGCTCACAGCCAAATATGTCGATGGTCTGCCCCTTTACCGGATTGAAAAGATGCTCAGCCGTTATGGCGGGGATATCTCCAGAGCCACGCTGGCAAATTATGTGATGAAATCCGCGCAGGTGCTTCAACCACTGGTAAACCTGCTGCGGGATTATCAGAATGCCGGGCATCTTATCAATATGGATGAAACCCCGGTTCAGGTACTGAAAGAGCCGGGTAAGGCAGCAACCTCTGATAAATATATGTGGGTGTCACTGGGTGGTCCGCCGGATAAACGCAGTGTGCTGTTCCATTATGCGCCTTCCCGTGGCGGAAACGTTCCGGTTGAATTACTTGAAGGATTTAAAGGCTACCTGCACACCGATGGTTATGCGGGGTACCATGCTGCCTGTGAGAAATACGGGCTGACCGCTGTCGGCTGTATGGACCATGCCCGGCGTAAATTTACCGAAGCTCAGGCAGCGCAGCCGAAGGGAAAGAAAGCGAAGGTCAGTCAGGCGGACAGGGCGCTCAGCTATATCAACAAGCTCTATCATATTGAAAGACAAATCAGTGACCTGAAAGAAAAGACAGAGTATACGCCGGCGCAGGTGGTCGCTTACCGTCAGCAACACAGCGTACCGGTACTGGAAAAACTCAAAGCCTTCCTTGAAAAATATACCGGAAAAATGCCGAAAGACAGCCTGACCGGAAAAGCTATCAACTATATGCTCAATCAGTGGCCGAAGCTTGTGGTTTACTGCACTGACGGAACGTTGCGAATCAGCAATATCTTAGCGGAAAATGCCATCCGCCCGTTCGTGATTGGACGTAAAGCCTGGTTGTTCGCCGACAGCTCACAGGGCGCGAAGGCCAGTGCGGTCTGCTACAGCCTGGTGGAAACGGCAAAGTTGAATGGTCTGGAGCCATATGATTATCTTCATACTGTCCTGAGCAAACTGCCCTATGCGGAAACTGTTGAACAGGTTGAATCTCTTCTTCCGTGGAATATCGCCAGAGGTTAAATCCCCGGGTTGTTGGGTTCAATGGTGTCGAGTATTGAGCGCTTACAATGCACTTGTCTAACTCCTCACGCTTAACGATGTGCGCTTCAGTTAAATCCGTTTGAGCGCGGTGGACTGCCTCTCCTCGTTTTTTTAACCATTTGTTGAGTTGTGTTCTAGCTTCATCAGCGGTTGGAACATTATTCCAAACCCAAGCTTCGGTGACATCAATACCAAAGAACTCATCAAATAGTGCTTTGGTCTTTTTCGAACCTGGGTTGTTAAAATACTTAAGATGCTCTTCCAGCCGATTCTCAACAATCCTCCCAAGTTGAGAACCCTTTACTACGCCATACTTCGCATCAACAAGCTCTTTTGCTATATCTTCGACATAGGTTTCCCAAGCCGTGAGAGTCATAATTAATGTCGCTCTCTTGAGTACCTCTGGAGGTTGAGATTTAGAGTTGCACCCGTTTAACTGATCGTAACACTCTAGCAATTGCTCTGCGTCTGATATCGCGTACTCAAAATTGGCTTTCGCTTCTGACATCCTTTGTCCTGGTTATCATGAAAATATGCATGAAGTGGAATTTACCATATTTAGACTTAAATCATGATAACTAGCTTCTATAAAATTGAGTTGCTTCAAGAAGCAAGTGACTCTGCTTGCTAATAGCACTGAGTGCAGACAGCCAACAAACGACTAATGGTTTAAATCAATCCACGCCGAAAAGTAATGCATTGGGTCACAAATTTTATTCATCGATGTGTAGTCAGAATTCCCGATTTGAATACCGTGGACTTGTAGTCCCTGCTTCTCTCTTCGATTGTTAATTTTCCGACTTAACCCTGAAGACACTGGAAACTCACCATCACTGACTAACAAGATATCAGCTTTATTCCACGCTTCTGAGTCACATTTTTCCAGCGCTTTGTTGAGAGGCCCTTCAGCATCGGTGCCTCCCCCAAATGACATCGTCAAGAAGTGAAGTAAGTCATTAAACCCTGACGCATCGAGCGTTAGGTCTAGTTCACTAACCTCATCCTTACTTCCAAAGAGATAAACGTAGCAACACCGCTTTTCTTTATAGGCCACTTTCAAACATTCCAAAACAGTCGCTTTAGCGATGTTTTCAGGTAACCCTTTCATGGAGCCTGAAGTATCCAAGCAAATCACCATCGGGCCTCGATTCTTATTACTTTTATTGCCCTGCTTTTCACCAACAGACTCTTTTTCTAGCTGTTCTTCTACTACCAGAACCTCAGTCCCTTCCACTGAGTAAGAAAGCAGCGCATGTTCAGCTCGCTTGGCGTGCCAGAGCTTTTTGAGTATTGGATTGGTTAACAGTGAGGCTTCTTGGGGCAACATTCTAGAAACCGAATCTGACCGCGTAATGCCTTTGGTCTCCATTGGTACAAGCGGTGTGACCACATATTTTTCATGTCGAGAAGCGACACTCATTTTGATTACAATTTCTTCAAGTACTGAACCTTCTGCTTGCTCATCACGCCCTAAATCTCGAATCAAATCCTGCAACTTGGGCAGCTTTTTGACAAGCTTGTTTAACCGAACAAGATCGAGCCAACCATGGCTTTGGAAAACGCCTTTTGATAAGTCAAAGCCTAAACCTGTGATCAACCCAAGTTCAGTAAATACCTCTTCTAATTGAGCCCATATTGCTAGCCTCTCTTGCCATACACTAGGCAAGATACCAACACCATTCTGTTCAGAGAGTAATTGCTGCCAAACTTCCTCTGAAGCAGTTTCAGCAATTCTTGTCTGCTGAGCATTAGTGAGAGAGATAGATTTAGTTTGTTTACGTTTGTTCTTTCTTTTCTCTAAAGCTTGCTTGATTTGACTTAACGCTTCTTCTTCCATCTGCTCAATCAGACCAGTAACTAACGGCGATGCTTTAGATTGAAGTTTATCTATCGTAATTAAAATGTCAGATAGCAGAGCATCTGTCACCTCTTCACTCTTAGCGCAGTAACGATTTAATCCAGTGTCTTCTAGCACTTTACAAATCGCATCTGTCAGTGACTGGGAGGCTAAGGGAATTAAACTCGTGGGATTCGCCCCCACAAGAAGTTCATTTCTGGAGTTAACTAATGATTTGCACCGCTCTACTAACTCACCATTAGTATTTGTAATAACAACCGGAAGAAACTTCTCCGGCACATTATCGAGGAACGTAAATTGACTATCTAAGTTGAACAACGGAGATTGAACCTTATATGACTCGCTAATCACAGAGTTCTCCTTCAATCACGTCACTACTGCAAGATTCCAAAACCAAAGTTGGGGATTCTTCTAGAGGGAGGTTTTTAAAGCCTGACTCCAAAGAAGCAACCCTTTTCAATAATTTTTCTCCCTCTTTTATCGAAATTTCAAGTGCATTGGTAACTTCAGACAGTAAACTTTTCTCTAGCCAAAGATGATTATTAAAGTACCCTGAGACTTCTGACAGCTCTTTGTTCACATTGTTGTAGTGCGCTTCGACACTACTTCTTAGGCTTTGGATTTCTCTAACTCGACCATCAATATGAGCTTTCGAAAATGAACTATTTAGAGGAATTGGTGTGTTTTTAACTTCTTCGAAGATTGGTTCGTATTTGCGACCATATCTACTTGCCTGAACTGTCTGATTTCCATATTCGTCTTTATAGAGCAAATCACCATAGGCACCTTTCTTCTGATATTTACTCACCTCTTCAACGGTTTCTTCTCCATTTAGGTCGAGGTATAAAAGTCGTCCTTTAGAATCTTGTTTATGAGTAAGTTGATCTTCCTTAAGTTTTGCTTCCCACGCTTTGATAACCTGCATCAAACGCGATGACGGAGTTTTCCCATCGGCAGTGACCAAACGTTGGTAAAGCTCCTGCAGCCCCTCAAATTGTTCTGGTTTCTCCCATAAACAGTGTGGAAGAATCCAAGTATCGTAAATGCTAGTTTCATTAAAGCCTGAAGTGAAAGCCGACACTTTCATTAATTTCACCAGCTTACGCCAGCGGCGATCAGATACGTAAATATCTTGTGACGCTAAGTAATGACGAAACTCTTTACATGCTTCTCTCGTTGCTCCAGTCAACTCAACTTTATCGGCTAGGCGCTGTACCTCATTTAGATCTTCAATCTTCAAACGGACATTGAGGTCTGGGTCGAATCCCTCTAGCGCTCCATTCAGTAACTCATCAAATGACTCTGTTGATACAGGTGATACATAAGAACGCAGAATGAATCTATCGTACAAAGCGCTGAGTTCTTCTCCTTCCGGTAACTCGTTGCTTGCTGCGACAACCGAGATTAAAGGTACATTGACTCTTCGGTTTCCATTATCAAATTGACGTTCATTCAACAAAGTTAAAAGACTGTTTAAGATTGCGCTATTTGCTTTAAAGATTTCATCGATAAAAGCCACCGATGCTTCAGGGAGATAACCACTGGTGAGTCGGTTATAACGATCTTCTTCTAGCGCTTTGATTGATAGCGGTCCAAACAGCTCTTCTGGAACAGAAAAACGCGTCACTAATCGTTCAAAGTAATTCGCCTCAACAAAGACACTTTTCAATCGCTTTGCCAATTCACTTTTAGCGGTTCCTGGCGGTCCTACAAGTAATACATGTTCGCCAGAAAGTGCAGCTAGCATCATAAGTCGAATTTGATGCTCCCTTTCCAATAATCCATCGCTCATCTGAGTCATTAGGGTTTGGAGCTTGTCTTTTCTGTTCATCGTTGTTGCACATACTGTCGTTGTCACAAGAAATTCCTTCTATTTTTATTTTCTAGCGTAAAAAGAAACACATTATTGAGTTCACCCAAAACAACACGCCGGCAGTTGAAGCCTTGTTGTTTGCCTGATATATGATCTGTCAGAAACAGAACCTTAACCGACGTGATTCTGGGTCAGATTTTTAAACTACGAGCCTCGTCATACCCCTTGCCTACCCAGCAATATCCGCTCATCCATCAGCACAAAAGCGGGCTTTAAATCATGCAGTATATTTTTGATTTCCACTTCATTTAATGTGCATTTATCATCAGTCAGACAACTTTGATAACAACGCAGCAGACAATCAATCCGGAAAGAATTACTACACCCATCAGTCGATTCATTTGCATGGTCTCTGACTGCCTGAATTAAGTCTGGATAATTATCAGCCCCTAAGTCATTCAGGTTCGAATGAATATAGTGAAAACCATCTTCGTTCACTGGCGTTTTTGACATCAACTCAGCCAGACACCGGTACATCGCCTGATACAATAGGTGCCCGACATTCACCTTCCGGGTATGCGCAAAAAACTGTTGCAGTTCATTAATCAGCGTTGAGAAACCGTCAATTGAATTGATGGTTTGTATCCTTTCACAACTGGTTTCACGATAGAAAGAAGTCAAATAATTCTCAGGATCGTAGTTTTTCCTGACAAGCTCATCTCTCTTCAGTGAACTGAAGATTCTGTTAACCAGGCTTTGCTTTCTGTTCGATGCCTGATTGTCCATCCAGTCCAAAGCTGCTGGAATCATTTCATTAACCAGCCAGTCATGCGTTGTTTTCGCATCCCAATAATACCGGGGACCGATTGCACTACCATTGTCAGAAACAAGAAATTCTGTCGGTGGAGACCAGACCAAAATAACTTCATCATCGGATGTGGTGAAGCTGGCACAAGCAAATTCCCTTTGATGTGGTTTAATGGAGGCATGGTATCCGGCCCCCATCGTTTCTGACTTTTCTCCCGTGTAAACTTTTAACCAAGCGGAGCCACTATCAAACATGCTCCACTTCCCCTGTGTATGAAAAGCATCATGCTCTCTAGCAAAGTCGAGCAACAACCGCCATAAGCCTCTTTTAATGCAGATCAGGGGGACATCCTTTCCTTTATAGGCATAGCTATCAAAACAATCTGAGCGCCATGTTCTTTCGATCTCAACGATACGACGAATGTATTCTTCCCTGAATAACTGCATGGCATCCTGAAGAAATTCCGCTTCTTCTCTGGAAATCAGCATGCGGCTGTTACCAATATCACAGAAAAATGTATCTTCCTCGCTGCTCATATTTTTTAATAAATAAGGATGCTCATATTCATCAATGGGGATAATGGCACCAATAAAATACCTCGCTAATAACTGCTCTTCTCCCAGTGTTGTCATCACATGAGAGAAATGGCCGTTGCGGAATTCAACGAAGCAACTGAGCTGCTTCTTTCTTTGAGAGGGTAAAAAGCCCTGAATTCTGACATGGTCATTTTTATAAGAGAAAAAATTGTCATACACCTCGTGTTCAATACCTTCATAACCCACCCAGCTGGCTGATTCTTTAAATCGAAAAATACCATACTTTTCAATGTGCCAAATCGCATTTTCTCCCCAAAAATGCTTCACCCATGCTGAATGAAAATACTTGTAGACCAGCTCCGGATATTTCTGCGTCCATTCGTTCAGTTTTGTAACAGAGATGATGTCAAACTCGATATCGATTTCAGACAGAGATTTGACTTGCTGTTGCCAATGAATAATGACATCGGCTGAGATATCTTCTGAAACCAGAAGGCAAAATTTACCGATTTTCAATCCCCAGTCATCATAATGGTCCAAAAAACGCTGCACTGTTTTTTGATAATCACGCCATCCATAATTGTGAACGCGTTTTACTTCATACAAGGTATATTGGGTATTTTCGCCTCCTGATTCCTTTACAAAAATATCCGCACCATATTGTTTCTGTCCACGGGTACCGATAGGCAACACATCAATAATGGAATGACGTAATTCATAGCTGATTTTATAGTCAATTAAGTCGCAGCAGAATCGCTCAAACATCGTCGGTTCCATTAAATGAAACGGGATGTTATCAGGGTGACTGGTTGTTGGCGGCTGATATCGGGTAATTGGCGTTTTTTCTAAGTGTTCAGGATATCTCATTATTATTCATGACCTTCATTGTAGTTTTGCAGATATAAAAGAAGTATCAATAAACATACCACAAAATAAAACATTGTTTTTATTGAAAATGATCATCTCGCACTCGCCATATTTGGTAAATATATTTCCAAGTTGTAAATGTTTTTACACTGTAAGCCCAATTTTGATAAACCATGGCTGATAAGTAAGCCCGGGGCGGGGCTGTTACAGTACCAAAACAGCTTGATATGTTCAGGAAGTTTGGCCTTAACTGCTTGTAAAGCTTGCTCTCTGTCTGCCCATGCTCGCTTTTTATCTTCTTCTGAAAAGATATGAAATTCGACTTCAGCCTTTTGACACAACGCCATCAGTGCAAGCAATGTGTTTTGATAACCCTGTTTAGTATCATTTAAGATAACAGTCTCAAACGACTTATATTTATGCCCGCCAGACCCGGAAAGTTTGATCGGTATCGTTTGGTTCAAAGTAGCCGCATCCTGCGGGATAATCAGACGCTGTCAACCAGAGAACTTTGCTCTGTATTCTATAGGTGTTAAACCTTTATAGGCCCGGAATTGTCGATTGAAATTCGAGAGATTTTTATACCCTGTCATTTGACAGATATAACTCACCTTCAGGCCGGAAGTTTCCAGCATGCCGGCAGCATGACTTAATCTTATTTTTTTGAGCCTCTGACTAAACGTTTCACCAAAATGCTTTTTAAAGATCCGGTTGACTGTTCGCTCACTACAATAAATGTGTTTTGCCAGATCAGTCAGCGAAATATCTTTTGAGTAATTTCGATCAAGATAAAGGGACAATGCCTCAACCCGGTCTTTTTCTGACTCGAAATGAACACGCTCAGGCGAGCTGAGAATCACCTGCGCCTTATCTTGTATCATCAGTGAAAATACCCGGAGCAGTACAGATAGCTGCTCAAGGCTGGATGTTTTATAGTCGATTTGACGGATTACATTTTTCACTTCAGACGCAGTGTGCTGAGAAAAGAATATCCCGATATCATGACCGAATATATTGGATAGTTTTCTCATCTCACGACAATGAATCAACATGTTAGACATCCACTCTTTTTCAATCCACAGGCTGTACCTCTCCGGCATCATATCTTTGGAATTCACTATGTCTTTGGAATTCACATCTAAGCCTTTTAAGTCATGAGAAACATTCGGCGGAATCAAAAACAGTGAGCAGGGAAATACTTCCATATCAACGCTTCCTATTCTGATCATCCCGCTGTAATTGAAAAGCAGCAGCAGTTCGTATTCACGATGAAAGTGAGCCTGAGTTGATACCAGGGGCGATTCATCTAAGTGATGTCTCCATGAATAACCTGGCCGGATTAAACTTTTTGCTGGTATAGGTTTCATGAATCTCAACGCTCATATCAGGTCAATCAATTTTGGCGTAATCATATCAGTAAATGTCCATATAGTGCACCAAACAACCCAATTTCCGGCCAATAATACATATCAGGGCTTAGCTAAACTCCTATAAACAATATTTATGATTAACAGTAAGTTACAGGATTTTCATCATGAAAAACTATAAAAAATTCATCTTTGATATGGATGGAACACTTGTTGACTCAAAGGAGTCAGTCGAAAAAGCATGGTGCGTGTGGGCGAATGAGCATGAGATTGATGTCAACAGCATTCTGGCGATATCTCATGGTCGTCCTGGTGAAGAAGTGATCAGAGAAATCATGCCGCACCTTGATATCAAAAAAGAGGCAGCTAAGCTGGAAGTCACTGAATCAGAGCATGTGAATTCGGTAAAACCGGTTCCGGGTGCCATTGAATTCCTGAGCCAGCTGCAAGATGAGGACTGGGGGATATTTACCTCTGCTCCCAGAGAGTTAGCAATTCAAAGATTGAAGGCCGCTTCGGTTCCTGTGCCTGAAATATTGATTACGGTTGAAGATATAACCAACGGTAAACCACACCCTGAAGGATATGCGCTGGCAGCTGACAGACTGGGGGCTGAAAGCAACCAATGCTTAGTATTTGAAGATGCACAAGCCGGCATTCAGTCCGCTGTCAATGCAGGCTGTGATGTCATCAGAATATTGGCAGCAGCACCAGATAATCATCCTGTCGCTGATTGTCTTACAGTTCAGGACTTTTTTGATGTATCCGTCTGCCTTAACGGAAAAAAAATCACTTTAAAGTGATGAACGTGTTAACAAGGTACAGAGCTTCAGCGGTATATACCCAAGTGACCTGAACAGGCAGGTTGTCCGGGTATATTCCTGAATCAGATTTAGTGCTGCTCCACAATAATTTTCTCATGCTTATCTGTATCAATTTTAACTTTCCCGCCAATCGGGAAGCAGATATGTGGCGTCGTATGCCCGAAACTTACATTATATAAAACCGGCATGGTTGATAGTTCTTTTTTCGTCTGAAGTATTTTCAATAATTGTTGTTCAGACATAGCAGACTTTAATTGAAACTTACCAATCACAAGTCCTTTCACGTTACAGAAGTCTTTCTGATGAATTAATGACTGTAAATCTCTGTCAAAATTTTCAGGGAAAGTTAATTCATCATCTTCAATAAACAAAATTGTATTATCTAAAGATGGCATAAATTCACTTCCCTGTAATAAATTAAAAGTACATAAATTACCACCAATCAGGGTACCTTCGGCCTTTCCTTCATTCAATATTTTTATTCCATCATCATTGTAGAATTTGCGTTTATATTGGTCGAGAAACCATGGATCATCACTCCATGTTCCGGGATTGTTGATTGCGTATGGCGCATCAGAGAATAAACATTTTTTAAGGTATGCCAGTGTAAAATCAATCCCTTTTAGCATACCTAAAGTAGAATACGCCGGGCCGGAATAAGCCACCAGTCCCGTTTTGTGATAAATCGTGTTTGACAGTGCAGTGGTATCGGAATAGCCACAGATGATTTTTGGATTATTTTTTATCATTGAATAATCGATATATTTGAGTAACTGATTGACGTTATGTCCGCCAATCACCGTGAATATCGCTTTTACATTCTTATCCAGAAAAGCATCATGCAAATCTTCTATTCTTTCCTCAATTGAAGATGATGAGAATTCATCCATCACTTCGCAATTTTTGGAAAATGTTAATTTAAGTCCTAATGCCTGAAACCGTTGACTGGCAATGGATCGGGTTTCTTCACTGATGATGCCCAGGCTTCTTGATGGTGCCAGCACTCTGACCTGATCATGCATGCTTAATTTATCCGGAATGATCATCCCTGTTCTTTTCCTTACTTAACAGCCCTTAATCATGATGAGGATACCGGTTTTTCAGCCATGATGGAAACCATCCGATAAACATCGCCCAGACCGGCCAGCCGAATGCTGCCGTCACAGTATGACCGGCTCTGGCCCGGGCTTCAGAGATTAAACATCCGAACCCACTTGATGAGCCAGTCACCATCACGACTTTTTGTGACATATTCAACTCCTTTAAATCATGCCACCATTAGCCCGCAAAACCTGACCATTGATCCAGCCACTGTCCGGACCGGCTAAAAAGGACACCACAGCGGCAATATCTTCCGGTGTACCTAATCTTTCCAGCGGGTTCATCTTCGCCATGCGATCAACCAGCTCATCAGATTTTCCTTTCAGGAACAGCTCAGTCGCTGTCGGACCTGGTGCGATGGCGTTTACGGTGATGTTTTTACCCCGCATTTCTTTGGCCATGATGGCAGTCAGCGTCTCAACGGCTGCTTTGGTCGCCGCATACACACCGTAACTTTCCAGCTTCAGCCCGACCACGGAGGTGGAGAAATTCACCGCACGACCACCATGCGCAAGACGGACCGCAGCTTCTCTCAGCGTATGAATGGTGCCTTTCAGGTTAATATCAATCATCTTGCTGACATGCACATCACTGACGTCAGCTAACGTTTTCAGTTCCATCATCCCGGCATTGTTTACCAGCAAACTGACCTGCCCCCAGGTGGATTCCACAAACTCAAAGAGTTGCGAAACCGCAGCTGCATCAGACACATCCGCCTGAAAAGCCATCGCCTGACCACCGGATGATTGAATGCCCTGCACGACTTTGTCAGCCGCCTGCGCATTCCCTGCATAATTGACAACGACCCGGAAGCCATCGCTGGCAAGGCGTTTTGCGATTTCTGCACCAATGCCTCTTGAAGCACCGGTGACTATAGCGATTTTGGTTCGTTCTGACATGTTTGTATCCTTTGATTGAATGGCTGTTTACATCGCAGACAAACTTATCACTTCTTCATAAACGGATAATCAGCTAATATTTAGTAACAGTATCCGGAAAAAACGAATAATCAGGCGCAGAGAACGATCATGGACAGAATTGACACAATGAAAGTCTTTACCCGGGTCTATGAAAGACGGAGCTTCAGTGCTGCGGCAGAAGATCTGAACCTCCCCGCTTCGACCGTTTCTGACGTCATCAAAAAGCTGGAAGCAAAAATAGGTGTGGTATTGCTGGAACGGACGACCCGTCAGGTCACTCCGACGATTGATGGTGATGCGTTTTACCATCGTTGCCTGTCGATCATTCAAGACGTCGAAGACGCAGAAACCTTCTTATCCGGTGCCAAACCCAAAGGGGCCTTGCGGGTCGACGTCCATGGCACGCTGGCCCGGCATTTTCTGATGCCAAAACTGCCTGATTTTCTGGCAAATTATCCGGAGATTGATTTATTCCTCAGTGAAGGTGACCGGATTGCTGATGTAATCCGGGAAGGGATTGACTGTGTGTTACGGGTGGGAAATATTCAGCCACAGGAGCTGGTGGCGAAACAGATTGCCACACTCGAAGAAGTGACTGTCGCTTCACCGCAGTATATTCAGAAATTCGGTTTGCCTTCAGATTATCAGGCGCTGGAAAAACATCAGATGGTCGGCTTTCGCGCCACCGGGAGCAGCACGCCGATGCCTTTGGAATTTTGTATCGGCGGCAACACACACACCCTGTCAATCAATACATCTCTGACGGTTAATTCAGCGGAAACGCTTGTCATGGCTGCGTGCAACGGGTTAGGGATTGTGCAGGTCCCCCGCTACCATGTGGCGCAGGATATCAGCGAAGGGCGCCTGATACCGATGCTGGAAGACTGCCCGCCAGCGCCTTCGCCGGTTTCGGTGCTTTACCCGCGCAACCGGAAATACGCATCCCGGGTGAAAGCATTTGTTGACTGGCTGGGTGATGTTTTTTAGCTGCGCCGGTGAAATTTATCCCCGGCCGGGAAGATAGCGGCGAATAGCGGCTTTTGGCGCACGCGCTCCAGTCACTTTTTGCTGGCACAAAAAGTCACCAAAAATGCTTCTTTTGGGTTCAGCGCGCGCGGGCCGGCACGTATTTGGAAGCGCGTCCTGCGCTCCAAATACTGAAAAATCATCGTGATTTTTCTCCTTGTTGGGACTATCTCTCTTTAATTTCAGATATCTGTCATTTTATGAGAATAGTTATCTACCATAGTAGGTAATTGAGCCCATTTGATGAATTAGATGTTCAAAATATAAAAATTGCTTTGCTTGCTCTTCAATTGATAATTGCTTAAATATAGCTCTCGCAGCAGGAGAAAAAATACGGATATATCCTGAACCATTAACAGCTATATATGTAATATAAAAACCAGACTGCACTGGAACGACTTGAGTATTACCGCGACTAGACCAATAATAATTTTCACCGTCTCTGATTATCTTCACTTTGTATTCAGCACCCTGTGATTTATTTAACAAACTTGTGCCTGATGAGTGTTCATTGGTTTCAATCTTCTTGATAGGATAGCCCTCAAATACAATTTCTGAAGCATTCGCTATCGGTAGAAATATAAAAATCATTCCGATAAAAAATTTGAACATATTTATCCCTTACATAATGTCACGTCAATCCATATCCTCAAAATGCCATAACTCTCCCTTCATCAATAAATATAATTGACCAAACACCCATTAACTCAAATGCACTTGCTCACTTAAAGCGGATACTTTGAACATACACGCATAATTTTTGTGGACTTCATTGATCATCTTATGATGGATGTGAGCAAAGGTGAGTTTGCAAAGGGTTTTTATCAATGATGCTTATATTCGATATGTATTCCCACGGAGGACCGTGGGAACAAGGGTTAAAGACAGCAGAAACAAACAAAACACAGCCAAATTGATCGCTGCTCAAAGGAGGAATTTTCAGGGAGAAAGTTTCAGATTTGTCAGCGCAGGGACGCGCTTATAAATCGGTCACGACCCACGCATGACCAAGCAAAAAAAGACGTTTTTGGTTCCTTTTAGTAAACCTCGTTCCCACGCTCCGCGTGGGAATGCATACCTGACTTAGAAGTGCCACGCAAAGTTCTGCTCTTGTACTATCCCCGGTTATCATCCAGTGCATAATCCGCAATAAGCGAATTGAATATAATGGGGATTCATGGGAAGAAGTCGATACAAAATCATGCATCAGGGTGCGCCTCATTTTGTAACCCTGACAGTTTTACACTGGATACCTGTTTTCACCCGTCCACAAACCGTCAACATTTTACTTGATTCACTCTCTTTTCTAATGCGTGAAAACATGAAAATACACGCTTACGTCATATTAGAAAATCACTTACATATGGTCGTACAAAGTCAGCAGTTAGATCGGGATATTGCTCGGTTTAAATCCTATACAGCCAGGCAATTGATCTTGTATTTAACTCAGCATAAAGCCAAAACGATACTCGACCAGTTAGCGTTTTACAAAAAAGCACATAAGAATGACCGCGCTTATCAGTTTTGGCAGGAAGGAGCATACCCCGAATTAATACAAGGTGATGAAATGATGCATCAGAAGGTTGAATATATTCACCAAAACCCGGTTAAAAGAGGCTATGTCGATAAAGCGACTCACTGGCGTTATTCAAGTGCTCGTAATTATGAAGGTGAAACAGGACTCATTGATATCTGCCAATCATGGTAATTTTTAGCTCGGTATGCATTCCCACGCAGAGCGTGGGAACGAGGTTCTCTCATGATCGATGTGAGCAAAAAACCCAGTCAATATCTGCCAATCATGGTAATTTTGGGCTCGGTATGCATTACCACGCGGAGCGTGGGAACGAGGTTATTTCATGATCGATGTGAGCAAAAAAACCAGTCAATATCTGCCAATCATGGTAATTTTTGGCTTGGTATGCATTCCCACGCGGAGCATGGGAACGAGGTTATCTCATGATCGATGTGAGCAAAAAAACCAGTCAATATCTGCCAATCATGGTAATTTTTGGCTTGGTATGCATTCCCACGCGGAGCATGGGAACGAGATTATCTCATGATCGATGTGAGCAAAAAACCCAGTCAATATCTTCCAATCATGGTAATTTTTGGCTCGGTATGCATTCCCACGCGGAGCATGGGAACGAGGTTATCTCATGATCGATGTGAGCAAAAAAACCCAGTCAATATCTTCCAATCATGGTAATTTTTAGCTCGGTATGCATTCCCACGCGGAGCATGGGAACGAGGTTATCTCATGATCGATGTGAGCAAAAAACCCAGTCAATATCTTCCAATCATGGTAATTTTTGGCTCGGTATGCATTCCCACGCGGAGCATGGGAACGAGGTTATCTCATGATCGATGTGAGCAAAAAAACCAGTCAATATCTGCCAATCATGGTAATTTTTAGCTCGGTATGCATTCCCACGCGGAGCATGGGAACGAGGTTAAACCCACCAATGAAACCACAAAACAAATCTGGGACTTTCAGAAAGAAAGTTCCAGATTTGTCGATGCAGGTGCGCCACAAACCATCCCACTGAAGCAAAAGACAGCAGAGACAAACAAAAGACAGCAAAAAACAGCAAACCATTAAAAAAAAGAATGCCTCCCCGCCGACAAAAGCCCCTCCTGCATCATTTGCTGTGCTTTCTTAATCCCCAATGCCAGCTCTGCCATTGAGACCCGCTCCCGATCCTGACTCATCACCTTGAGTGCCGCGTAGCGAACGATATTAATGATTTCTGCGCCACTGAACGGATACTCACAGGCCAGCTGATGGAGATTGATATCCGGGGTGCGTTTTGCCGGTGGCAGTGCGTTTTCCCACAGCGCCAGCCGCACACTTTCATCCGGCCTGGGAAAATAAACCGTCGATTCAAAACGCCGGAAAAATGCCTCGTCTAAGTTATCCTGTAAATTCGTAGCCAGAATAATAATGCCGCCAAAACTCTCGATGCGTTGCAGCAGATAGGCCACATTCTGATTGGCAAACTGATCATTCGCGCCGCTGGTCTGTACCCGCTGGCCGAACAGGGCATCCGCTTCATCAAAAAACAGCAGCCAGTGATGACGCTCTGCCTGCTGAAACACCTGCTCCAAATTCTTCTCAGTTTCCCCGATATATTTTGAGGTCACCGCGCCGATATCAACCCGGTATACCGGCCGGTTGGTCCGCTGACCCAACAGGGTTGCCGTCAGAGTTTTACCCGTGCCCGGCGGGCCGTAAAACAGCGCCCGGAAACCCTCGCGGATTTTACCGGCCAACTGCCACTCCTTTCCCAGCCGTTCGCCATAGCTCAGCCATAACTCAATCTCATCCAGATCCCGGTACACAGCCTCCGACAGCATTAAATCGTGCCAGCATAATGCGGTTTCAAGCCGGGTCGCCAGATGATTGATCACCGTCGGCCGGGCAGGCATGTCAGGCAGCAGGAGCTGCTGTAAAACCTCCGGCCGCAGTTGCAGCCGCTGCCACAACACCGGAGTCGCCTCCGGCGAATTATCCCGGATCAGCCACTCTCCCGGCTCTGCTTCCCCGGATAACAGGCGCATCACCTGCAACCGGCTTTGCAGCGGGTCGCCGCCGAGTAAAAAACCCAGCGTGTGTCCGGTCGCCCGGACGATGCCGTCATACTCCACCAGACCAAATTCAGTATAAGGCCGCTGGGTCTGTTCATTGAGCTGAAGCAACACATCAAACAGTGCAGGTGCCACTTCAGGAATCATGGCAAGACAGAGCGTCAGGCGGGTTCTGGCATCACACCCCTGCTGCGTGACAAAAGCGCCGTAAGGATCGTCCGGCACAATATCCGGCATCCCGGCCTCGATTCCGGGTAACAACTGTTCTGACAGGCGGGCGTGAATCAGGCTCTGGCACCAGCTGAGTTCAGGACTCAGCGCCTGCCTGACAGGTTTCAAATCATTGATCCGGAAAATGGTGTTTTCATCTCTCATGCAAATTCAGCTCAGGTCAAATAAAACGACTTTACTGATTTGATGGCGGCAACTATAGGACAAAACGGGGGGTCTTGCAGTGAAAATACCCAGGTTTTCAGCTCCGGAATATTCATATGTGCGCAACATGACAAATATGCGCTGCCAAAGCCCGGCCTGTATTTGCCAAAGAACTGATTGTAACTAAACCCATAACCTAAAGTGATTATATGACAACTCAACTTTGGCAAACAGGAATCAATGATGAAGACAAATAAACGCAATCCGCTATCGCGCTGGTCTGTTTTATCCATGATACTCATTCCGCTGGCAACCCATGCCATGGATAAATTGCCGGCGGTCGGCGCAGAGATCAGCAACACATCGGTCTCCGGCTTATCATCCGGCGCATTTATGACCACACAGTTCTTAGTCGCGCATTCCGCCATTATGAAAGGTGCCGGAATTATCGCTGGCGGGCCTTACCTGTGCGCGCAATCCTGGCCGACCAGTACTTACCTGGAAAATGCGATGAACACCTGTATGAACCCGCTGACCAAAAGCGCCGGGCCAAACATACCATTGCTGGTCAAAAAAACCCGTCAGCTGGCCGCAGAGGGAAAAATCGATCCGGTAGAAAATCTGAAGAAAGATCATCTGTATCTGTTCAGTGGCAGCAGCGATAAAACCGTCAGCATGCTGGTCATGGATCAAACACAAAACTTTTATCAGTCACTGGGCGTAGAGGATATTCTTTACAAAAACGATACCAATGCCGGTCATGCCATCATTACAGAAAATGCCAAAGACAGCACATGTAGTGCGACCAAACCACCTTTTGTAAATAATTGTGGGATTTCACTGGCTGAAAACATTCTGAACAAAATATATTCCGGACTGAATACCAGCGAACTTAAACCAGAGGCTAAACCAGAGGCTAAAGCGGTACCGTTTGATCAATCCGAATTCATCAAATCACCTTATACCAGCATGGATAAAACCGGTTATGTCTACATCCCCGACAAGTGTAAAGAAAAAGACACCCGGTGCAGTATTCATGTGGTTTTCCACGGTTGTGAGCAGGGTGCAACAGTCATTAAGGATAAATACTATAACCAGACCGGTTATAACGCCTATGCCGATGCCTACAACCTCATCATGCTCTACCCGCAGGTTCATCCCTCGACCGAAAAGCCCTACAACCCGAAAGGCTGCTGGGATTTCTGGGGATATTCTTCACCGGATGACCCGAATCCGGACTACTTCACTAAAGATTCACCACAAGTCAGTGCTGTCTATCGCATGGTCGAACGCCTGAGCAGCAAACCGACTGATTATTAATCCAATAAAACCCATCACATGGAGAGAATATATGTTTTATCTGATGCCTTTTCAGCAAGACTGGTCACGGGTAACTGAGGCAATGAAGCACTGGTTTGATTTTCAGCAGCAATCGGTCAAAGAACTGACCGATTTTATGGCGGCGATGTCACCACAAAAAGATATGGCACAAATGATGTCGGAATTAAAAGAAGCCAGTGCAGGTCAAAATGCCTTTGCCTTGATGAACTTCTGGCTTCAGCCGGAGAAGCACCACCAGGCCGTGATGGAGCTGTTTGAGATCTTCCAGGCGGTCGATCAACGCCTGAGATCCAGCCAGAATCATGCCACCAAAGTCTGTCTGGAGAATGCGTCCGGCACCAGTGTGATGCTGCACCAACAGAGCAACTCACCAAAACTGCTGGCCGATTTACTCGAACACCAACTGGATACAGCCAAATCACTGAAAGGTGATCAGGGGGAAATGCTGGGTGCATTCGCCGCACTTCAGGTGGCTTTAAAAGCCTGGACCTATCGCCAGATCGCACAGGAAGAACAAAGCACACCGGCAGAAGTAGCCGTGGAATAAAAGGGGACAATACCTGAGCAGTGGTCAGACAGACCGGCGTCTGTCCCTATCAGCACGATAAGGAGGCGATAAGCGCCTGTCCGTTAAAAGCGTAACCTGCAAAAAAAGCGATGCTCCGGCGTCGCTTTTTTATTTCAATAACTGATGCCGAAGTGATACTGAATTCAGGCGGACGGCTCCCTTATATTGAATGAAACCGGCACAATCATTCAAATTGTTGTGAACTGTCCTGCGGTTGTCACAATGTCGTTTTTGACCGGTTACTGTCCAAGAAAAAACAGAACCGGGTCGCCATGAATCAGTTGCTTCACACCGGATCAGACGCTCTCCGGGATGAGAAATATTTTATTTTCCATAACGGGATTATCCGCCCGGTGACACAGGGCAACAGTGATCAGGTTTATCCGACGATGCCTGCTATATGGCAATGCGGCATATCAAAGTGAAAGAGCTATGGATCAAAGGCGAGCACTGCGATTTTATCGCTGAAGAAGCACAGATTCTGGCGAAACAGGCCTGCTGATAACGGTGAATGAACCGGACGATGAGCCGCTCATCCGCGGATCTTTTTCCGGTTTTTTCAGATGCTTTCTGTACCAGAGACTAAGCCTGAGCAGGGCCGTTTGCCCTGCATTCAGGTCTGAGCCGTTGTGTGCTGATGTGTATTGCTGTGCTGATTTGTATGGTTGCGCTGATATTTCTGATGCCGGGCACGAAACTGACCCGGCGAACTGCCGAATTTCTTTTTGAACGCAGTAGAAAAGTTATTCGCATCGGGATATCCCACCCGGTAAGCCACCTGCCGGATATCATAATAAGTCCGCAGCAGATAATCTGCCGCTCTTTCCATCCGGCGCTCGTATAACCAGTAAAAAATAGTACAGCCAAAAGCCTGCTTAAACGCTTTCGATAAGGTGGTCCGGTTCGTATGCATCTGCCGGGCAATCCGGACCAGCGTCACCGGCGCTGCCAGATGTTGCAGCAGGTAATCAGCCGTTTGCTTCGCCAGATCATCGCCGGGCTGATCCGCAAACAGTGTATAAAATCCCGGACTGGTCCGGTACGGGGTCAGGCCCTGATGACAAGCTTCCTGCAACAGCAGGCTGTATTCAATCCGCATCATCACTTCGTGAGGGTCAAACGGATAAGTGACACAATCAATCGCGCCGTAACGCAGCACTTCTCCCCGCTGCCCGCTGTTTCCCTCAATCACAGCCAGCACCGGCGGCACCGCAACCTGCTGATGATTCATCTGTTTATGCAGCAGTTGACAGGCCGCACGGATATCACGAATTTTGCCATAGGTTGCATCAGCCAGAATCACATCGGGCGCCAGATCAATCACCCGATCAACCAGTTTATCCAGACTCACCGGAAAAATTTTCACCGGCTGATCAATTAAATTTTCACAAAGTTGCATCGGCACCGTCTGATGACCTGACTGCACGATGATGCGATAAGGCGAATCTTCCATCCATCTTCCTCCTGAGTGCAATATCGACCTGCGCCCGCAGTCAATTCATTTCAGAACCCGTTTCAGTATCCGCTTCAGCGTCTGAATCAAACACTGCGACAGCTAATCCGGACATACCAGAGTCTGTTGACCCAGAGAAAGACGATAATCGGAGGACAGGCAAAAATCCCGGCCGGGACGATGAAGAAATGCGTGCAATTCATGATAAAACGGCATCTTCAGGATATCGGGTATTAAAGGACAATATACAATCGCCATTTTCTTTCCGTTTCTTGCAACATGTCATCAGTTCCCTCGCTCAAATCACGGATTCGTTTACACAGGCAAAGACATTGTTGCAGCAGAAAAAGAACCCAACATGTCGCTCTCGTACAGTTATACCTAATCCGCAGAGACCAGCCACCGGAGAGAGGTCATGACATCCACAACCACAGACACTGCATCAGAAGGTTCACAAAAAAATTCACCAGAGCAATCAGCGAAAAAGCCGGATAACATAGTAGCCAAAGCCCGCCACGACTATGAATCCGAACTGAGCTGTGCGATTGAGGAAGTCGATCTGATTTTGAGTTACCTGTGTCGCAAAGGGATGAAAATTCCGCCCGATATCGTTCAGGACATCTTAACGACCAAACAGGCTTTTACGGAAAACGGCAAAGTCTCCGTCGCGGAAGAATCCCGCTTCTGGCAGTGCTATTGCGCGCTGGCGGAACAAATCAAACCGGCCACGCTAACCAGTGTCAAAGAAACCGCCCCGTCCGGCTTTTGGCAAAAGCAGCACAAAGGCCACTATAAGCGGGTCAAACGAGTTCCGCTGTATTACGGCATGGCGATCTGTCTGCTGATTCTGATTACCGTCATGTTGCAGTCTTACTATATGATTGGCCTTGATGTGTTAAATAAATCAGACAAGCTGTTTGAGTCTCAAAGTGACCTGCAACAGAAGATCTCGCAATTAACCAGTCTGCCTCAGGACTCGCTGTCAGAGGAACAAAAACTGCAGTTGAAAAGCCTCACCCGGGCAGAGAAAGAGACGGGGCAGAAGTTTGAATCTAACCGTATTTTTCTTTATCAGTGGAATACTGTCTGGCGGCTTGGCATTCAGCCTCAGATCCATTTCTCGGAATATGATGACTTCATCTATCACAAACAACTGAGTGCCGCCCAAAAACAAATCGAACAGCTCAAAACCAAAGAGCGCTCCCGGCAGGTTACCCGCCAAATAGCCCGTTATCAGAAAGTCGTCGATAAACTCACCTCTGAGCGTCAGCTGCAAATATCCAACTATTTATTCTTCGGCGCGCGCATCTCCGCCGGTCATATGATTGATTTACTCGAAGGGTATATTCTGCCCCTGCTCCTTGGATGTCTTGGTGCATTTACACTGGTGCTGCGTTCGATTTATCAATCATTTAAACAAGAAACCTTTACCGTTAAAAGCTGTCTGGACTACAACCTGAGAATACTTTTAGGCGGTGTCATGGGCATTTCCAGTGGTATGGTATTCAGCAAAGATCAGGCAGCCCTGACCGCAGAATACTCCCCGATGCTGATCGCTTTTCTGATTGGCTATAACGTTGAGATCCTGTTCTCACTGATGGACAACCTGGCCAGACGTCTGTCCCAAACCGATATATCCGGTAAACGAATGTCCTGAAGAAAGAGACGCCATTTGTCTGATCCAAAGGTCACGCAAGAGAAAGGCACCTGAACACGGTGCCTTTTTCATTGACTTCATCCTGAGGCGGAAAGAACAGTACAGGCAGGATTAATCCTGTAGTGCTGCTTTCATCGCCGCGCCCCACGACCCGTCCGTATCGCTGTCAATACACCAGCCCATGACACCGCCAAAGCCAATGCCCGCTGCTTTCGCCTGTCCCAGAATCGCTGTCAGTTCTTCCGGAGACAAATACCCGCTTCCGCCCAAATCATCCGTTGAAACAGGTTTACCAACATACAGTTTTTCTGCCGGAATCCCCTGCCGCTGACTGATGCTGGTGATCGACGTCGGGTTCGCATAATCCTCGCCACTGTCATTGTAGGTTGTCGCAAACATCGAATCATAATTCTCATAACTTTGATAAGCCCAGGTGCCCTGGTTGTAGTACTGAATATAAAACGCATCAATCCGGCCCTGTGTTAGCGACTCCAGCGCCGCATATCCGCCTTGTCCTGTGAAATATGGACCTTGCGGCGCATGGGAAATATACAGACGATCTGCACCAGCCACACTCAGGCAGGCATTCGTTGCTTTTGCCAGCCATGCCAGTGAATCATTGTTCATCTGAATATTTTCGATATCAAAATCAACCCCGTCAAAACCGTGTTGAAGGGCAAATTTTGCAGCGCCTGTCCCGAATGCTTCCGCACTGGCTAAGTCATTCACCTGTGGGTGAAAGGTTGAACCGCCGACACTGAGCAGACAACGCTTGCCTTGTTTTTTCACCAGTTCAACCAAAGCAGGATTACCTGCCGCCGAAGCCGCAGCGCCGAATACCCCTTCTTCCGGGCTGACCCAGAAAGCAAAAATCACCACATCATAATCTTTTGCTTTGGTTTCAATTTCCTGTTGCGTCACGCTACCGTTAAAGTAGCCAACCACGTATTGTTTACTCATTTTTTTCCCCTTGAATTCACTGCTGGTCATTTAAAAAAGCAACCGAGAATGACAAGACCAGCAAAAACATGGCCTTGTCATTTATTTACACAAATATGGATGAATAGAGAGTATGTGCCAGCCTGCGCTGTTTATCCGGACTTAAAGCATACCCAGCAGCGTCGGACCAAACGTTTTTGCTGCACTCAGCAGGCCACTGCCCAGATCGCCCCAGAAGCCACAGGCTTCGGCACCCGCACCCGCAGCATGAGAAGAGTAAACAGTCCGTTCAACCGGTTGAGATTGCATTGGTAGTTTCATAATTAATTTCCTCGCTTTGATAATCAACAAATGAGGCAGCTTCAGGCTTATCCTGTCACGGCTGCTGCCGGGCCGTATGCAGGCATTCGCTGAATGCCTGAAAATCTGAGCTAAACCGAAGTGACACTGACGGGCGCATGCCACTGTTCGATCTGACCGACGATAATAGGAGTAATCGCACTGACATCGACGGTAATGGCATACGTCGTCGAGGCCAGCGTGGTATTGCCGGGGTCAAAGAAAGTGAGTTCGACATCGCGCATTTCGGAGTGCTGTCTTTGAATTTTGGATGGTTTGACCTGATAGCTGGTAAATTGCAGGTTGTTTTCAGCCGCTTCGTTCACCACATCAGCCACCGAAATAATGTTATAAATCGCGTAGTTCAGTGCCCTTTCTTCCGGCGACTGACCCCGGTTGACCGTATTGATATATAACCGGTTCAGCAGACTCTCAAGCTGCTTTCTGAAATTATCACTGCTCTGACGGCCATGTGAATAAGCATCGATGAGTGCCTCTAAAGTCCAGTTATTCATGCCGTAGGCCACCGGCGAAACAGATTGAATCGCGTTGCCGTTCAGCAACCGGGTTTCCCCGGAGATATATCCCGGCAAAGACATCCGCATCACATTGTTTTTATTCTTCAGGCTATCTTCATAGGTTGTTTTAATCTCACTGAATAACCGTTCTGCATTGTTATTTGTGCCGTCTGCCCGGTGTGAAACCGCCCGGGATAATTGTTTATATTTCGCCACATCTAACCCGACATTCTCAGCCAGAAACGCTGCCAGTTCGAAATAGATGCTATCCGAAAACGGCACCATACCCGGTGTAATACTGTATACAGGCGTGGCATTCATACTCAGAATCCAGATGAGCTGGCTGCTGTAATAGAGATTGGTCGCATTGCCGCTGCTATCGTGCCACAGTAAAAAACCAGCCATTGATAGTTCTGAATAGGGTGAGTCCGGAAACATGGTCTTCATCACTTCAGGCAAATGACTGTGCCATTCTGAGAGCGCAGCTTTAAACACATCCTGATTGGCTTCTATCCCGAAGTTATAAGAAGGCTGACCAATCGCCAGCACCAGCTGACAGTTCTCAAACGTCGGAATATTGCCCTGATTCACAAACGGGTTATAAACGGAAGCCGGTTTGACTGCACCTGATGCTGCCGCCCTCACGCCGGAGTAGTGCATATGATTCTGAGAGGCCGGTGCCGGGCTGTTAGCATTATTCCGGATTGCTTCATGATTACAGGGAATATTGCTGCCCGGAGCATCATCAGACTGAGCTGCACAGGCACCGGCCTGAGTCACACTGACGTCATCCGGCGCTGACGCAGGGATGGCATGGGATGGTTCGGTCGTATGCGCCGGACCACCGTCTTGTCCGGAAGAAGCCGGAGAAGCATTCGGGTCGGAGAAAGTATCTTGATTCATAGCGAAAGCCTTATCGTTGAGATGGTTAGAAGATATAACTGCTGCTAAAGCCGTTCCGGATTCAGGCGTACCAGCCTGAGCCGGAAATCCGGAACGGCAGGTGTCGATCACTTGTTCCAAATCTAATTTTCCGGCCAGAACCCGGGCCCGTTCGGGATGATCAGAGGCCAGTGATGGCGTTGCGCAGTCAAGCAGCAGCTGACGGATACTTAACATGTCAGACATGCCATATTGTTGCTGCCAGCTGGCGATCAATGCGGCAATACCACTCACATAGGCCGTCGAAAAGCTCGTACCGCTCATGGTACAGGTTGAAAATCCATCCCCGTCGACACAGGCACCCAGCGCCTGTTCCCCGGTGATGGTAATACCGTGTGACGACGCGGCCTCATGCCAGTTGCTGAAAGCCGAAGGCAGCCCTTTTTTGTCCAGAGAGCCCACAGCTAACACCGTTGGGTAACACGCGGGCGCGTGTAATACATTGCTGCCGTCATTACCAGTCGCCGCAATCACCAGAACGCCCTGCGCTTCACACTGTGACAGCGCATCAGCCAGACAGGGCATGACTTCACCACCTGCCGCCATCCGCTCGCCACCACTGATATTGATCAGATGCGCACCATGATGTAATGCATTCAGCACACCACGGGCAATATCAGCCTGGCCGCACGGATAGAGCCCGCCTCCGGCAGTTTCATGATAAAGATCGTGGAATAAATACCGACAGCCCGGTGCAATCCCCTTCACGTTCCCCTGATGCCCGGCGGCGATCAGGCTGGTGACAAATGTGCCATGCGATGAGCGCGCCGGCCTGTCACTGCTCCGGTGAATATAGTCATATTGCATCCCCTGCAGATCCGGATGCCCGGGATTGACCGGCCCATCAAGAACCGCGACATGGATTTCGGGCCTGCCCTGCGTGATTTCCCACAGCGCATCCAGCCCGTCAATTTCCGGCTGATTGATTTGTTGCTCTGACGAAGATGAATTCATGATATTCGGGTGCTCACAAACAACGACTGATTGAATACTTTGAGCTTATCTGCAAGGACGTAAAGAGAATTGGTGAAAGCGGGTGAATATTCAGGATTAACCGGGATCTATCCCCAAGCAACCTGAAGATGCAGGATTCAGGTTGCTTGGGGATATAACTTTCGAAGGAACAAACGCATGCTGATCCTCAGCATGCGTCGTGAGTATCAGGATTACTTTTTTGTTCTGATGATCCGGCGGCTGACCGCGGCGGTGGTTGCATTGCCGGAATCCATGATCGACTGAATACCCAGCCCGTTCGATGTCTGTTGCATCACTGCGGTTTGTTGCTGTCCGGTGGCCAGGTTCTGGCCGGAGGCAGATAAAGACTGGCTGCTCAGCGTCATCACACTGGCGCTGGCCATGGCCGGAGAAAGGAATTCAGTAAAAGTTTCATCAGCCTGTTGCGGCGCTGATTCAAGTGACAACGTCACAATAGCTTTCCAGGCATATGACCACAATCGATTCACATAACGGGTCGGCTGAAACTGAAGGACTATCGGCTGACGCGGCTGTACCAGCGCAGAAATATCTTTGTTCAGAACACGCTGATAGGCCTGTGTATGATTGCCGGTTGTGATTGAATCTGTTCTCATGCCGTTAATATACAGATCAATATATTCATTGGCGGCCCCCAGGTCCCCTTGCAGATCAATCGCAATTTTAGCAGCGTCAAACGGATATAAGGGTTGAAAGGTAATGATCGCCGGTTCACTTTCACCAGCGGTGATCGCCAGTGTTTGACTTTGTTGTTGTACATTACTACGGGCTCTGACTGTCATAAAAAATCCTCCGGTTATTTCAGTCCAGCTTAAAGCAATACTCCCACCAATAACCGGAGAAAACAGTCAGGTAACTTGGTCAATGGATGTAAATACAGTGTCTGTCCTTACTGCTTTTATGTTCCTTTTCAACCGCCTGTCCTGAATATCATCCGAAATATAAATACATACAGTCGATAGTCGCGATCTATCCCGCCCTTAACCATTATTAACTTAGTAGCATAAAAGGAGTAATCTAATCAGGAATCGTCAGGTGGAAGGGATACCGCCATAACAACACCCGCTTCACCTGCTCTTTGTAAACACAACGAAGGAAGACAATCATGAACCGCATCTGCCCCATCATGGGCTTACTGCTGCTAGTAACGAACGTTTCTGTATCAGCTGGAACACAAACCACAGCAGCAACAAAAACAGCAGAAAATACTAAAGAGCAAACCACATCAGAAAACGCTGAAGAGCAAACCACACAGAAAAGCACTGAAGGGCAAACCCCGTCAGCATTAAGTCAAACCTGGCTGAGTACGTTTGAGCTGGGGTATAAACGGCAAAATGACTATGATGATGAAGGCAACCGGACGTTTAACAAAAACTCTTATATCGCCTCTCTGAATGTGAATGGCCGTTGGAATTATAACGATGGATTTCTTCCTGATGATTGGTACTTTAGCTGGCTACCAGATGATCTACTTCATCTCGAAACTGGTGTTATTTTCTCTGAAGCTCCATCCGCTGAAGAAAAAACCAGCATCAAGCCAACGACATTTAATACAGTCACACATTCTGTTGATGCCTACACCGATCTCACCTTAGGCAAAAACATGGATAACTATGCCACTTTTAATGTCGGCCTGAAACTGGGCCTGCGCACTCTGGATAACGCCGTCAGCAGTGATGAACTCGCCCGCTACTGGGGCCCTGGCGTTGAATTTAATGTTTACAGTCAGGATATCAGAGAAGGCCGCAACACCCGGCCCAGAGGCTCACTCAAAGCCTATTGGACCCGGTTCTCTGATTATGGCACGCGAAGCGGGCAGAATGTCTGGCTGATTCAGGCCCGCTTTAAACTGGCAGAGAACAAACCTTATATTATTTCGTTAGATGCGGAACTGGACAAAAATGAACGGGATAATTATTCGGTCTCTTTTATTGTCCGGCAGGATACCGATGATCTGCTGAAGTTCTTCGGCTTTTGAGTAAGTAACCTGAGGAAATCGATATCATTGGGCGTGATTCCTTTAACACAGGAATCACGCTTTTGTTTTGAGTTACCAGCTATAGCGTCTGTCCCCACTATTTTTTCAGTTATAGCGTCTTTCCCCATTAATTTCTCTTCTGGTGCAATAGTGCCTGTCCCCACTGATTTTCTACCACCCGCAGTTTTCTCTGTATTTTCAGCCGGATTCACCAAGAAGCTCCCCGGTGGCCTCCTTATTATCTACAGGCAAGCTTCGTTCAGGTGATCTGATGTCATCCGCGATGAAGTCAGCCAATCAGAATAAAGTGAGGTGTGCATCCATACGTCACTTTTTCATTTTTTATGAGGAATGTGCCTTTTGAACAGGCATTTTCCACTTTTATAAGGAGAGAGCGATGTCCGGATTAGCATCCATGGCACAACAGTTTAGCGGCTTACCGATGAAATCTCTGATCGGCGCCCCCCTGAAAGCAGCGACCGACGCAAACGGCATGATGTCCCGTGCCCAGACCCAGTTTCTGTTAAGCACCTGTTTTGATCAAAAAGATAATAACCTTGAGCCGATAATGATCTCTTTCAATATCACCCGCTCTATACTCAATCAGGATGGGACCGATGCATCACCATCGACAGCAAGCGTGAAATTTACCCTGCCGCTGCTCACCATTATCCCGCTCAATTCCCTGGCTGTTGACGATGTCAAAGTACACTTTGAGATGGAAGTCAAAAGCTCTACTTCCACGGATAACGAGTCCAGTAAGGAGCAGGAAACAGCCGCAAAAGCAGACATTACCGCGAAGTATAATGCGGGTCTGTTCTCAGTGGAGGTACATGGTTCCGTATCACATAACAGCAAATCCACCTCATCACAGAAAGAACATTACGAAGCATCGAATCAGGCAAAATATGAAGTGGATGTCCATGCCGGGCAGTTGCCTCTGCCAACAGGTGTCACCACGATTATCACGGCCTTTACCAAAAATATTGATCCCATCATGCTTAAAGGCGGCGACAAGAATGACACGAAATCATGAGAGTAATCTTCATGTAATCACCAATATATGATGACCTGAATCATTCACCGGAAGAAAAACATGATTGAGTTTCAAGCATTAATGCGTGCCATACACCATGGCGCAAAAGACGCTGCCAAAGCTGTCGAAGGGGAAACGATAGATTTTATCCGGCGCTTTTTCGATGAAGTGCCGAATGAAAGCTATGTGCACGATGACCAAACACCCCCCGCTCTGCGGCCTAAGACCTGCGCCATGCAATTCCCGGGGCGTTCAGCAGAGGGGGTCGAAACGGTCACCGTCAAAGTACCTTTGCTGGCGCTGGTGCCGATCTCCTCTCCCCGGATTACCGAAGTCAAGTTCTCTGCTGATCTGGAAATCAGTACGGATAAAGACGATAAACTGATGGTCTCTTTTCCGTCGCCGAAAAAAAACAGTCTTTTAACTGCCAAGTCTCCGGCCAACACCACACCGAAACAAGGCAATGCGCAAGTCGAAATTACCCTGACCGGGCACGAACCGCCAGAAGGACTGAAAAAGCTCATTGAAGGATATGAGCGGGCACTCCGATCGCAGATTCCGGGTTAAACCCATCACCATCCACTTACAATCATAAGGTACAGAGATGGCCAGCAAACAATTAGCAGATCAGTTTACCGGACTGCCAATGAAAACCTTAATTGGTGCTCCGCTGAAGGCTGCCACAGATGCCAATGCGATGATTGCACAGGCACAAACACAGTTTTTACTCTCAACGTGCTTTGAAAAAGTGTCTGAATACAGCGCAGATCTCCGCCCCATCATGGTGACATTTCAGCTCTCCCGGCAAATTCTGGATAATGACGGTCAGTTAAGCAAAAACCCGGCGACCATGAATATTTCGATTCCGCTGATGACTTTAATTCCGATCAATTCACTGGCGGTCGAAACGCTGAAAATCTCCTTTAATATGGAAGTAAAAAGCTCGCAGGAGCTGAGCTGTAAAACGTCTTCAAAACAGAATCACCGTCTGACTCAGAAAGGTCTGGATCAAAATAATCAGTCGGATGGATTTGATGTCGAACTCTACGGCACATTATCCAGTCAGTCCGGCAGCCAGCAAAAATCCGCCGCAGGAACAAACTACGAAGTCACCCTTGAAGCAGGACAACTGCCACTCCCCCGTGGCGTGACGACCATACTGGATATTTTTGAGAAAAACCTCGCCCCCATACCAGATAAAAATTAACCCCAGAAAAAGGAAACGATGATGAGTATTCAATCGAAAATCGACTGTCCGGATTGCGGTACACCGATCCATTTTGAGTCAACACTCCTGCTGGCAGGAAAAAAATTCAGTTGCCCGAATCCCGACTGTCATACGTCAATTTCTCTGGCACCCTCGGAAGTCAGTACCGTTTCTGAAGCATTTGGTCAGTTCGAAAAAATCCGCTCTACATGTATTCAGCAGGCGGAAAAAACTGAGTAGGATGAAATCATTCGGACAGCTGTGGCGTCGGCTGTCCCTGTAACTTCACAGTCTTTTCCAAAACAATCAGGACAGATGAGTTAGTTCAGGATCTGTCCTCAAAAACCGGCTTTCCTCTAAAGCTTTTATCCCAATCAGCTCTCATTTATATGCCTGTTTTTAAAAGTATCATCCTGGTTCAGTGGCGCATTTCTGCGTCAGGATAATTTGAAAGGTGGGTACATTCCTGCATTCTCTTTCCTTGAACTGCATCTTTCGGCTGCACGCTCAATCATGCATCTTCAGGTTGATTGGATATAATTAACTTATCCGCAACACCAGTGCGGTGGCGCCTGCAACCAGCCACCAATACAAAAGAGGACCACTTCCCTATGTATGATGCCACTGTCATTGTCGCCTTTTACAACAATGTCGATGCTCTAAGCTGTATTATTCGTGCGCTTGAGAAGCAACCGGATAACTTCGAAATTATTATTGCTGATGACGGTTCAACTCAGGATAACGTCAACAAAGTGAAAGCTATCATTGCTGCAAGTCAGAAAGCCGTGACGCATGTATGGCAGGAAGACAAAGGGTTCAGAAAGAACAGGTTATTAAATAAATGTATCCGCGCCGCACAAAGCCCTTATATGATTTTTATCGACGGAGATTGCATTCCTCAGGAACATTTTGTATTTGATCATCTGAGTAACAAAGAAGCGCATACTTTTCTCAATGGCAGGCGTGTGAACATCCATGCAGATATTAAACATGACCTTTATCAGGACGCCCACCCCCACCGTTTTTTTGCAACGAATATCATCCGGCTGTTTGCTAGATACCTTATAGGATATGGTAAACATATAGAGAAAGGCATCCGGATTACCGCATCATGGCTGGCAAGCTACATCAATCGCCGGGAAAGAGGATTGCTGGGATGCAATTTTTCAGCTTATAAGGCCGATTTAATTTCAATTAACGGATTCGATAACCGGTACGAAACACCCGGCACCGGAGAAGATACCGATCTTGAATTTCGTTTATTAGGGGCAGGCATGAAGAAGAAAAATATTCTCCATCAGGCGGTAGTGCTTCATATCATGCACCCCCGCCAAAAGCTGAGACCAGAATCCGGGCTGATTTTCGCAGAAACACGCAAAAACAATCAAATCATCGCGATTGATGGCTACGAACAAGCCCATTTACAGGATTAGCGCGTTATCTTTAGTGCCTGTCCTCAAAATTTTTTAGTCCTCAGAATTTTGGGATACTTTCCATCCATAGAAAGTATCCCGGGGCGCACCAGCGCCTCACCACACAGAATCACAGCCGGGTTTACCCGGCTTTCCCCCGCGTTTCAGTCAGCCGGCGAGCTATCTCATTGACATCATGACGGGCGAACAAATCATCCAGATTAACTGACAATTTCCGCCGCCAGTTCGGATATTCATCCACCGTTCCGGGAATATTGACCGGCTTATCCATTTCCAGCCAGTCTTCAAGCTGAACGCTCAACAACGCAGAAGCGCCCGCCGCCAGATGCAGATGCAAAGCCTGATTCAGCGCATGACTCATCGGCACCGTTGTCGCATCCATACCAATGCCTTCCGGCAGGTTGCCATGCCAGTTTACGCTGTAGAGAATTTCCTGCTTACAGCGCAACCGGTTATCAAACAGACCTTTCAGCTGTTCTTCGTCCGGATACAACCCCAGCTCACGACCGGTTTTTAAATCTTCACAGTGCCAGAAGCCACGCATAGTCGGCATATCATGGGTACATAGCGTTGCCATCGACTGAGGCACATAATGTGCCGGAGAGAAATAACCACCATCTTTTGACGTTTCGAAGAAAAAGACTTTGTAAGAATGAATCCCGGCATCAGCAAGAATATCGACGATCTCATCCGGGACTGTGCCTAAATCCTCACCAATCACCGCGCACTGATAACGGTGTGATTCCAGCGCCAGAATCGACAGCATGTCGTCAACCGGATAATACATATATGCGCCATCGACGGCGGTTTTCCCTTCAGGAATCCACCACAGCCTTAATAATCCCAGCACATGATCAATCCGCAATGCACCGCAATGCTTCATATTCGCCCGTAACAACCGGATATAAGCATCATATGCAGTGGCCTGTAGTTCCTGCGGATTAAGGGGCGGCAATCCCCAGTTTTGCCCGAGCGGCCCCAGCACATCCGGTGGTGCACCGATACTGACATCCTGAACCAGACTTCCTTTATCAGCCCAGGTTTCAGACCCGGAATCAGCCACACCAACCGCGAGATCACGGTACAGACCAATCGACATTCCCTTCTCTTTCGCCAAAACCTGCGCTTCATTAATCTGACTATCGGCGATCCATTGTAAGTACATATACAAATGCACCTGATCCCGCTCTTCTTCAATAAACTCTTGCACCGCAGCACTGTCATAATGGCGGTACTTCTCCGGAAAAACCGGCCAGCCCCATACCTGCGGGTCTTCATTGTGCAGCCTGACATGTAAAGCATCAAATGCAGCCTGATGAAGCAGGCTTTCGCCGCCAGCTTCCACAAACGCAAGAAATGCATCCGCCCGATCGCTATTCTGATTCAGATGACGGGACTTAAATTCTTCAAATAACAGAGGCAGCACTGTCATTTTCAAACTGGCAACTTCAGAATAATTCACCCAGTGCTCTTCCCTGACTTTCTTCAGTCTGCGCTGAAAATCCACATGACCGACAATTTGCTGTGCTTTGGCACTGAGCACAAATTCAGGCACAGAACTGACATCGATATACAAAATATTCAGCCAGGAACGGGATGACGGACTATACGGACTGGCACCTTCAGGATTAGCCGGAAACAGGGAATGTATCGGATTCAGTCCAATGAAATCACCACCCCGGGTCGCAATTTCTGCCACCAGCTGTTTCAGATCCCCGAAATCACCAATCCCCCAGTTATGGCTGCTGCGCAAGGTGTACAGCTGAACACTCGGTCCCCACATTTTTTTATCTTTCAGCAGATCATCCTGCTTATAACAGGATTGCGGCGCAACAATCAGCGTCATACTGTAGGGTGATTTTCTCCGTTTACGGGTCACCGTTAACTGGTGATATCCCCAGGACAACATCGGCAACTGAAACACCAGCGGCCCGCCTTCTTTCCTTTCATCACGAATAATCTGGGACTGAAGGTATCCTTCTAACACCTCGCCCTGTTCCGTTTCAACCCGCCAGCAGAACTCACTCTCTCTGGCACTCACACCAAGGTGAAGATCAATTTCGATCGGCTGATCATTACTCTTAATCACCTGCACCGGCGCCAGAACATCTTTCCTGTGCTTCTTTTCTGCTGACTTTAATAACTGTTCATCACTTGATGTATCGTAGCCCAGAGATGTCAGCAGAGAACGAATCGTCTCATCAGAGACAAGCGTGTCTTCTCCCCACGCACTAATATAGTTATCAGAGATATTTGCTATTTCAGCAACTTGCTTTAATGCTGATTTTTTTGTCATGTTTTACTCCGAAGATGTCATTACCCCCGGCCATCGGACAGGGATAAGATAAAAATCCACTCAGGCAGAAGTCTGCGCTTTTCACCGTACGGCTCCGGGAAAGCAGGTTTCCGTATCGCTGCGTTCACGGAGAATGAAGCATCACGGCCTAAAAAACAGCAAACCACTGTTTGAATAGTCCTCAGTTTTAATGTTAGTCAGCCGGAGTCTCCGCTCCGGCTCTTTACAGTGACTGATTATTGGCCAAAGGCTGATCAACGATGTACCGCTTTCAGATGCCATATATTTTCCACATAATCCCGTATCGACCGGTCTGAAGTAAATTTCCCGACGGATGCGGTATTCAATATCGTCTTACGCGCCCACCCCTGCTGATCCCGGTACTGTGCATCAATCGCTTCATGAGCCTTCACATAGGAAGAAAAATCAGCCAGACACAAGTAAGGATCCCCGCCATCCAGTAAACTGTCATACACAACTCTCAGTTTATCCGGCTGACCCGGCGTGAATGTTTCACCCATTAACAGCTCCATAGATGATTTTAGCAGTGGATCGGCGTAATAATAATCAAACGGGTTATAACCCTGCGCCTTTAACGCGGTCACACCTGCCACATCAAGACCGAAAATGTAGATATTTTCATCCCCGACTTCCTCCCGGATTTCCACATTCGCGCCATCCATGGTGCCGACAGTCAATGCCCCGTTAAGCGCCATCTTCATATTTCCTGTGCCTGAAGCCTCTTTCCCCGCGGTGGAAATCTGCTCAGAGACATCTGCTGCAGGAATAATAATTTCAGCCATACTCACCCGGTAATCCGGTATGAAGATGACTTTCAGTTGCTGATTCACCCGCTCATCATTATTAATAGTTTGAGCAATTTTATTGATGGCATAGATGATCTCTTTTGCCAGATAGTAGCCCGGTGCAGCTTTCGCTGCGAAAAAGAACACCCGTGGTACCATGTCAAACTCCGGGTCATGCAGCAGCCGGTGATATAAAGACAGAATGTGCAGTAAATTCAGATGCTGGCGTTTATACTCGTGCAGCCGCTTAATCTGTACATCAAAGATCGCATCAGTACTGATTTCAATGCCGAGGTGTGCCATCACCCAGTCAGCCAAACGCTGTTTATTCCCTCTTTTAATCGCCAGATAAGATTGTTGAAATGCCGGATCATCGGCATAAACCGCCAGCTGTGAAATCTGTTCAAGCTCACCGGTCCATTCATCGCCGATTTTATCGCTGATCAACGCTGACAAGCCCGGATTACAGAACTTCAGCCAGCGACGGGGCGTCACACCATTGGTCACATTTCTGATTCTTTCCGGATAAAGCGCATCAAACTCAGGGAAAAGATCTTTCTTCACTAACGCCGTATGGAGTGCAGCGACCCCGTTCACTGCATAAGAACCAACCACACACAAATTCGCCATTCTGACCATCCGGTGGACACCTTCTTCAATGATCGACAGTTTCTGTTGCTTACCGACATCTCCCGGCCATTTCTGCCGGACTTCACTGAGAAACTGATAGTTAATCCGGTAGATGATTTCCATATGACGCGGCAGCAAACGCTGAATCAGTGACTCGCTCCAGGTTTCCAGCGCTTCAGGCAATAAGGTATGGTTGGTATAAGCAAAAGTTTTAGCACAGATCGACCATGCTTCATCCCAGCTGAGATCCCGTTCATCAACCAGTACCCGCATCAACTCCGGAATAGCAATCGCCGGATGGGTATCATTCAGCTGAATCGTCTCATAATCAGGCAGCAACCTGAGCGGATGTCCTGCCGCTTCATAACGGCGAAGCATATCGGCAATGGAGGCAGCGCTGTGAAAGTATTGCTGCATCAAACGTAAGGTTTTGCCTTTTTCATGGTTATCATTCGGATACAGAACTTTGGTGATATTGCCTGCATCAATCAGTGATTTCTGCGCATCGAAATAATCGCCATTGTTAAAACTTTCCAGGGAAAACGGCGCGATCGCCTGACATTCCCACAAACGCAGCGGATAGACCGTCTCACTCTGATAACCGACGATGGGTAAATCCCATGGCATGGCTTTCACAAACATCCCCGGCACCCAGCGACGCCGCTCCCGCCCCTGATCCTGATAAATGTCCACCTGGCCGTAAAATCCGATTTGCTGAGCCAGCTGCGGCCGGGCGATTTCCCACGGATAGCCTTCAACGCCCTGCCATGCATCCGGGGACTCCTGCTGCTGACCATCAATAAATGACTGTTTAAACAGACCATATTCATAATGCAAACCATAACCGACTGTCGGATATTCCTGCGCTGCGCAGGAATCCATAAAACAGGCAGCCAGCCGGCCCAGCCCGCCATTGCCCAGTGACGGATCCCGTTCCTGTTCGAGTAAATCACTCAGACTGTGCCCGAGCTCTTCCATCGCTTCACTGATTTGCGTATAAATGCCCATACTGATCAGGTTGTTTCCTGTCAGCCGGCCAACCAGAAACTCCAGAGACAGATAATTCACACTCTTGGAATTTTTAATTCTGATGTCATTTTCAGTTTCCAGTAAGTCGAACGCTGTCAATTCTGACAACGCTCTTGCCATTGCCAGATACCAGGCTCTCGGGCTGGCCTTCTCAACAGTCTGAACATACGTCGAAGTCAGGTGACGTTTCACATTGTTCTTAAATTGTGCTTTATCAAATTTTTTTTGTTGATTCAGTTTCATCGTGAAATCTCATCATAGTCCCAATCCTGTTTTCACATCCTGCATGGGGTTATCCGTCATAACATCCTCCCGAAACTTCAGCGATTCGGGAGGAGCAAACAGGGCGTAGACCAATTCTCTTCACATGTACATTGACAGGAATCACATAAATTTCGCCAAAGCAAAATCATTAAGTGATAGAAATCACAGAATGTTAAACATTGAAATGGATATAGCAGGAAGCAGAGAAGAAAGAAGAAATGCGAGAGCTGCCACAAACTGATGTCTTATCAGTCCGCAGATTTACACTTTTTTGTGCAACACCTTTTTCTTATAGCCAACAAACGGCCAATAAATGTGATACACATCGCATATTCAGGGCGTAGTGGCTCAGGCAATCCGTTTTGTTCCGGCAGATTAAGAGCTGGATCAATTTATGAGCAGAACACCCTGACGTAGGATGCTCTGAGATAAAACCTGTCACCCGGGTCTGTTGATTTTTCTGCTGTTTTTTTCAGTAAAAGTGAACAGCCCCTGAAAACAAAGGAATAGATTGGTTAACGTATGTGGATTCCTTCTAAACTCACACGTCCCGGACGGTTACATAATGCGATAGTCCGGCCGCGGGTACTCGATGTACTTCAACAGGCACCCTGCTATAAAATGGTGCTGTTCTGTTCACCTGCCGGTTATGGCAAAACAACAATGGCAGCCCAGTGGCTGACCGACAAACATGCCGTAGGCTGGTTCAGCCTTGATGATGGCGATAATGATCAGTTCCGCTTTATTAATTACCTCATCCGGGCCATCAATAAGGCGACGGATAACTCCTGTCCGAACTCTCAGACACTGGCAGAACGCAGGCAGTTTTCTTCTCTGCCTTCCTTATTCAGCGAGATATTTGCCGAACTGAGTGATTTTTATCATGAATGCTATATCGTGCTGGATGATTATCATCTGATTCAGAATGACGAAATCCATGAAGCCATCCGTTTCTTTTTAAAACATCTGCCGGATAACATCACCCTGGTGGTGACCAGCCGGGCAACACCACCACTGGGGACAGCCAACCTCCGGGTCCGGGATCTGATCATTGAAATCGATAATCAAATGCTGGCGTTTGACACTGAAGAAACCACCCGTTTTTTCAGTCAGCGTATTTCTGATGTGATTGATGATGCCACGATTAATAATATCCGGGACTATGTCGAAGGCTGGCCTTCCGCCCTGCAGCTTATCGCTCTGCAGGCCCAGCACCAGAACCGGACGCTGGCCCAGTCAGTTCAGTCGGTTTCTCAGTTCAATCACGCTCATTTATGGGACTATCTGGCTGAAGAAGTGTTCGATGCCATTGACAGCGAAACCCGCCACTTTCTGATGCAGTGCTCCGTGCTGGAAACCTTCAGTGATCAACTGGTGAATGAGCTGACAGAACGCAGTGATGCGCTGAGTATGATCGAATCCCTCAACCGTTACGGGCTGTTCATTTACCGGCTGGACAGTGAAAGTAACTGGTATCGCTTCCACCACTTGTTCGCAGAATTTCTCGAACATGAACGCAAAGCCCGGATTCCGGAGGAAGAGCAGACACTCCACCGCAGAGCCGCCAGAGCATGGCTGAAGCTGGACATTCCTCATCAGGCGCTGCGGCACGCACAAAAGGCTGATAATGCCGGATTAATTTCCCATATTCTGATTGATCACGGCTGGTGCATGTTCAACCGGGGAGAGCTCCACATTATGGAAACGGCTATCAATGCACTGAAACCGGAACAGTTGTACTCCACAATGAAGCTGCCTTTGCTTCAGGCTTGGCTGGCGCAAAGCCAGCACCGCTACAATGCAGTGGAAGATATGTTGTTAAAGGCTGAAAAAGAGATCGCCAGCCGGGACATACAACTGACAACCAGTGAAAAAGGACAGCTGAATGCCCTGCGGGCTCAGATTTCAATCAACAAAAATAATCCGGCCAATGCTCTGAAACTGGCAGAACTGGCGCTGAGTCAGCTGGATACAACAGACTACCGCAGCCGCATAGTCGCCACCTCAATTGTAGGTGAAGTCAATCACGTTCAGGGAGAACTCAGCCGGGCGCTGCCACTGATGCAGCAAACCGAAAAGCTGGCCCGCCAGCATCAGGTTTATCATCAGGCATTGTGGGCACTTTTACAGCAGAGTGAAATTCTGCTGGCTCAGGGTTACGTACAGGCCGCTTATGAATTGCATGATTCAGCTTTCAGGCTAATCGAAGAGCAAAAGCTTCATCAGGTGCCGTTACACGAATTTTTACTCCGGCTTCACGCCCAGGTGCTCTGGTGCTGGAACCTGCTCGATGCCGCGGAAGAATGTGCTTATAAAGGTATTCATGTACTGGGCAATATCGACCCGCTCAAACATCTGCACAGTTATTCGATGCTGGCCAGAATCGCCATTGGCAAAGGCGAGCTGGATAAAGCCGAGAAACTGATTGAACAGATCGAACTACGCCTGCAGCAGTCCACTTTCCATCTGGACTGGACGGCCAATGCATCCCTGTCATTACTGCTTTACTGGCAGGCGAGAAATGATAAAGATTCCGTCACAGTATGGCTGGAAGATGCCACCCGTCCGGCTGAAGCCAAAAACCATTTCCTTCAGCTTCAGTGGCGTAATATCGCCCGGGCACAAATATTCACCGGAGATCTCAAAGGTGCCGGATACAGCCTGAATTTTTTACAGACGGAAGCGCGGAAAGCCAGCCTGATTGCTGATATCAACCGCAATCTGATTGTTGAAGCGGTACTGGCCATCGAACTGGAGGATGAAACAACCGCCGCGGACAAGCTCAGTGAAGCATTGATCCTGATGAATCAGACCGGCATGACCGGTAATTTCCTGATTGAAGGTCATACCATCTACCCGGTTCTACAGAAACTGATTCATCAGAACGAACTGGGCGATATGGAAAAACACCGGGCTCAACATTTAGTCAAAGAAATTGCCAATAAGCAGCGTAACCGCTCGGTACATTTTGACGAAGACTTTATCGATAAAATCATCAATCACCCGGACGTACCTGAACTGATCAGAACCAGCCCGTTAACCCACCGGGAATGGCAGGTTCTGGGACTGATTTATTCCGGCTTCAGTAATGAGCAAATCGCGCAGGAACTGGATGTCGCCGGCACAACCATCAAAACCCATATCCGAAATCTGTACCAAAAGCTGAATATTGCGAACCGTAAAGAAGCCATTGAGACGGCAGAAAATCTGATTCGTTTAATGGGCTATTAAGGCCTGCTGAGCTCTGACGCCTCCCGGTTGGGAGGAGTCACTCCTTTCTCTCACCTCCTCCCTGAATCAGTGATCAGACCGGCAATTCATAACAACATTCACTCCATCTACGCCTGACCACTCCCCCGGATTTTTTTTCGCTGTGGAGGAAGTCACTTTTCATTAATTTTCATACGATAAGCCACGTGAAACAAACCGGATGGAACCTTCTCATTCCGGCCTTACCTTTTTCCGGCCAACGGAATTTACCGGTTTTTATGCCGGAAGAAGAATTAAAAATAATAAAATCGTTCAGGAGCTAACACGATGAAAAAAATCAGCTTAATCGCAATTGCAGTATCAAGCGCTTTGTTAGCCGGCAGTGCTGTTGCAAATAATAAAGTCACTGAAGGATGGACCGTCAACGGATATGGTCATCTTTTATATAATGTGGGTGAATCCCTGTCTTTGAATGACAGCTATCACCACCGTCGTGACTACCACGCGGCTGGTGCTGCCTTTTCCGGTAATCCGACTCAGGTTGAGTTCACCATCACCAAAGGTCATAACTACGATAGTGGTTCATGGTCAAAATATGTATTGAAAACAGAATATGGCAACAGCGAAGGTGGTAATGGCCGCGGGTTTTATACTTCTTCATCAGGTAACGAAGCCCACCTTGAAAGTGGCCAGTTAGAGCTGAAAGAAGCTTATATTGAACTGGGTGACCTCGCTTATTTTGCCGATGGCCTGAGCCTGTGGGCGGGGCAGCGTTATCTGAACCGCCAGTCAGGGATTATTACCAAAGAGTTCTGGAAACAGTCCTCCGGGGTTGGTGCCGGTGTTCAATATCACAATGCCGGATTTGCCGTCATGTCCGCAGACCCGGGTGAAGGCAGTTGCCAGCTCTCCGGCAGCGAAAGTGATGCCAATGCCAAACAGTGTACGCTTGACAGTCAGGGGCGCAGCACCACCGTCACCTCGGCCGACTTTTATTATTATGGTGTTGAAGCACTGGACGGACGTTTCGACTTTGATCTGAAGCTCATGTCACGCGAACATGTGGATGAAGACGAAACCGCGGAAAAAGGCTATGGCGCAGCCATTACCTACAGCCGTGATTATTACGGCTTTGATGGCTGGTCAACCACAGCAATAACTTACGGAAAAGGGGTTGCAGCCAACCGCGGGGTGAACTTTGGTCAGTGGAGCGGAAACTGGCAAAAAGATGATCGTTCAATTTTCCTGACTTCTTACGGTGTTGCCAATGTGACCGATCATCTGCAAATCGGTACAGAAATCACCTACTGGGATCTGGATAACACCTCAACACACAGTGTCTGGGGATCTGAAGATGGTTTATCCCGCTTGATTATGGGCGTCACACCATCTTATAAAGTGAATGACAATTTCCGCATGGAAGCCGTGATGACCTATGCACTTGAGAGCCTGGGGGCAGACGGTACGTGGGGACGGGAAGATGCAGATACCAGTTTCTATACTGTGACGCTGGCACCCGTATTCACAGTGAATGCTGATTACTGGGGCCGTCCGCAGATTAAACCTTACATCAGTTACATGAAATCAAGTGACAGCGGTTATGCATGGACAACCGGTGGCAATGATGATGAAACCCGGTTTGGTATCGAAGCCGAAATCTGGTTCTGATTATGTTTAATAAGACAGCCTGAAGGCTGTCTTCCAAATTCACCGAAACGACAGGGCAAGGCATACAAATGAACAAAGCATTCAGCACATTCCTGATGGGTCTGACTATCAGCGGCTGCTCACAGGGACTTCCGCCGGAGAACCATGCAGACGTCCGGTCACTGACTCAGATGCCGGTTTGCTGTTCATCCTATGCCGGTTTTTACTGGACCGGACTCGACAAAAACGATCAGGTCAGATTAAAACTTGATCAGAATTCTCCGGTCTGGTCCTTCCCCGGCGGTAAGTCTTATTTCGGTGCTTTTCGCTTTTCGCCGCAATCCGGTCAGGTCGCGGTGCACATCGACAGCCTGATGTCGGCCGGACAGGTTTTTGCGCCGTCAGTCATACTGCTGGACGCTCATTTTAAACCACAGATAACTTATGATTTAAACCATTTTAGCATTCGCTATGCCGATGCTTTCGGCCAGAACCGTTATGCCGGTCAGTTTCAAATCAATGCAGAAAACACACCTTACATGGTCGTTTATACGGATGCAGACAAAACCGGTGACAAAGTTATCATCCCGCATCCGGCCAGAATACGCGCAATGGAAAGTGGTGAGCCCTTACCGATTGTGTCAGATATCAATTATTCCCGTACACATCAGGGCACACTCAACATTCAGGTGACCACCGAATCGGTCCGCCAGCATCCGGCGCCGGTAATATCACAGCCAGCACCGCATCAGTTCACCCGAACTGCGGAACGGGACTCAGTCCGTTACTATCACCATGCGATTCAGCGGGCAGTTGCAGCCAACCATATTGACAAAGCACTGGCGCTGCTTGAAGAGGCAAAAGTCCTTAACATTCCCGGTGCACGCCGGGTGTTTATCGAAGCCATCAACAAAAAAACCGCCAGGTAAACCTTCTCCTTCATTAGTCATGTTTATTGACTCAGGTGATTCCCTGACCAGCTGGGGGAATCACCTTTTTTTTACCCTGCAAACAGACTCATCACCGTCACTCTTCTTCCCGGAATAAATCCCTTCCCTTTCTTAAAACAGATAACTTTCCCATAACTGGCGGATGGCTTTATCCGGATCGTTCACCTGCACTGATTTGGTGTCAAACCGCATCGTTTTTCTGTGATCCGTCTGATAGACAGACCATCCGGCCTGACCTGTGCGGATAAACCGGACCCAGTCCGAATGCATGGTATTCACCAGCGACTGCGGCGGATGATCACCCAGAAATACTTTCGATTTGGGTGCCTGAGTTGTATCAAAAGCGAACGGGACATCGACTAAATGCGCGGCTCCCAGCCGGTTGTGAAACGCCGGAGAATGCCATCCAAAATCATAAAACCAGACAGAATGTCCATGAGCGACAAGAGCATCGGCAATCTGTTGAGTCGGCATTCTGAATGTATAGTCAGACAGCAATGCCGCGTGTACATCACCCACGGTTGGATTGCCTTTCTTATAGATTTTCAACACATTATCATTCATCTTCAAATCATGAATCAGCTGTAAGGATTCTGACATGTGAATATGGTCAATCTGATCATTCGGTACCAGATATAGTCTGGACTCCTGTTCTGTACTGCCAATCAGGACAGACACGGATGGATCGGCGTGTCGTGCCAGATTATCGATGGGTGACCCATCAATCAGTGCATGATCAATCACAGGCAAAAACGCCGTACCACCCCATGACATCATGCCCCATGTTTCCCTGTCTTTTACGGCACGGCCGGTATCAACCACAGCCTTCACCAAATCAACGTATGGTGTCCCGGACAGGTTCTTTGCGGTTGGTTTGATATCCAACAACTTGCCAACGGTCTGAGCAACCTGTTTTGCCTGATCCATTGTCACCGTCTGAATCGGGGAACTTTGCATGATGACACTCCGGAACAGCCCTTTGGTACGCGGAGTACCGGACAAAATCGCAACACATTCAGCCCCGGCCGACTGCCCGGCCAATGTCACCTGCTGCGGATCACCGCCAAATGATGCAATGTGAGACTGAACCCACTCCAGCGCCGCAATCTGATCCAGAATCCCGCGGTTGTCCGGAGTTCCCGGAATATGCATAAACCCATCAATTCCCACCCGGTAATTCACCGTAACAACAATTACGCCATCACGGACAAAACTCTCTCCGCGATACATCGCATCAGAAGCATTCTCACGAATAAAAGCACCACCGGGAATCCACACCATCACCGGCAGTTTCTTGGCTGTTTTCACCGGCGCCAGAATATTCAGGGTTAAATCTCCCGGAGCACCAAGTAAAGCCGTCTCTTTGCCCCGGTCAGGCTGCGGCACCGGCGCTTTGTATGCTGTTGCATCCAGCACACCCTCCCAGGGTTTGATTTTTTCCGGTGCCTGAAAACGCCTGGCGCCTTCAAACGGATTGATTGCGTATGGCACACTGCGAAACTCCGCAATGCCATTGTCGATAATACCTTTCACTTTTCCCAGCGCAGTATTGACTACAAGAGTAGATACCGCGTCGTCGGATTCATTTGTCTTTGATAATGCAGAAGCCGCACAACAAAAAGTCATCAGACCAATCAGTAAGACCTTGAATTTCATTCTTTCCTCATTCTCTTCTCAGACAGAACGACCATGGCAAATAATTCGTTACGACTGTCAGGTTTTTACTTTTTCGCGTAATGATTGCCACAGCCAGATTTCAAACTCACTTTATCATTGAATAAATGAATTGATAAACGTAATATTTAGCCTTTACCATCTAAAAAATCGATGATTATGTATCTCTCAACAATTGAACAATGGTTCGTCCTGCAGACTGTGATTCAGGCGGGCGGCTTTACAGCTGCGGCAACACAGCTGCACCGGAGTCAGTCCTCCGTCAGCTATACGATCAGTAAACTACAGGAACAGCTGGGCGTCACCCTGATAGAAATAAGCGGAAAAAAAGTCCGGCTGACCAAAACCGGTACAGCGCTGCTTGAAGATATGCGGCCTCTGATGGAAGAATTTGCCACCATTGAAAGCAAGGCCCGGGCACTCCATGCCGGGGCACCGGCAAAAATCAGGCTGGAAGTCGACAGCCTTTATCCCAAGCCTTTATTATTTTCAGCACTGGCTGAATTTCAGCAACAATATCCTTATACACAGGTTGAACTGAAAGAATTACTCCGGCTGACAACCCCGGATGATGCGAGAAACTGCGATCTGGCCATTGGCCTGCAATATAACCGCCCGCTGATGAAAAGCAGGCTGCTGGAAATTGAACTGATCGCAGTTGCCCATCCGGAGCATCCTTTACATCAGCTGGAAAAAGCATCACTGACCGAAGCAGACATCAACCGTTATACCCAGGTTTATCTGGATAACAATCACGAACGAACCAGTGAAGTGATGGAACTGCCCCGCTACAGATGGATTGTGAATACCATCGATGCGGCGATTGAAGCAGTCCGCAGCAAACTCTGCTTCGGCTGGCTGCCGAAAAGCATGATTGAACCTCAGCTGACACAGGGGGTTCTCCGGCCTTTGCCTCTGGATATCGGGCTGGTCCGCTCAATTCCTCTGTTTTTAATCTACACCGACTATGATCGCGCCACAGACGCCATCAAAACGCTGGCCCAACTGATTCTGAAAGTCAGTCAGGCCAGTGAGAGTCAAATAGATGTCAGTAAATAAACACCCTGGTTCAGGCTGAAAGGCGGAGAATCTCCCGGGCAAACACCAGATCCTGAACCGCTAAACCTATTGATTTAAATAATGTTCGCTGGCTGGTCAGCTCAACCGGATGTACCGGGGAAAGTTCCCCGATTTCCCGTCCCTGATCATCCGGGGAAATATATCCTTGCTCTTTTGCCTGTTGTAAACATTGAGATGCCGCTGCAGAAGCCAGCCGGGAATCGAGAAAGTAGTCACAGTCACGATACACATCAGCATCCAGCTCCTGAAATCCCATGGCTGAGGCTCCAACCGCGTTAATATGACACTTCTCCGGCAGATCAGATGCAGAGAGAAGAGGTTCACGTGACGCTGTCACAGTACAGATAATATCGGCCTCTGCAACAGCTTCAGCAGGCGTGTCTGCAACCCTGATTTCAATCCCGGTTTCTGTCTGTGCCCAATCAGCAAAACGCCGGACACCCGCCTCACGCCAGCCCCAGATGGTGACGGACTCAACCGGGCGAATCGCTTTCATCATCTGCAGATGTTTTCTGGCCTGGATTCCGGTGCCCAGAATTGCCAGCTGGCTGGCACCCTCAGGAGCAAGTAAATCGGTTGCCCAAGCTGATGCCGCAGCTGTGCGCAGTTCGGTCACTGAGCTGGCATCCACCGCAACCATGCCCTGAGTGTCATAAAGAAGAATACAGCCTTCATGTGGTTCGGAGACCGAAAAATCAGCCAGAATCGCTTTCAGACCAAAACCGGCATAGTCGCCGCGACTGATATATGCAGGCATGGTGCCCATCAGCCGCCCGTCCCCGGACGCAATGATGGTTCTGTCTGGTTGCTGCACCAGCCCCTGAGAATGTAATTCAAATGCCTTTTGGCTGAGCTCCAGACACAAAGGGATATCCAGACATGATTCAACATGTCTGCGATCGAAATAACGCATAATATTTCCTTTCTGATTAGGGTCTGTTGACCTTAAAGATCAGGCTGAGCCAGCCTGGGTAAACACTTCATCGACAGGCGTATCAGCAAGACTATTGACCAAAGCGCCATAGAGTTTCTGCGACAGCGCGAGAAAAATTTCCAGTATGTTGCGCCGGGTATAACCTGCCTGCAAAAATTTCAGAGCTGCCTGATGTGGAATTTTCCCCTGAGCCTGACACACCACACGGGTGAATTCACGCAACGCTGCAAGTCTGGGCGACAGTTGATCCGGTGCTTCATCCAACTGATGCAGCAGCTCTGCTGAAACACTGCGCTGACGGGCGATATAGTGATGAACATGTACGGTATAATCACACTGAAAAGTCTGACCCATCGTGATCCAGACAACGGTGCGATCTTCTTCTGTCAGGGTGCAACCGGAAAACAAGCCATGAACATACTGATAAGCATCCAGTAATTCCGGAGATTCCGACATGTAAGCACTCTGATTAACAATAAAGCCAAATGTATCCAGCGAGCATTGCAGCAACTTCCAGCTCTGTTCAGGAGCGGTTTCCAGCGTATGCTTTTGCATCTTCAGCATGTGATCTCTCCTTCTTGCTTATTTTTCTCTTCACTTTTCACTTCGTCATCCACGCCATAACCGAAAACAGACCACAACATATGAATTGGCCGGATTCTGGAAACAAATTTCAGCTGATGCAGACCAGCTGCAATCTCGGTTGTCAGTGCCATATCCACTTCATTATTAACCACAGCCTGAGCCGCAGCGCTGGTTGAAGTCATCCGGATAATTTCCCTGACCTGCACCCCTTCGGGAATCAGTTCTTCGATCAGCGGAATCGGCGCCGGATGAGACGCAATCCGCAGTTCCCGGTCCGGCAGATCCTGTTTCACCGCCAGCCCGTATAAAGGCGTATCAAACACAAAAGTCGCCAGCAGTTCGAGGTTCGGATCCATATAAAAGTTATTAATGCTGGCATAGGCATTCGCCACCACCATCACACCATGCTGATGTTTGACCTCATCGCGGGCTTCTTCATAGGTCGGCATCAGATTGATCCGATGTCTGCGCTGTTGATAATTCTGGTTCATCCTGCGGCAGAAATACTGAGACGCAAACTCACTGCTGGTGCCGGATGGCCCCAGTGTGTAAACAGGAAAATTAACCACCCGGTTCAGTCCCATGTCCATAAAATTGAGTGTCATCTGTTTATCCTCCTGCCGGTGTATAAACGGGGGTCAGCCAGTGACTGAATGCCGGGAGTTCCCCGCGCACGGCTTTCAGATAAGCAGACTGAACCTGCCGGGTGATGCTGTTCTCTTTACCACTGTTCAGAAAGCAGTGATCAATCTGAGTCACCGGTTTAATTTCCACCCCGGTTCCGGTCAGAAAGCATTCCTCTGCAGCAAAAATTTCAGAGGGCGCAATATCCCGCTGTTCAACGGTAAATCCCATATAGTCCGCCAGCTGAATGACAGAATCTCTGGTAATGCCTTCGAGAATATGGGCGCTGACCGGCGGCGTAACCAGCTTTCCCTGCCGCACCAGAAACACATTTGAGGTGGTGGCTTCGGCCAGATTCCCCTGAATATTAAGCATCAGGGCATCGTCAAACCCGCCCCGGCGGGCAGATTCCATCGCCAGCGCGGAATTGACATAACTGCCGGTAATTTTCGCTCTGGCCGGTATCACATTGTCCGGTATCCGCTGCCAGCGCGAGATGGTGCAACGGCTTTCCTTTTCAGCAGCGGCGGATGGCATATTGAGGGAATTCACCGACAGCCCGCTGCTGACACCGGTCAGCTTGACACCAAATCCTGCACCGGGCAGCAAGCTTTGTTTATACGCCACAGGCCGGAGATAACAATCCTGCGCCGCTTCATTCCGGTGCAGAAGTTCAAGTACAACCCGGGTCAGCTTTTCCACCGAAGGTAAACTGTCAATCAGAAGCAGATCTGCCGACTGCTTCAGCCGACGGAGGTGGTCGTCTAACCGGAACACAGACAGAATGTTAGTACGGGGATTCAGATAACCGCGAATCCCTTCAAATACAGCTGTTCCATAATTAAATGCCTGCGTGGTGACAGCAATAGAAGCCTGTTCTGCCGGTATGTAGTCCCCGTGAAGATAGACCCAGTGATGATGAATCCGCTCCGGTGCCTGTGGCTGTATCTTTGCCTGATTGACCGATACTCCGGGCGGATTGGATACGTTTTGTGAGTGACTCATTATTTAAACCCCCGTCCAAGCAATGCCAGTGCCGCCTCACGATCGGAGTTATCCCCTTCCTGACGCAGATCATGCAGCCGGGCCGCTTTCCAGCTCACCATAGCGGATGTCGCGGATAAAGCGGATGTTTCTCCGGCGTTGAGTTCAATCTTGACCCCGTCCAGCTGATTTTCCATATACGCTCTGACCTGTGCCAGCGTGTCGGATTGATGGGACGATGTATCTGTCAGCTCGACAATAATATTCAGGCAATCTGCGCCGTTTTCAGTGTGGATCTGAATCGCATAATCAAGACAGCCGGGCAGATGTTCCAGCAATGCAGCTTCCAGATCCCAGGCATAATATTCCGTGCCATTGAGTATCAAACGATCTCGCACCCGGCCAACCGGCGTAATTTTTAACCGGCCGTCAGGCAGTTGCACCGCCCTGACCATATCGCCGGTCCGGTAGCGGATTAAAGGTTTCTGCCCCGGATACAGATGCGTGATAACCAGCTCACCGGCAATTTCATTGTCGCCCGGAGCCAGCAGGTCGCCGGTATCAGGGTCGATGAGCTCATAATAATTATTCAGCGGCACGGTATAGAGCAATTCATCCGCAGCACAAACCGCCAGAATGGAAGATTCCTGCGATGCGTACATACAGTTGTAAATTTTAGCGCCCCAGGTGTGCCCGAGATTTCGCAACAGCGCCGGGGTTGTCAGTTCACCAAGCGTGAGAATCAGACGAACCGGACTATCAGCTACAGATTGTCCGGCTTCTTTCATGTAGCGGGCCAGATCAATCGCGACTGCCGGGGTACAAACCAGCGCGGTAATCCCCAGTTCTTCAATCAGTGCTGTGGCTCTTTTCATCCCGACCACCGGAGAGCGTGGCCACATTTTCACCACACTGTGACCGAGACTACGCATCACATCTTCAAATGTATCCCCGGTAGAGTGTAATTCGGTTGGCCCCATCACCCCGACAACATGCTGTGTACCGTGCTGGTTGAAAATATCACGGTAGCGGAGAATCAACGGGGTATTATTGTGCATTGAGTCCGTTTCACTTCTCGGGCATGGCGTCGGCGCGCCTGTGGTTCCCGTGGTCTCATAATAAACCCATGACTCATGTAGTGGTGCGGCAGATAAAAGCGCCCTTTGGTGCCGTATCTGTTCTTTGGTGGTAAAAGGTAATAACTTTAACTGTTGCAGGGTAATCGATTCGCATACCGGTTCACTGAAATCCGCAAGTTGTTTCCGGTAAAACTCAGACCCTTGCCTGACATATCCCAGAACCTGACGCAACTGTGATTCCTGATGCTGTCTCAGCTCATCAGGTCCGACACTTCCTTTTTCAAAACGCTCATGTAGTTCATAAACGGCTTTGGCTTTCTCATAGAAGCCTTGCTTAAAAATTGCGTACATAACTTTACCTCAGTCACTCCAACTGACTTTTGATTAACTGTTTTTTATCTGACTGAATGACGATTCAGCGCATTGATTGCAGATACATTCAGCCCCCCTGCCTCTGAAAAACATCCGGTACAGAACGAGTCCGGCACAGAACGAAAAAGAGACAGAGCAGATACCGATCTACTGCTTCTTCATGGAACCTGTTGATTCAAATAAGAATATATAGCCATGCAACCGGAAGATACCGGTTGTTTGGGTATAGTCAGACGGTCTTCAATAAAGATAATTCACCAGATGTATGGCAATGATCGCCGGATAACTCAACATCGACCACCTGCCAGTCAGCCAGCGCCTGCCATTGTTTAACACCTTGCTGGTGATCCGGATGCATGATGTAACTTTGCAGTTCATCCGTGTTATTGAACAACCCCAGGACAACAAAATCAGCGGCGATATCACGGATTGTCATGTTTCTTCCGCAAAACCAGCCTTTAATTTCATCGATGTGTGTCGGATGATTTTGCGTAACCAGCTCGGCTTCCTGCGCCTGCCTGGCAGACCAGTTCCATGGTGTTCTGAATTGAAAAAGAACGATATGCAATATCATAGAGAGGCTCCTTTATCAAACTAACCTATTGTTTTTATTATATTTACCTGCCAATTTACGTCCGTCCGGCAGGGATGAAATTATTATGCAGAAGCTGAAAAGGAAAATGTCACCTTTTTTCGCAAAAAAAAGCAGAAAACAATTTACTTTTAACCACCGAAATGGACAATTCAGATTAATTTCACCGAACGGGTTCGCAGAAGTATCTGAATTTACAGAACAAACGAATTTTTTGATGGATTCAGATTAGTTCCATCGGATTTTCTTATCGCAGTAATCGCTAATACTGATTGTAATTATACATAAAAGCGCATATATACTTTGAGTGGTCCAAACCCGGTTGCAGAGGAATCATGGTCCTTTTATCTGGCAGGAAACCGGAGCAGGTAAAAAGTCACCATGCTCCCGTGAAGGGAACAACATAAAAATAAACAACAAACAGATAATAAATTTAAAAATTTTAAAACACTCAGAAGGCGAATAAAGAGGATCTCTACATCATGACTTTAAATAAAACAGACGGCAAAATTCTGATGTTATTACAACAGGATGCCCGGATGACAAACCAGGTGCTGGCTGACAAAGTCGGCATATCAGCATCGCCATGCTGGAGAAAAGTCAGAAGACTGGAAAATGATCAGGTGATTCAAGGCTACCGGGCGGTGATTGACCGTAAAAAAATTGGCTTAAACGTCATGGTTTTCACCCGGGTGATGCTGGATAAACACAGTGAATCAGATCTGAAACAATTTGAGGAAGAAGTCAGTACCTCGGGAGAGATTATCCTTTGTTACAGCATCGGTGTGGGCGAATTTCTGCTTCAGGTGCTGGTAGCAAATCTTGATGCTTATGATGAATTTACCATGAAGACCATTCGTCGCTTACCTTTCATCCGGGAAATGCAAAGTATGTATGTCCTGAAAGAAGTCAAACCTGCTGGAATTTTTCCCGTTCTTTAACTCAACCAGCTTCCCGCTCTTTCAGACAGATTCATTTACCTGAGTCTGTCACCGGTTTGCAGGAAAAGTCATCACAGCCTATCCCCCCCCGGCTTTGGCTTTCTCCTGCTTTTTCCCTTTTTCCATGACATAAAAAATAACCAGGGAAAAATGGCCTGCCCGTCATGAGCAGGCCATTTCATCGCCTCAGCTTTAGTCCGGCATCAGACCGGAATTACTTTTTCAGGCTGGCACCATTGGAATGAATGACATCCTGATACCAGTAGAAACTTTTCTTGCGTGAACGTGTCAGCGTCCCATTGCCCTGATCATCACGATCAACATAGATAAAACCGTAGCGTTTTGACATCTGAGCCGTACTGGCACTCACTAAATCAATCGGCCCCCAGCAGGTGTATCCCATCAAATCAACCCCGTCTTCAATCGCTTCACCGACCTGAACCAGGTGGTCATTCAGATACTGAATCCGGTAGTCATCTTCGACTTCTCCTGAGTCAGTGACGGTATCAATCGCACCCAGACCATTTTCAACAATAAATAAAGGCATCTGGTAGCGGTCATACAGAAAGTTCAGCAGATAACGTAAGCCTTTCGGATCAATCTGCCAGCCCCATTCAGAGGCTTCCAGGTGCGGATTGGCAACCATTTGCAGCATATTGGCATTTGCCTTGTCCTGTTGTGACGGATCGGCACTGGCACATCCGGTCATATAGTAACTGAATGAGATAAAATCAATGGTCTCTTTCAGTGCTTCACGATCTTCATCAGTGATATCCAGTGTTACACCCAAGTCTTTCAGTTTGCGTGTCATATAAGACGGATAATATCCCCGTGCCTGAACATCGCCGAACATCAGCCATTCACGGTTTTGCTGCAATGTTTTGATCATGTCATCCGGGTGACAGGTCAGCGGATACATCATCGCCCCTAACAGCATATTGCCGATCTTGCCATCCGGAATAATTTCATGACATAGCTTCACCGCTTTCGCACTGGCAACCAGCTGATGATGAATCGCCTGATAACGGGTTTGTTCAGAGCAATCATGTGCTAAACCGGAACCGGTGAAAGGATGATGCAGGGTGATATTAATTTCGTTAAACGTCAGCCAGTGTTTGACAAAATGGCCATAGCGTTTGAAAACTGTTTCAGCATACTTTTCAAAGAAACCAATCAGTTTCCGGTCAGACCAGCCCTGATATTTTTCTGCCAGATGCAGTGGCATTTCATAGTGAGACAAGGTCACCAATGGTGTGATGTTGTGCTTTTTCATTTCAGCAAACACCTGATCATAAAATGCCAGACCAGCTTCGTTAGGCTGCTCATCATCACCGTGGGGGAAAATACGGGTCCAGGCGATTGACACTCTCAGGCAGGTAAAGCCCATTTCAGCAAATAACGCGATATCTTCTTTAAACCGGTGATAAAAATCAATTGCGACATCTTTGATATTGAAATCACCGTCCTGACGCGGCTGCAGCTCACCAAAAGAACCGAATGGCTGAATATCTGATGTTGAAAGCCCTTTGTTATCAGTCACATGAGAACCTTCAATCTGGTTGGCAGCCGTTGCGCCCCCCCATAAAAAACCTTCAGGAAATTGTGTTTTCATTTCACTCTCTCTTTTCACATTATTTTTAAACTTGCGATGATTGACCCTGCGGTTAACCGGCATGCGCCAGAATCATCGGCTCACCGGCAGTAACCATGCCGCTCGTTGCGCCGGCAACCGAAGTATATTGCTCAGTATTGGTCACAATCACCGGCGTGGTTAAATCATAACCGGCATCCAATATCCCCTGCCGGTCAAACTCAATTAATAAATCCCCCGCCAGAACCGTTGCGCCGACATTCACTTTCATATCAAAAAAACGGCCATCTAACCTGACGGTATCAATCCCGACATGAATCAATACTTCTGCACCTTTGATGGATTTAATCCCAATCGCGTGATTGGTTTTAAAAACAGATTCGATGACACCATCCACAGGTGACAGAATCTGATTCGAATCAGGCACCACAGCCATTCCGGAACCCATCAGCTCGCTGGCAAAGGTCTCATCACCGACTTCAGACAGTTTACACAGACGTCCGCTTGCCGGGCTTTGAATCACTTCTTCCGCATTCATGTCCGTCGTCCCTTGTTCTGGTTTCACCGGGGCAGACCGGGCTTCAGTATTATCTGGCTCATTCTCTGTCAAACCAAAGAATATCGTCAGCAAAGCGGCAAGGGCCACAGAGACAACCGAACCAATGATCGCCACCCACATGGTTGAAATATCGCCGTTTTCCGGAATCAACTGCGGGTAAGTCAGAATACTGGGTAAGCCGAAAGAAAAAATCCGCACATGGAAATAACCAATGATGGCACCGCCCAGCGCCCCACCGGTACAGCCAAACACAAAAATGCGTTTGCGGGGTAAAGTGACACCATACACCGCAGGTTCGGTAATCCCGAACATCCCGGCGACGCAGGCTGAACCAGCCAGCGATTTCAGCCGGGCATCTCTGGTTTTCAACAACACGCCCAAAGCCGCGCCCGCCTGTCCTAAAACCGCAGGAATTAGCAGCGGCATCATTGTATCACTTCCCAGCACACTGAAGTTGTTAATAATCAAAGGGACAAATCCCCAGTGCAGGCCGAAAATGACCAGAACCTGCCACACCGCGCCCATCACCAGACCGGCAATCAGGGAATTCGCCTGATAGATCCATTCAAACACAGATGCCAGTGCCACACTGAGCGTGGTTGCCACCGGACCGATGACCAGGAATGTTGCGCTTCCGACAATCACAATACACAGCAGCGGTGTTAAGAAATTGCGCACTGAAGTATGAATCCACCCGTTCAGTATTTTCTCCAGCCGGCACGAGACCCAGGCCGCAATAATCACCGGAATAACAGAAGAACTGTAATTAATCAGTGTGACCGGAATCCCCACAAAATGCAGCGGCTCACTGCCTGCCTGCTGTGAAGCCTGAAATGCACTCATCATTGTCGGGTGAACTAATGCCCCGCCAATCGCCATAGTAATAAACGGATTCCCGCCAAACTTCTTCCCGGCGGTATAACCTAAAATCACCGGGAAGAAATAAAACAGAGCATCACTGATGGAGAAAAGGATCTGATAAGTGCCGTCTTTGGTCGTCAGCCAGCTGAATGCAATAGCTAATGCGAGGCACCCTTTTAAAATACCGGATGCAGCCATCATTCCCAGTAATGGCGTAAATATTCCGGAAATGACATCAATAAACAGATTGAACAGATTGGTTCTGTTTTGCTTATTTTCTCCCTGGCTATGAGCCGCACGGTTTATACCATCACCTAAATGCTGCATCACTTCCTTGTAAACATCACCAACATGGTTACCAATCACCACCTGAAACTGACCACCGCTTTCAACAACCATAATAATATCAGGGTGTTGCTTTAGTTTTTCTGCATCTGCTTTTGCATGAGAAAAGAGCTTAAAGCGTAACCGCGTTGCACAATGAACCAGACTTTCAATGTTCTTTTTGCCACCGACACCCTGAATCAGATCAGCCACTAAGTTTTCATATGCCATACGTCTACCTTCATAGAATAAAAACTTTGAATGAACTTACATACCCGGCAACCTCAGGAGGCTGATTGTTTGGGTATACCCCCCGGAATTTCAACCGGAAAAAATTCAAAAAAAAACCTGATAGCGATAGAGATACAGCTCTATTGCTATCAGGTTTTGCCTGCATCAAAGCAGTAACAATCCTTTTATCATTTATTCGTATTGTCGAAATGAATAATAATCGCTACAGAATTATTTTCTGTGACTAAACGCTAATTGTACGCTAACCAATCTGATGCTCTCTCCTGACTCTTTCCACATGAATCGTTAAAAACATCATCTCTTCTTTGGTCATATAATGAGACAGTTGCTTCTCAACATAGAGATATATTTTTCCTACACAGGCAAAAGATTCCGGATATTCCTGTCTGACAGAAACAAACAGTGAATCATCATCACTTTTCACCGTATCCGAATGAATCAGACGATGTGCGAAAAATCTTAAATGAGTCATCAGACGCTGATAACTGACCGTATTTTCGTCCATTTCAATCCGGAGATCATATTTAATCAGACTGACAATATCGTGAATCAGCCGGGTCACATCCATCGTATTATGCATGTCATCATTCAGTTGTGCGTTCACCAGATGTAGTGCAATAAACCCGGCTTCGTCTTCATTGAGCTGAATACCGGACGCCTGCTTTATTTTTACAATAGCATCTGCACCAACGGAAAACTCGCTGCCATAGAATTTTTTAATTTCCCACAGCATAGCGTTCTTGACACACTTGCCCTGAATACAGCGTTCAATGGCGCAATGAATATGATCAGCAAGGGAAACACGAATCCCCGGATGTAACTGACCTTCCAGCAAACGACCGGCAGATGCAATAATTTGTTCGGTCACCAGCAAAATTTCATGCGGAATCGCTTCAACCAGTTCCCGGTAACGATTATCCACTTCATTGTTATTATCAATTGTGAAAATTTTTTCAATTTTACGCTGATCGACCGGCTTTCCGGCGGTCATCCGGAATCCCAGTCCTCTTCCCATGATGACAACTTCCTGCCCGTTCTCATTCCGGGTAATCACCACGTTATTATTGAGCACTTTTTCTATCAGCATTGGCAGACCTTTCAAATTCCGGCGACGATGAAGCAGTTCCGGAAACCAAAATAAAAAAACCCGGAGCCCGCCACATCATACGATGCAGTTTGCTCCAGGTCTTGCCTTCTGCCTGATCATTTATCCATTGAAGAAAAATGACCGAAAACCTCACAGAAGTAACAATCCGGTTCGCGTGTAAGATATAAAGATCTGGTTGCAAATACAACACCAGTGAATTTAAACCGTGATTGAACGCACGCTCCCGTCCGACATCCGGGATGGTGATAACGCAATAAATAAAAACTATATAATTCAATCAGATTAACCTGTTTATTTCATCAACAAACCCGATTAAGAAAAAATAATCACACAAAAACATTTACAATCGAACACTGTTTGATTAGACTTCACTTCATCAATTGAACACCTGTTCGATTACTGTGGAGAATCAGTTATGAATAATGTACTCAAAATGAAAGGCTTTGTGACATTTCTGCTCGTCGCATTCATGAATGCCTTCGTTGATTTGGGCCATAAAATTGTCATTCAGAACACTCTGTTCAAGAGTTTTTCTGATAATCATCAGGTATTAATGACATCAATTGTCAATGCACTGATTTTATTACCTTTTGTGCTGCTGTTTACCCCTTCAGGATTTCTGGCGGACCGGTATAACAAAGTCAAAGTCATGAAAGTCAGTGCGGTAATTGCCATAGTCATTACCGGCTTCATTACCTTTTGTTATTATCAGGGATGGTTTTATGCCGCTTTCGGCCTGACTTTTCTGCTTGCGATGCAAAGTGCGATTTACTCACCGGCAAAATACGGCTATATCCGGGCGCTGGTCGGCGCTGAAAATTTAAGTGCCGGAAACAGCTGGGTTCAGGCGGTTTCTATGATTGCTATTCTTGCCGGCAGTGCCGTGTTCTCAGCATTATTTGAAATGAAGCTCAGCTGGACAGAAACCATGCAGCCCGGTGAAATTATGCAAAATATTTCCGGGCTGGGATGGCTGCTGGTTGCCGGATCTGTGATTGAATGCGTGCTGGCTTTTCGCCTGCCGGAGAAAGAACATCCGGCACCTGTCCCGTTTAACTGGAGTGAATACCTGTCAGGTCAGGCATTAAGCCGTAACCTCAACCTGCTGTTCAAAGAAAAACCAGTGTGGCAATCGGTTCTGGGACTCACTTTGTTCCTTTCGATCAGTCAGGTCATGATTGCCGCATTCCCGGCTTATGCGAAAAGTCATCTTGCGATTGATAACACTTTCATTGTGCAAAGTATTATTGCCATGGCGATTATCGGTATCATGCTCGGTTCTTCACTGGCAGCAAAACACTCGGTGAACCACATTAATCTGGCCCTGATTCCTTCAGGCGCAGTGATTGTTTGTGCCGGCTTATTTTTACTGCCTCAAACGACTTCTTCCGTCCTGCTTGGCCTGGTCTTCCTGGCTGTGGGTGCCGGTGGTGCACTCATGATGGTCCCGCTGAATGCATTGATTCAGTTCCACGCCAGTGAATCTCAGACCGGTAAGATTCTGGCAGGCAACAACTTTATCCAGAATATCGGCATGTTGTTTTTCCTTGGGGTGACCGTTGCCTTCGCCACCACAGATGCCGATGTGTCTTACTTACTGTGGGGCCTGTTTGTTCTCGGCGCTGCAATTGCGCTGACCGCGATTATTCTGCTTCCGGATGTACTGATTCGTGCCATCATGGGCAGACTGATCGGTCACAAATACCGCCTGAAAGTCCTTGGGTTTGATAACCTGCCGGAATCCGGACGCGGCACACTGTTACTGGGTAACCATATCAGCTGGCTGGACTGGGCGATTGTTCAGATGGCTTCTCCGCGCCGGGTTTACTTTGTGATGGACCGCGGCATCTACCAGCGCTGGTATCTGAAATGGCTGTTTGACCTGTTCAAAGTGATTCCGATTTCCCCGGGAAAAAGCCGTGAAGCATTGCAGCAGGTAACTGACTTACTCAATCAGGGTGAAATGGTCTGCCTGTTCCCTGAAGGCCGGATCAGCCATTTAGGCCAACTGGGTGAATTTAAGAAAGGCTTTGAGCGGGCCTGTGTGGAAGCCAGTGGTGTGATTGTGCCTTTTTATCTGCGTGGCATGTGGGGCAGCTTCTTCTCGCGTTCAAGCAAAAAACTGGCTCAAATCAGAAAAACAGGCATGAAACGGGATGTAATCATCGCATTCGGTCAGCCGATGGATATCCGCTCCGGCGCTTCAGAGGTCAAGCAGAAAGTATTTGAGATGTCGGTTGCGACCTGGAATGCATATGCAGAAACACTGGAAACTCTGCCTGAAGCATGGGTGACCACCGCCAAAAGCCGTCCGGGCCAGTGGGCAGTGACAGACAGCAACAGCACGCCGGTGTCTCATGCGAAATTTCTGACCGGCAGCCTGATGCTAAAACAACGCATTAAAAAACTGGCCGGAAAAAATCTCGGACTGCTGGTACCGACATCCTCTGCCGGGCTGATGAGTAATCTCGCGGCAATGATGGCCGGGAAAACGGTTGTCAACCTCAACTACACCGCTTCAACAGAAGCTTTACAGGCCGCTAAATCACGGGCAGACATTCAGAGCATTGTCACTTCAAAACGCTTTGTCGCCAAACTTGAAAAACGCGGCATCAATTGTGAAGCGATTCTGGACGGCTGTCATGTCTTCTGGCTGGAAGACTTCAAAGACAATCTGACAAAGACCGAAAGCCTGCTGACGATGGCTGCAGTAAAATGCCTGCCAGCCAGCTGGATTAAAGCCATCTGGTGTAAGAAGCAACATGTGGATGATACAGCTGCCATTCTGTTTTCTTCAGGCAGTGAGGGCGCACCTAAAGGCGTCATGCTGACACACAAAAACATGATAGCCAACCTGCGTCAGGTCTCTGATGTACTCAACATGCAAGACAATGACCGGATGATGGCAACCCTGCCTTTATTCCATGCATTCGGATTAACCGTGACAGGCATGTTACCACTGATTGAAGGCCTTCCGGTCATTTGTCACCCGGATCCAACCGATGGACTGAATATTGCCCGGGCAGTTGCTAAATATGAAGCGACACTGATGTGCGCAACGTCAACATTCCTGCGTATGTATCAGCGTAACCGCCGGATTAACCCGATGATGTTCAGCTCACTGCGGGCCGTCGTCTCCGGCGCAGAAAAACTTGATACCAAAGTCAAAGAAGCATTCCAGCAAAAATTCATGGTACCGGTACTGGAAGGTTACGGCACAACAGAGACAACACCGGTTGCCAGTGTCAATCTGCCCGGCCATCTGGTCAGAACACAAGGCTTTATTCAGGAAGCCGCCCGCGAAGGAACCGTCGGACTGGCCCTGCCCGGCACAACCTTTAAGATTGTGGATCCGGTGACGATGGAAACCCTGCCTGCGGGTGAAGACGGCCTGATTCTGATAGGGGGTGCACAAATTATGAAAGGTTATCTGGGCGACCCGGAAAAAACGGCTGAAGTAATCGTCGAACTTGAAGGGATCCGCTGGTACAAGACCGGCGACAAAGGACACCTCGATGAAGATGGCTATCTGACCATTGTCGATCGCTACTCACGCTTTGCCAAACTGGCCGGCGAAATGGTCAGTCTCAGCGCAGTGGAACAGTCAGCAAAAGATCTGCTGGAAGACCCGGAGCTAAACTTAATCGCCGTTAATTTGCCTGATGAAAAGAAAGGTGAGCAGATCGTGATGCTGGTTGAAACGGACTCCGCACCGGAAGCGCTCAGAAAAACACTGACTCAGAAAGGCATGCAGGCGCTGATGCTGCCCGGAAAAATATTTCAGGTTGAGCAAATTCCGGTACTCGGCAGCGGTAAGCCTGATTTTTCAGCTGCGAAAAAACTGGCGTTGAGCCTGAGTTAAACCCGAAGTAATTCTCTGATAAACACAGGGGATAAGAAGAGATGGGCAATATCGTGCAAGGCCCGTCTCTTTCCTTTGCGGATAAAGAATCAACAAGCGTCAACACAAATATAAACATTTTGCATAAATATCACTTTTGACCATTTTCTTTTCAGGAATCTTTGCTAACATCGTTCTTTGATCAAGAGCGCCCTATTCTCTGAAACGGAAATCAATTCCTGAGGAACAATTACTATGTGGAACGCCAAAGAGCTTGCCCAATCACTCAATTCAGAAAAATTCCAGGCAGAAGCAATCACTGAATCATCGCTGTCTGTCGTTGTTAAACAACATGCTGAACTTCCGATTGCGATGGTCATTCAGGATCAGTTTATGTTCGCTGAAGCAATTTTATCTCCGGTTGCTGATGTGCATAACTCCGATTTACTCAACAGAAAACTGCTGAGTGTGACGAAATATCTTTCTTTATCCAGTTTTGCAATTGAAAAAATTGATGATCAGCTGTGTTACGTGATTCTGGGTGAATCCTCTTCATCATCAACGCTGGAAAACGTTGAGCTGGAGCTGGAAACTCTGGCAAGAAACGCCCTTGAAGTTGCAGAACTCATCGAAGATCATAACCAAGAAAATGAAGGTAAATAATCATGGGTCTATTAAGTAAGTTATTCAATCTGGGTGAAGCCGGCGTCAATAAAATCGAAGAAGCTATCGATGATAAATGGGGCGTTGAAATTCATGAAGCGAATATTGCTAAAGCCCGTAAAAGACTGGTTGAAGCGCAGGATAAAGTAGATTCGGCAGAAGCCCGGGCTACCGTTCAGAAAAAAGATCTCGAAGAATATGAAGCGCAGGTTGCCAAGTATGAAAATAACCTGGCTGAAATGAAGTCTCTGTATGAAAAAGCCGTTGCTGCCGGCGAAGAAGAGACAGCAACAAAATACCGTGACTTAGGCTTTCGGGTAAAAACGGAAATCGAAAAGCTGAAAGCACAATATGCTCCTCAGATCGAAGCCTACGAATTTTCAGTGGATTCAATCCGCGAGAACCGGACTTTGATTGAAGAGATGACTGCTGAAATTTCGCAGGAAGAGCAGATGATCAAGACCGTCCGCAGCAATCAGGCCATGATCGATGTGCATAAAGCACAAACAAAGCTCAGCGAAGAGATCAAAGGCGCCTCTATTGGCGGTTCAAGTGCCGTATCTAAACTGCAGCGTCGCCAGGAAGAAGAACGCGAAAAAATGCGTATTCAGCGTGAACGTAAGCATCAGAAAGAGCGTTCACTGGAAGACGAACTCAGTGATCTGAAGAAGTCTTCAGGTGACGAGATGCCGTGGTAACATCATGATGATACTGAGAAATCCTTTGCTTCTGACTATGTTGCAACGGATTGTCGGCCAAACCCGATGGCGGCTTTTAGTCGCCATTTATCTTGGTCATTTTCTGGCAACCTGGGTACTGCTTTTTGCCTGCAACGAGCCAATCGCTAAAAACGTTTATGACTATGTTTATTTTTATGTGGTTTCCAGCTCAACGATCGGCTTTGGCGATTTATCGCCGGTCACCAATGCAGGAAAATTAGTCTTTGCCCTGTTGATTGCTCCGCTCGGTATTGCGTTATTTGCTGTTTTACTCGCAAAGCTCGGGGAACTCTACTTCATATTGAGGAAGAAAATTTTGACCGGAGAAATTGAAATTCACCACTGTCAGGACCATATCGTAATTTTTGGCTGGCAGCCGGAAAGAACACCGAAGCTTATCGATCTGATCCATGCCGAAGATAAACAAGTCGTGATTGTTTCCGATGAAGAAGGTCTGGAACATCCGCTCATTGATACCGAAATACGCTATGTCAATGTTGGCAGCTATATCACAGAAAAAGCGCTGCAACGTTTAAGTCTGGATACCTGCACCAGTGTGGTGATTAACACCGGCGATGATGCGAAAAACTATCTGGCCTGTGTCGCAGTGGATCAGTTCCTGAAAAAAATTCAGGCCGACGCCCATATCGTCGTCTATGCAGACAATGAAGATATTCAGGCATTACTGGAAAGCACCAGCCGGAAAATAGAAGTCATTTATGTTCACAAAGAACACCTGCTCTCCCGCTCTGCCCTGTTTGCCGGCAGCAGTTCATGCTCGGAAGCTTTGCTGAACCCTTATATTTCCGCCACACAGTATACGCTTCAGCTTCCCCCGGATATTGAAACCATTGACTTTCTCAAATTATCGACCGTGTTGCGTCAGCACTTTGGTGTCATCGCGATTGGTATTTCAGATAAAGATGACAAACTGGGACGGAATCTGGTACTGAACCCGAATGACACAACCCCGTTAAAAGCCGGCGATTATGTGCATTATATTGCCAATACGCCATTAGACCTTATACACAGTCAACTTGAGAGCCTGTTATGTTCAACAAACTAAAAACATTGTTTGAATTAAAGACAGATCGAATCCCTGATGTTCAGGATATGAATGAACTGGCCACCAAAGGCATTGATTTAAACAGCCTGATTAGCGTGGATTATCCATTGCTCGAATTAACCCCGTCCATGGTCTTCATTTTAGGTGACAAAACGAAGAAAGTGACCGGCAAATCAAGTACATCGGAACGGGGCGAACAGACACACCGTTTCTATACGGACGATGATTATTTCTTTCAGTTTGATTTCTTTGGTGAGAATAAACGCGAAAACCTGAACCGTCTGGCCATTTTTTCTTATTTGCTGGATGAAGGGGAAGAAATTGTTCCCGGAGATGAAGCGGCCGCAGCACGCTGGCGACAGATCATTGAAGATAAAGAGACTTTCACCTATGCCGGACAAACATACCAGCGAATTACCAGCGGTGTTCTTGGCGGACTCGAAGTGGTCGAACTTCCGGGTGATGATCTGAATACCCTGGAAAATAACTTCGCTGTATTTGCCCGCGAAATCTCTGATGATTTCTTCGAATTTCTGATCATTAACATGGAACAGGAAGTCTCAATTGATGATGACTACAATGTGTCCGGGTATGGTGATATGACCGCGACCATGGCAATCGGCGTCTCCATCCCTCACTCTCAACTAACAGTTAACCCCAATCAAGGTAAATAACCACCATGTTTAACTCTGAACATTTTAACTTAATGGAATCCCTTTCAGGCGTCCTGCCGTTCCTTGCTTATTTTGTGACTGCCGTCGTGATGACCGGGATTTTCACCTTTCTGTATACACTGTCAACTCCGCATGATGAACTGAAACTCATCAAAGAAAATAACGTCTCAGCTGCAATTTCTTTTGTCGGTGCGCTGATTGGCTTCATCATTCCGCTGACCACCGCGATGAATGTTTCTGCCAATATTGTTGATTTTGTCGTCTGGGGCATCATCGCACTGTTGGTACAAATCATTCTGTTTTACCTCATCCGTTTTCCTTTTCCAAAAGTCATTGAACGTATCAAAAACGGAGAGACTGCAATGGGTGTACTGATTGCAGGTATTTCGATCGCTATCGGTGCTTTAAATGCAACCGCGATGAACTATTAATCTGCCTGAAAACAGAGATATCAGTTCGATGACGAATTTACTTAAAAATATAACTGCGGAATTATTATGAAAAGGGAAACTATCGCCTTAGTCAGTGGCGCAGTATTACTGACAGGATGCGGAGAAGAACCACCAAAAGTCGTTTACAAAGATCCGACACCGGAACAAATTCAGGCAGCAGTCGATCAGGCACTGCTGAAACTGAACAAAGAGCAGGAAGAGCTGAAGTCATTTGTTTCTGAAATGAAAAAAACCGACCCAAATGTGGTTGATGCCCGCTACGACTATGATGCCAGCGGCGATAAAGTGATTAAGATCGCCATGGAAGATCCAAACCATACTTCTGGTCTGGTCGAATACGCGCTTCCGATTGCCACAGGCGCTTTGGCAGGATATGCAGGCGCAAGGCTGGCAAATAAGCTTCACTCTTATACCCGCCGGGGTGGCAATGGCTACGGTGATTGCGATCTGGGAGACTTGCTGACCAACGATATCGATTGCCGCCGGTACAGCCGGCCTTCATTTTTCAGCACTTATCCTTCTTATCGCTATTCAAACTGGGACCGTTATCAGACGGTCGCCCGCAAAGAGCGGAAAGTATATAGTGCGAAAACCACCCGGAAAACTGCTGCTGAGCGGGCAGGTCTGATTAAAAGCAAATCAAAAAGTCATTATTCAAAATCGACGTTATCCCAGTCGAGACAGGCTTTTTCAACCAAGCGCTCTTCAAGCCGGTCAAGCTCGATGAGCTGGGGAAGTTCCCGTTCCTGGGGCGGTTAATCGAATCGCTTCCGGAATATAAGCCGGGCTTGAAACGCTTTCAAACAGATGCTCCGGAGTCATCACTCCGGAGTGATTAAAAACATTTGCCTGCCCTTTGAAAAATTGATCATGAGAAAAATCACACTGGATGTTGTTCCGGACTATGAACAACTGGAAGATGACTGTCCACGTACCACGGCAATTGCAGCACTTCATGGCGATCAAACACCCCTGACCCCACTGGAAGATGAATTTGTATTTCCGGAAAATCAATCGGGACAGACACCGTTTTATACCTTCACCCGTGAAGAAGTCAAAGCACTGAATATCGCTTCCGAGCAGGTTTATAATTTGCTGGCCGATTCTCTCGATTTTCTTTTCGATGAGAAATACCGCCATTTGATTCCAAAGTTTTACGGCCAGGAATTCATTCAGGCCTATCCGGAATTTGTCGATTACGCCATCTATACATTTCAGAACGAACACGAAGCCATTTATGGCCGGTTTGATATTGCTTACGACTTTGAACAGGGCAAAGTGCTTAAGTTTTACGAGGGAAATCTCGACACCCCAACGATGTATTATGACAGTGTGGTCATGCAACATCATTTGCTCACCCGGCTCGGACAGGAACAGGCACAATATAATCTGCATCAGGAAAATCTGGCCAGAAATATCCGCAAAGTGTTAGGCCCGCAGGAAAGACGAATCGCTTTTTTGTGTGATACCAATATCACCGAAGACTGCATCACCACCGAGTTACTCTTCCATACGTTTAACGATCATTGTGACGATATTGTTCTGTTCTCTGATATTAACCAGCTCAGATATGACTTTTCTTCCAGCCGGAACAAATGGACACTGGATGAGATCGAAGTCGATGTGATTTTTGCGTTGTATCCGTGGGAAGATATGGTCGTGGATTTGTACGCTGAATCCCCTAATCCACTCAAAGAATGGCGGAAATGGGCAGATAAAACCCGGTTTCTCGAACCGGCATGGCGTTGGTTTATCTCAAACAAAGGCGTTTGGGCATGGCTGACTTACCTGAAAGATGTACTCGCAGCTGACGATCCGGCGCTGGCACAATTCGTCCGGGACAACGAAGCCGCATGGCAATATGTGATTCCGTCCTATATGGAAAAACCATTCTGGCTGAAAGACTATGTCCGGAAACCGCTGCAGGGCCGGATGAGTAATAACATTGGTTTCTATGAAAACGATCAGCTGACACATGAAACTGACGGATTTTATGCCGGCGATGACTGTATCTATCAGGCCATCTGCCCAACCACATCCGCAGACAACGGTGACACACGCGCGATTGTCTGTACCTGGCTCGCGCCGTGGGATCAGGGATTAGCCCTGGATATGGAATCATCCGGCATTGCCGTGCGTGAATTTACCGGTGAACTGCTTCAGGTCAAACATGAGCGGTTTATGCCGCATATTGTCACAGACTAACCAGAATCTGTTTGGGCGAATCAGCAGGATTCAGCGCTTCATCAACAGGTTCAGTTCAAGGAAAACAACCGAAGGAATGATGACGCCTTTCCCGGTTGTTTGACGCAGAAATGAACCTGTTAATGACCTCCCGAAGAGCGAGATTGATTGGCGCCTGTCCTGTGAGATATTTCAAGTATTCAAATACTTAAGATCAGAGCCGGTAAATACCACCGGATCAGTAAAAGCAGCCACATAACCATCAGGCAAATGCACTGAATGATACTGTCCTGATTTAACAACTCTGTCGCACTCAATCCATATAGCGGTACTTCCGTATTTATCCAAACCTTTACGATAATGAGCAGGCTGGTACCTGAATAAAAATAAAACATCACTCTTTTCAGCCTGAATACCAACAGCCTGATCCGGCCGGAATAATGCTGAACACCGGGTTCAAAGGTCCGGTACAAACACCAGCTCAGCCATATCCCCGTGTGCAGTAATAAGATACTGCCGCCATCAGAGATGAAAAACTCGTCCATTAAGTGGAAAACTGAAACATGATCAGCTGAATTAAGACTGGCTCCTAATAAAAGTGAAAAGCAATAAACAGTGTAGATATAGAAGCAGCCGCCTTTAATCAGAAACAGTAATTCAGTCACTGCGCGGGAAAAAAGAATCCTCCGGCATAGCCGGAGGTTTTTCATATGCGCCTATAAGGCTCTCCTACCAGCAGCGCCCTAGCAGGCGCATAGTGATCTGACATTTGCATATTACTATTACTTACGGCCCGTAAACGGGCTACCTGAATATGGGATCGACAGCTGCTCTCCCAATTTATCCTGTTCTAACTGGTGTTGGATGTAATTTTGGATCTTGCCGGTATTTTTACCTACCGTATCCACATAATAACCTCGACACCAAAATTCACGATTACGATATTTGAACTTCAAATCTCCAAATTGCTCATATAACATCAAGCTACTTTTTCCTTTTAGATACCCCATAAATCCTGAAACGCTCATCTTTGGTGGTATTTCCAAAAGCATGTGGACATGATCTACACAGCATTCTGCCTCAACAATGTTCACATTTTTCCATTCACATAATTTTCGCAGTATTTCACCAACTGCTCTGCGTTTTTCACCATAGAACACCTGCCTTCTATATTTCGGGGCGAATACTATGTGATATTTACAATTCCATCGAGTGTGCGCTAAGCTTTTTTCGTCCCCCATTGGGACCCCCTTTCAATTTTTGTTTAACTCTTGTAGTTGCCAGACCACAAGATATTTCTAACAAATTGAAAGGGGTTTTATAACTGACTTATAGCTGTAAGCTTTACGGAACCCCCAGCCTAGCTGGGGGTTTTCTATCCACAATAACGCTTCTTCCTTCCGGGTAAATACCCGCGGAAGAATAATACCAGCCCGATCATCCCTAATATGAAGATAGTCAGCTTACTTCCTGACTGTAAAAACACGGCCCGCAAATGAGTGAATGAAAAGTTACGGTGCGGGTCAAGGCTCGCAGAAAACAACAACAAAAAACAGAATGCACAGTACAGATAGAAAAACAGCCTTTTTGCCAGATAGTGCAGTTCAACAATTAACCTTGGTTTCACTGAAATTCTCTTTCTGATCCTTGTCATTCCCTCCCTCATAAAAGACATAGCCAGATGACGAAAACGAAGCGAGTAGCGAATAAACCAAAAACACCATAAGCCAAGCACGACAAACAGTGAGCCTTCCTGTCCGGGAAATTGCAGTGAACGAACTAATAACGGGAAGGCAAAATGACCATCCTGACCCAGACTATCCCTGACCAGAGTAATCAGACAAAACGCAGAATATAAATAAAAGCAATACCGTTTAAAGACTGCAGCCCACGACTTCTGCGAAATATGACTGGCTTTCTCCTGCTTTCCGGTTTTCAATTCCGGCGGTTCCGCTTGTCTCGCTGGTGTCATTGGAACAACCGGCACTACCTGCTTATTTTTTTCATCCTGAGACGTTGTATTATGAATAAACTGAAATAAGTGATGCTTCGTTTCCTGATCAACCTGCTGTGAAAAAGGAATCGTTATTTTCCAGCCCTTTGGTGTATATTTCACCGTTTCCTGACAAATTGACTGCCAATAAACCGCACCGTTTTGAACGTCGCATAAAACAATTAAAACCGGTAATGAATGGCCAAGCCAATACTCTAAGTGTGCGATGTTCCCCCGATAAACAAAGCCGGTTTCATTACTTTCACGAAACCAGGATTTCCCGGATTTAATTTGCAACGCAATTAATTCCCCGGAAGCCAGACTGTTATCTTTTATACGTTCGATATGCGCATCAATACCACAATCACTGATGGGTTGCTCACGAAATATATAACCATGTTTTTCGAACATCAGTCCCGTCAGCTGTACACCAATCCTGCTGATATTTGCTTTTTGTGAAAATTTCATATGAGTCAATAACCGGAATTTCATGCGATAACAAGTGTATTCCTCACTCATTAACGCGAACCTAACCTGATCTGAGATCAATATAATTATATAGTTATCATTAAAATCATAACACCATGATTTATCGGATAAAATGTTCATCTGAGATAAAATAAGCATCATATACCCAAACAACCTGAAGATGCGTGATTCAGCGTGCAGCCGAAAGCTACAGTTCAGGGAAAGAGAATGCAGGAATGTCCCCACCTTTCAAATTATCCTGACACCGAAATGAGCCTTTCAGCTCAAGTCCTGAAGGTGAGTTTTTCAGGCTCTGAAACGGCGTAACTGATTTTCAACGTAGAATGACTCTATCTTCAAATCAGGGCCTTATCTCAGAGCCTGAAAAATCTCACTGAAGCCTGCATCTTCAGGTTGTTTGGGCATAAATATGAAACAATAGTATCCGCTAAAGTATTGATTTATCATAAAGGATGGAAAATAAAAAACAATGTTTTTTATCTCAAAATCATACAAATATGTTAAATCATTCAAAAGAATAAAAATTGATATTAAACGAGTAAAATAAAAACTGATAATGATTAAATCAAATATATAAATAACAAAAAGGTTAATTTTTCGGGCAGAAATTCACGACTTAAAATAGATAATCAGCCATTTATCTGGCTCGTAGTATCATTGACAGCACTTTCCCCGAATATGTTACTCCTGATATTTATGCAACAAAACACTTTTTTTTCATCCTTCTGTTCCCGCAGGCCCCGTTTGCTTATCTGATAAAATTGATGATAATGAATTAAATAACAGAGCAACCTGATCCATGCATGTTTAAACATGCATGGATATGTGCGCGAATAAAGCATCATTTCCCTTGCAAAAAATAAAAACATTGAGATAATCCTGAGCCGCTCCAGCCACCTCCTGAACTGAGTCATTTTCAGGATTCTGACTTTACCGGAGATCAGTAATGTTGCGCTTTCGCAGTATACAAATGCAAATCTTACTCTCGTTCCTGGTCCTGTTGATCGCAGTGCAATGCGTCCTGTTTTATTCTATCTATCAATCCAATCTTCAGGCCCGGCAGGAACAAACGCAGCTTCGCCTCAATACGGCCAGGGCTGTGTTAAAAAATCAGTTAAGTGAAAGGCATTATTCCCTGTCAGCTTTTGCACTAACCGTCGCTAAAGACTTTGGATTAAAGCAGGCATTTCGCGAAGATGATCAAAGCTTTGTGGCAGCACTCAGCAGTCACAGACAACGGATTGCCGCAGATTTAGCTCTGGCGCTGAATAAAGAAGGCCAGTTAATCACCAAACTTATCTATGACAAAGCCACCCGAAAAACCCGCTCTGAGTTGTCGACGTCGTTACAACATGTTCCGCTTTCTTCCCATGAGCAACAGGTTTTTCATCAGAGCGATGACAAAATATATCAAACAATTCTGGTGCCGCTCAGAAGTGGCTCACAAATTATCGCATGGATAGGATTTGGCTTTGCACTGGATTCTGAACTGGCAAATCACCTGGCCGTGTTAACCGGTATGACGGTTGACCTGGCTTATTATCAGCATCAGTCTGTCGTTCCGGTGACTCCGGATGACTCATGGCTGTTGTTTGCAACCAGTAATACCCGCTTGCCGGCCAAGATAAACCACAGCGAACATTTCAGACCACTGATTGAAGCAGACAACCCGGACTATGTCTCGACATGGCGGCCAATTGGTCATATGGGTGACAAAACCATTGTGGCCGTTTTATACGACTCCCGTGATGATTTACCCGGGACACTCAAAAAACGCTGGTTCCATATTCTGCTTGTCGTGGTGGGCACTTTTGGTTTTTCTATTCTTGCTGCCTGTAAATTATCGAAAAATATTGCTCAACCTCTGCGCATATTTGCTGAAAAAACCAAACAAATTGCACAAGGTGACACACATACGACCCTGGCGGTCAACCGTAAAGATGAACTGGGTGTGCTGGCGAACGAATTTAATCTGATGAATCATGCTATTGCTGAACGTCAGGAAAAGCTGAATTTTCTCGCTTATCATTCTGATTTAACCCGTCTGCCCAATAAAAAGAAGCTTGCGGAAGATATTCATTCACAGATTCAGGCTAAAGCAGGCTCTTTTTGTCTGATTCGTTTCCGCCTGCTGGAATTTGCTGATTTAAATTACAGTCTGGGTAATGACACCGGCGATGAATTACAGATTGCCACAGCAAATCTGTTGATGCGCTCTGCTGATCACAACGCTCAGTTTTATCAGCTGGATGCATCAGAGTTTGCAGCCCTGATTCCTTTGCCGGAATCAGAAACACTTGATCCATTCAGTCGTCTCATGTCACAGGACCATGATGTTCGTTTTCACCTTCAGCATATCTCCGTCACCGTACACCGTGTTTGCGGGTACTGCTATTATCCCAGACATGGCGGGACAGCAAGAGAGCTGGTACACAATGCCGGTATTGCGCTGCAGGAAGCGCTCAAACTGAATGTTCCGGCACTTGAATTTGCGACCCGTATGGCTGATCAGGCCATCAGCCGGGTCAAGCTGACGAATGATTTGTCCGAGGCGATCCGTTCCAGCCAGCTGACCCTTTTCTATCAGCCGAAGCTGAATCTGGGCACAAAGCGGGCCGATAAAGCCGAAGCCCTGGTTCGCTGGCATCATCCGGAACGGGGTATGATTCCTCCGGATGAGTTTATTCACATTGCGGAAACCACCGGTCAGATCGATGCCTTAACGGATTGGGTATTACACGCGGCCATGGCTCAGGTTGCCCGGTGGCGGCAACAGGGCTTTTCCCTCAGCGTGGCAGTCAATATTTCAGCAGTGAATCTCAGACAAGCACTTTTTGATCAAAAGATTTTTGCGCTGTTTGAACAATATGAATTGCCCATCGACGCTATCACGCTCGAAATTACGGAAAGTGCACTCGCCGATGATCCGGAATATGCCCTTTCCGTTTTGCATCGCCTCTCTGAGCAAGGGTTAGCCATCTCGATTGATGATTATGGCACTGGCTATTCTTCCCTGTCTCAGTTGAAAAATCTGCCGGCAACTGAGCTGAAAATCGATAAAGCATTTATTCTCAACGTGGCTGAAAATCAACAGGATCAACACATTGCGATCTCAACCATCCGGCTTGCGCATCAATTTGGTTTACAAACCGTTGCCGAGGGTGTCGAAACACAAACAGCCATTGACTGGCTGACGCAATATGGCTGTGAATATGCGCAGGGCTATTTTATCAGCCGGCCGGTTCCTGCAGATGAATTTACTGAATTTCTCCGGCGACAGGACGGGAAGCACCTTTCATAAATACACCAATCACGGATGTGCATTCCCGCAGGTCTGTACACAAAAACAGATCCGGAAGAAAGAACAGTTCCGGAAACAAAAATAAGCAAGGCCCGCACTGAACTGGCGGGCCTTGCTTATTTTTCATTTCAGAAAGACTCAATCCGGTTTTTCGCGTTTCCATTGCCTTATTGATATAACCATCACTTTAATGAGGTGAAATATTTAGCAATTTTTTAACATTACCCTATATTTATTTTTACTATATCTGTTACAGGGAAACCGATGATGAAAAAATGGCTTTTAATCACTTTAGCAGCAATCCCCACCTTTGTGTCAGCAGACGGTTATGAGGACCAGCTCAACGAACTTGCACTGTCCAAAATTGAACCCATCACAACCCAACCCGATGTGATCAGCGCCATCAAAGCCCAAAACGCCAAACATGCCTCCCTGTCAGAAAGTCAGATTATTGAATTTGATAACACCTGGCGGGCACAGGTTAGTTCTTCCAACCCAGTCCTGATCAATCAGGTACTGAGCAATCCGCTGTCACAGAAGCTCAAAGACATACAAAACAATAGTGATGGCATGTTTACCGAAATATTTGTGATGGATAACAAAGGGCTGAATGTCGGCCAAAGTTCGATGACCTCAGACTATTGGCAGGGTGATGAAGCCAAATGGAAAGAAACTTATCTGAAAGGACCAAAAGCCGTTCATATCAGTGAAGTCGAAGAGGATGAGTCAACTCAGACGTTTCAGTCTCAGGTCAGCATGAGTATCACTGACCCGTCCAGCGGACAGGTTATCGGGGCAATTACTGTCGGTGTGAATGTCGAAGAACTCTAAGCATCATATTATCTGATGGAGGGGGAAGAGAATGAGTATACGCCGGATACTGATCGCAGGCACTTCAGCTTTGATTGCCATTGCGATGATCATTATTCTTATCACGATATGGAATATCAGCATACAGGCTCTCAGAGAATCCAGTGAGAAAAGTTTTTTGCAAGCCAGTAACACCATCGCAGAAGGGATTGCGACTTCTGTCCGTTTCAAAAAACTGAAAGCCATTGAAGGTAAGCTCACCCCTTTTATCGATGAAAATACGGACTCTTTGACCGGCGTGAGCATCTACTTAACCGACAGTAAGCACCTGTACGATGCGCAGGGAAAAAATAAGATTCCTTTTCAGCAAATTCCGCCTGATCTGAAAGGTACACAGATACTGTCTGCCGGTGATGATCAATTGTCGCTGGTGACGGCGCTGCGCTCCGGCAAAAAAGCAACGTTAGTCGGATATATGTATACCAGCTGGCAATACTCTTTTGTGCAACAGGTTGGCTCAGAAATGCTCCGGCAGGCACTGATTATCGGGGGCCTTGTGCTACTGAGTACTTTGCTGCTGATGTTTCTGTTTATCCGCTCCCTGCTTGGCGTACCGTTTGAAAACTTTATCGAGCTGACCCGTCAGCTTTCATCAGGAGACTGTAACTTATCCCAGCGGATCACTTACCACAGCAATAATGAATTCGGTCAGCTTGCACAATACATCAATAAATTTATTGCGACACTGGAATCATCAATCAACACTCTCCACACCAATTCGACCAAAGTTGCCGGAATTGCCAATGAACTGGAGTCTAATGTCGGCCATCTGGAAAATAAGGTCAGTAATCAGCGGATGGAGATCAAAGACTCAGTCCATTTAGGAGAAAATCTGCAGCAATCGGTTGAAGAAGTGAAACTCAAAGTTGAAAACGCCTCCTCTTCTCTCGAAGAAGCTGTCGGTTCTGCGCAAACCGGCCAGCATCAGCTCAATCAGGCCGTCGATCAAAATCAGAAACTGGCAGAAAATACCCGTAAAAGCTTTAAAGTCGCCGATGAACTGAGTGTACAGACTGAAAAAGTCACGACGATTCTGGACATCATCCGGAATATTGCCGACCAAACCAACCTGCTGGCATTAAATGCAGCGATTGAAGCCGCCCGTGCCGGTGAAAATGGCCGGGGATTTGCAGTTGTGGCCGATGAAGTCCGGACACTGGCTGAAAAAACATCAACCTCAACCGACCAGGTTGAAGAAATTCTCGGTCATCTCCGGCGTTTTTCCACCGAGCTGACCAAAACCATGAAACAAGGGCTGGAAAGCTCCGACGCCTGCGTGGAAAATCTCAGGCTGACATCCACCCAGCTCCATGAAGTCATCACCAAAATCGAATACTCCAATACCCTGAATACGGATGTGGTTCAAACCAATAACAATCAATACGGTTCAATGACCGGTCTGATCGGGAAACTCGGGATACTTGATGAACAAATTGACGAGCTGTTTTCCGAAAGTCAGCACATGACCACCTACAGTAAAGAGCTTCGGAACAATGCCGGACAAATGCATTCAAATCTGGCGGTATTTAACCTCAACAATGAACAAAGGCTGAGTGTGTAGCGTCAGAATAACTATCCATCGTTTTTACCGATGAACAGAATAGGTATATCCGGCTACCCATAGATAAGGATACTCCATATACTCATTCAAGCAGTCTGAACAACGATTGATATTGGATGAAGGAGAAGATGCTTATGAAACATTCAGAAACAGAACATACCGCTGATGAGATGAACGGTCCGGCGGAAACTTCCGCGCCTTCCGTGCAGAACAACTCTTTTCTGTCTGCTCAATATCAGCTCGTTGCGTCACTGGCTGCTGATGCTGATGACTATTCAATCCGGGATATTTTTTTCTGATATCCCGTACCCGGACAATGTGAAACAGGAGTAAAAACATGGCGCACAATAATAATTCAGGCGCAGGTAAGTGCCCTGTCATGCATGGCAGTCACACCCGTTTACGGAGTGAGGGCATGACAAATAATGACTGGTGGCCAAATCAGCTCAACTTAAAAATTCTTCATCAGAATGACAAAAAATCGAACCCTCTGGGTGAAGATTTTGATTACACCGCCGCATTCAATACGCTGGATCTCAGCGCAGTCAAACAAGATATTACCCATGCGCTGACAGACTCTCAGGACTGGTGGCCAGCCGACTATGGCCATTACGGCCCATTCATGATCCGGATGGCATGGCACTCTGCCGGCACTTATCGCACCGGCGATGGCCGCGGGGGCGGTTCAACCGGCAACCAGCGGTTCGCGCCATTAAACAGCTGGCCGGATAACGGCAACCTTGATAAAGCCCGTCGCCTGCTCTGGCCGGTGAAGAAAAAATACGGCAACAGCCTGTCCTGGGCTGATTTGTTTATTCTGGCAGGCAATGTGGCTTATGAATCGATGGGATTAAAAACCTTCGGATTCGGCGGCGGCCGGGAAGATATCTGGGAACCGGAAGAAGATATTTACTGGGGCGCAGAAGACGAGTGGCTGGGGAATAAAAACCGCTATACCGGTGAACGGGATCTGGAAAACCCGTTGGCAGCCGTACAAATGGGACTGATTTATGTCAACCCGGAAGGTCCGGACGGTGAGCTTGACCCACTGGGTACAGCCAAAGATTTACGCGATACCTTTGGCCGGATGGGAATGAATGACTATGAAACCGCGGCACTGACAATTGGCGGTCACACCGTCGGTAAAGCGCACGGTGCCGGTGACCCGGGACATGTTGGCCCGGATCCGGAAGCCGCCCCGCTTGAAGAAATGGGCTTTGGCTGGAAAAGCAGTTACGGCAGTGGTAAAGGCCGCGACACAATTACCAGCGGTGTTGAAGGAGCCTGGACACCAACACCAACGGTCTGGGATTACAGTTACCTTGATGTTCTGTTCAAATACGAATGGGAAGCGACCAAAAGCCCGGCAGGTGCAAATCAGTGGCGTCCGGTGGGTCTGGCAGACAAAGATCACGCGCCGGATGCGGAAGATGAAGCAATTCGTGTTGGTCTGATGATGACCGATGCAGATATGGCGATGCGTGAAGATCCTGAATTCCGCAAAATTGCCCAACACTTCCGTGATAACCCACAGGAATTTGATGATGCGTTTGCCAGAGCCTGGTTTAAGCTGACTCACCGGGATATGGGGCCGAAAGTCCGTTATCTTGGCCCGGAAGTACCGGATGAAAACCTGATCTGGCAGGATCCGGTCCCATCAGTTGATCATGGTCTGGCCGATGCGCATGACATTGCATCTCTGAAGATCAAAATTCTGGACGCAGGTCTGACGGTTTCAGAACTGGTTTATGCCGCCTGGTCTTCTGCAGCCACATTCCGTGGTTCAGACAAACGCGGTGGTGCAAACGGCAGCCGTATCCGCCTGGTGCCGCAAAACAGCTGGGAAGTCAATCAACCGCAACAGTTACAGAAAGTCCTGCGGGTATATGAAGGCATTCAGCAGCAATTCAACGCAGCCCAGACCGGCAATAAAAAAATCTCTCTGGCAGATTTGATTGTTTTGGGTGGCTCAGCCGCCATTGAACAGGCTGCAAGACAGGCAGGCCACGCGATTACAGTGCCGTTTACGCCGGGCAGAATGGACGCACTTGCCGAAGAGACAGATGTTGAATCGTTTGAAGTGCTTGAGCCGGTCGCAGATGGTTTCCGGAATTATTCAAAATACCGGTTTACAGTTCCGGCGGAAGAAATGTTGCTCGACCGGGCTCAGCTGCTGACCCTGACCGCACCGGAAATGACCGTGCTTGTCGGCGGAATGCGCGTACTGAATGCGAACTATCAGCAGTCTCAGGACGGTGTTTTCACCGATAAACCCGGCACACTGACCAATGACTTCTTTGTCAACCTGACTGATATGGGTACAGAGTGGAAACCAACCTCTGCGGAAGCGGAACGCTTTGAAGGGATTGACCGGAGCACGGGCCAGGTCAAATGGACCGCCAGTCGCGTGGATCTGGTGTTTGGATCTAATTCACAGCTGCGGGCATTATCTGAAGTTTATGCACAGGATGATGCGCAGGAAAAATTCGTCACTGACTTTGTGAACGCCTGGGTCAAAGTGATGGAAGCAGACCGGTTTGATTTACAATAACCCGGCAAACACAACAGCAATATAATCAAATCCCCTGCATGCCATGCAGGGGATTTTGTTTAAAAAGGATGATTGTTTTGAAGGCCAATCCGTTCCTTTAAGAAAGATGAAGCACACGCGCCATATGATACGCGTCGACATATTCACCATTTCTGAACGCAAAAGCTTTCGCTTCTCCTTCAATTTCAAAACCGAATTTTTTATACAGGTTAACCGCCCGGGCATTATCCACAAATACCGTCAGTTCAACCCGCTTCAGGTTCAGCCAGTTATCCGCCAGATCAATCGCAGTCGACAATAGCTGACTGCCAACCCCTTTGCCCTGAATGTTGTCTTTCACGGCCATACCGAAATAACCCACATGACGACGTCTTGGCTGACTGTAAACCTCAAGTCCAAGATTCCCGACCACTTCATCGCCCATCACCGCCACATAGACATAGTGATTTGGCGGAATATCGGATACCCGGCTTTTCCAGAGTTCCAGCGAAGGATGAGGAAGTTGCAGCGTTCCGGAATACGCATTGATACCCTGATATAGTTCTTGTAATGCCTTTGCATCTGAAGACTCAGCCCTTCTGATTGTTACTGCCGTCATCTCATTTCCTCCGGATAATATTGCTAAAAAACCAAAGTATGATGAAATGTGACAGATATCAAGTGTTTTTCCGGAGATTATTCCATACAATCAAGCAGTTGGGCTTCAATCGTTTCATCGGCCGTCCCGGAAATCACCTCCATCCGGCTCTCCGCACAATCATCCAGCTCTGCCTCCGTCAGCCCGTCCGGGGTGAGGTTGTAACTGAAGATACCACCTGCCGTAATAAATACCGCTTTCATACGTTCCACTTTCAGCGTAACGAACAGCTCAATCAGCTTTCTGCGGCTGAAAATTTTATCCGGAGAAAAGCGCCACCCAATGCTATGGAAACCTTCTCCCTCATTCACGGCTTTGATCATGCCGCTTTGCGGCATCGGCGTTTCTGAAGCAAGTGGCTTCTTCTCGTGATGATGATGGTGATGCGCAGGCAGCTCATCACTGCCTGTCTTCCCTTCAAACGCAGCAAACGGAATATGGCCATGATGAGTGAAGATGACCTGTGTATCCGGACGCCCATGCGCTGCGACATAAGCTTCCAGCTTCTCTTCATCACCCGGTTGGTAAAGATCCTGCTTGTTGCCGACCACCGTATCAGCAATCGCAATTTGCTGATTAAAAGTGTCATGGCTGGTATAGCGTGCATCGGATAATTTGCGTGCATCAACCAGAGTCAGGTTCTTTTGTAGTGAAAGCACCTTGCGATAATGCTCAGATGACAGCACCTGCAGCACTTCTTTCGGATGACCAAGGCCGGTCGGTTCAATCAACAGGCGATCAGGTTTTGCCTCCGACAGTAACTGATTCAAAGCAATTTGCATGGGTAAACCGGCTGCACAGCACATACACCCGCCCGGTACTTCACGAATGAAAACCTGCTGCCCTTTATGCTGCTGTCCCTGTAACATGCTGCCATCGACACCGATTTCCCCAAATTCATTGATCAGCACTGCCCAGCGTTCATCGTCTGATTTGTGCTTCATCAGGTTGAGGATTGCGGTCGTTTTTCCAACGCCAAGAAAGCCGGTCACGATATTAGTGGGTACACCTGAAATCTGTTTATTGCCAGAACTCATGTACAAATCTCCTGTCGCCTGATCAGCGGATTAATGTTTAACGGGTTGATGAATGAAATCGTCAAATTGCAGGCGCGAAGACGTTATACGATACCTGGTGGTTTCAGGTTGCTTAGGGCCTGCTTTTTCGCATACATTTTTGCTTCAATTTGAGTTACTTAGGGGCTTTCCGGCTTCGGTTTTCCGGCGCACTCATCACACACACAGCTGATCTCAAGCTGAGGGTTGATGATAGTGAAACCGTCCTGCCGGGCATGAGACTGAAGATCAGTGACCATATCCGGGTCAATGGTTTGCTCGATGATTTTTCCGCACTCAGAGCAAATCAAAAAGCGGGAAACACCATGTTCATGGTCACAAAGGATATGTGCACAAGCGATATATTTATTGGAAAGCTTCAGTTTGTGCACGAAATGCCCGTCCTCAAGAAAATCCAGGATGCGATAGACTGACATCGCCTGAATATTTTCGTTGAAGTGTTCTTTACAGTAATCAATCAATTCATAAGCAGACAGTGCTTTTCCGGCATGGATCAGTGCCTGCAGCACCAGCTTTCGCCTGACTGTCAGTTGTTTCCCGCGAGCGATACAGCGCTTCTCTGCATGCTCAATAATTGCGTCAATATTGCACATTCTTCCTGCTGGCCAATGCCAGTCATGTTGTTATTTCAAGAAACGTTATAACATAACACACACAAACGATAAAGAGCGACAAACAATAATGTGTCGTTGCCATATCTGGCATTAATTTGATCATTAATTTTCATCCGGGCATTGAATTCCTTCAATACCGCGATCATTTATGATTCAGTAAAAGGTAATTTTTTCATCCCCGTTTCCTGAATACTTTCCCGGTTGATGGTTTTTGATCTGCCGAAAGAATTTTTCTTCGTTTTCTGGTCGTCGTGGTATTTACTGTCATTGGCAGATTCAATCAAGACACACCCGTAACATACACAATCAGCCCACTTCGACCTGAAACCTGTTCCCCCTGAAATAAATAGACATTTTCCCTGCAACCGGCCAAACTAATGCCATTGTCAGTTTCTGGAACCACCACCGGCAGCACCCATGAAGAACAACCTTGACCATCTTCCCGAATTCAAGCAGCACGAACTTAAGACCATGTCGGTCATTTTTCGCGACACACTGGCTGTTTTCTTTATTTCTATCCGATGATAAAAAATGGTCATTTCAAAACGGCTGCTTTTCAACTTCACCAAGTAACAGAAAAGTTATACGCCTGCGCCCTGCTTACCTGCACCAATTATTTACCCAAATCACATAATATCGAAAAACTAAGCAAGCTCTGCGCCCAGATTGATCCTGAATTTAAAGCAACTTTCCCGCTGGATAATAAATTCCACCGCCGCAGCTTCCACCGCCTGCAACGGGCTTATATTGAAGCCCGGTATTCAGAGCATTTTGAAATTACCGGAGAAGAGCTGGATTATTTGGCGGGGGAAGTGGTGAAGTTAAAGGGGGTTGTGGAGCGGGTTTGTCAGGGGAGGATTGATGCCAGCCAGGCTGATTCAGAATTATGAGCAGTCTCGAAAAAATGTGTGACTGTCAGCTCAAGTCTGAGCTGGTACAATCACACCTGTGAGCACCGGAACATCTCAATACATACCCTTGCTACACTGACTTTTCTATTTTATATCATCAAGGAATACAAACCGTTCTTCACCAGCATCCTGGTCATATCGCCACTGTTCAACAAATGAAATTTCTTCTGAAGGGAAGTCTTCAGGTAGATGATCCGTCACAACCTCTTTACTCAGAATTGCGTAAAGAAAGTCAGAAAAAGCCAACTTTGATTCAAAAAATTCACCTGCTGGCCCTTTATTATAAATGAGGATAGACTCTACTTTTCCATCAACAACCTGCCAGTATAAAGTATCAACATTATCCGTGATTCCCCATGGATAAATACCATCCCCATTCTCAAGCGCATTATGCAAATAAAAATCTGGATGTGATAATCTTCTTCCTATGTATTCAAGTAAATGACTTTTCCCACCTTCCAGAAGGTCATAGCAATTCGAATCTACTCCCGGAGCAAGAACCAACATAAAATCATCAATCCATCCTAACCCATAGACGGCTATAAACTGCTTATAATCCTCTGGCAACTCAAATTGGATTGCTTTTTCTATCTCATCCCAGTCGGGGATATCCATGCCATTATTTTCCGGTACAGGAAGAATGGTCATTAACTTTTCTATACTCATTTTGATGTCTTCCATAATGCTTCTGATTTAATTTGATTAGTGGGTGCACCCTCTCCCCAATTAGCCCAAACAGGTGTATTTGGAACGCTGAGTTCAACGCTTTTACCACTAGAGCTGGTGGCCTTAAGCGTTATTCCCTTCGGTATCAGGTCCTCCGTCTCGTAACCCGGCTTGGGTCCAAATGGCGAGTGAACAGCCCTGTACGGCACCGGAATTTCTGAATTATAGACCGGAGTAGCTGAATATTCGACGACATTTCCAGCATTCAACTCGTGTTTAATTTCATCCTCCAAAGGCGCCATCGCATTTTCATTTGCATGGCGATATTGAGTCACGATGTTCCGGGAATCATTGCCTTGACCACCCAGCTGTTTACCCAGTAAATGTCCTCTGGTATGTTTTTCTGCTTTACTAAAACCGGGCGGTTTTCCGCTGGATGGAATCGTTCCCTTCGGCGTATCAGGCGTCAATATAGCAGTTACACCAGTTGGCCTTCTGAAAGGATCCACTTCTCCATAGCTAATTACACCTTCAGTTCCTAAGTATTCTAATAAATGATTAGTGTCTGACAACACCGACCCAACATCTGCAAAATCAGCATCCCCGACTGCATCATCAGCAAGCTTACCAATATCTCCGACATCAATGCCATGTCCCAGTTGCTTACCTGCCTGCGACTCAACCAGTTCAACTGCACCTTTACCGGCTGCCTGAGTGACTTCTTCTGCCGCTTCAGCCAAACCTTTTATCGCCAGCTCGCCCGCCAGTTTTTCTCCCTTCGCTGCGACCGGGCTCCCTATCAGGCTGACTGCATCTTCGATGAACTGGCTCCCTGCTTCCTGCCGGGCTTTTTCCTCTTCTCCCTGAAGTTCTGCGACTAACTGCTGATCTCCTGCGCTTCCTTTATTCTCCTCCGGTAATAACACGCCCGGATCGTTCACCACTCTATTCACCAGACCAAAAGCAACTTCATCAACTTTTTGGGCAAAACCGGCCGGATCTTCGCTCACTGCCTCATAAATTGCCTTTGCTGTCCCTGTGACCTGATCATAAGCTGAATCTGCGGCTTCACCCAATGTCACATCAACCGGTGCTTCACCATTTGCTGTGGCATACTGACGGATCGGATTAGCTTCACCTGCAGCGCCCCCTTCAATCTGAGCATTTTCACGGGCATTGATGCCGCTGTCTTCATAAATCGCCTGATTCGCAGCCTGGAAGTAAGGACTGGATGTTGCACCCAATAGCCCCCAGAAGCTTTGCCCTATAGCAGATTCATGAACATCGCCATCCTGCTGCGCTGCAATTGCTGACAGCGCTTCTCTGGCCTCCGGATTTTCCTGAATATGTGACTGTGACGCCCAGGTTTGATCTACCTGAAGTAATGCCTGCTGAAAGAGTGCTTTCTTCGCCTCTGTCTCACTTATCCCATGCGTTTCTGCATAAGTGGCGGCATTTTGTAAAATGACCCGGGCTTCCTGAACATAAAGCTGCCGGTATTCAACCGTGGCATTCCCCACCTGATTGGCAACCTGTGTTCCCGCACTCACCAGGGTTGTATTCTCCCGCAACGCCTGACCGTAGTTGTTGCCTGAGCCATAATCCTGATCCGCACCGGTCACATGTTCCAGACGATGGGCAAACTGCGCTGCCATCGCTTCTGCCACCGCATCCGCTTCTCCTTCGCTACGATCAAACAGGTGGAAATCATCCTGACCCTGTATTTCTTCCTGTCGCGCCAGCTCCTGTCCCATACTTTGATTGACATCATCACGGGTTACTTCATCATCCCCGGCTGTATCGATAAACGAGGTGCCCTGAAGCGCACTGTTTTCATCCGTGACAGTCGCTGCCTTCACATCACCAAGGATGCTGTCTTTCAGTGCTGTCGAGGTCGTTTGTGTACTGTCGTAGAAGTGCAGATCCTGCCGGGTCAGCCCGAACCGTTCCAACGCAATCTGGAAAAGCTCTTTACGCGCGTTGCCGGACACAGTGTCATCTTTACTTTGCAACCGGCTCACCAGATCCTGATAAGCTGGATCAGTTTCCAGTGCCGTATTCAGCATCGTCAGCTTTTTATTGTTACCCAGAACTTCAAACAGGTTGTTGACCACCGAGAAGCGTTCATCATTCACCACTTTGCTGACGGCACTGGCAACGTCTTCAGCTATCTCACCTTCTTTTTCCAAATCATGCGCGATTTCATTCCGCCCTTCTTCATGGAAGAACCGGTGGTCAATCGTGACATCAAAGTCTCCCTGCTGACGTTTCACTGTGAACAAATCGGTTTCTGAATTCTCCACGTCCCGGTTCAGCGCGGTAGTGTCGTCGCTGCCTGCTTCATCGCCGATGATTAAACTACCCTGTCCCACTGTCGCCAGCGTTTTGCCTTTGTGATAATCCGAGCTATCGTTTAACTGGGCTGAAGTGGTGTTGCTGCCGATGCTGACCTGGGTTTCTGTCTCACCGGTCTTTTCATTCACAACGTCACCAATTGCAGCCCCCGTACTGAAACCGGCACTCATATTACTGTTGAAGCTGGTATTACTCAGGTCTCTGTATGTCAGGGTGCCGGTTTTCAGCGTCAGCTCGCCGGTGTCTTTGCCGTTTGCATTTGTGGTGGCAATGGTCGAAGGCAGCAAATTCACTTCATGGCCGGAGACACTCAAATCATGCTTCGCCGAGACCTGTTCCCCCTGAAATAAATAGACATTTTCCCTACAACCGGCCAAACTAATGCCATTGTCAGTTTCTGGAACCACCACCGGCAGCACCCATGAAGAACAACCTTGACCACCTTCCCGAATTCAAACAGCACGAACTTAAGACCATGTCGGTCATTTTCCGCGACACACTGGCTGACTACATTGAAAATAAACAGGGGAGCAAACGGGAATTCCGGATTCTGAAAATCATTCTGTTCGGCAGCCACGCCAAAGGCAGCTGGGTCAATGACCCGGACAACGGTTATGTCTCCGATTACGATATTCTGGTGGTGGTCAACAATGATGATCTGGTGGAAGATGATGTGGTCTGGCAACGGGCGAAGGAAGAGATCGACCGTAAAGTCACTTCTGCGCCACTGGGGCTGATTGTCCACTCACTCAGGGATGTCAATGAACGCCTTCAGCAGGGTCATTATTTTTTCAGGGATATCCGGGAAGAAGGGATTGAGATTTTCTCTGCCACGCCGAAGGAGTTTATCCAACCGGGCGATCTCACCGACGAAGAAAAACAAGCGATTGCGAAAAAGCACTATGATCAGTGGTTTACCAGCGCCAATGAATTTTTTCTTTATTTCTATCCGATGGTAAAAAATGGTCATTTCAAAACGGCTGCTTTTCAACTTCACCAAGTAACAGAAAAGTTATACGCCTGCGCCCTGCTTACCTGCACCAATTATTTACCCAAATCACATAATATCGAAAAACTGAGCAAGCTCTGCGCCCAGATTGATCCTGAATTTAAAGCAATTTTCCCGCTGGATAATAAATTTCACCGCCGCAGTTTCCGCCGCCTGCAACGGGCTTATATTGAAGCCCGGTATTCAGAGCATTTTGAAATTACCGGAGAAGAGCTGGATTATCTGGCGGGGGAAGTGGTGAAGCTGAAGGGGGTTGTAGAGCGGGTTTGTTTACAGCAAATTGAGCTCCCTCCCATTAAAAAACCAAACAAAGAGAAATAAAATGGAACCTGTAGTCAATCACAAGTGGGATCTGACCGAATCTCAGGCACTGAGCCTACAAACAGAACTCGCCTCGCAAGTTTTGAAGGAAGATATATTCTCCCAAATCAACACGGTCGCAGGTGTAGATGTCGCTTACGCTAAAGAAGGGAAGCAACTCATTGCTGCTGTGGTTGTTCTTGAGGCAGATACGCTCAATGTACTTGAAAAAGTGGTGATTCAGGATCAAGAGCAATTTCCGTATATTCCAGGTCTCTTTTCTTTTCGCGAATTACCGCCGTTAATCAAATCGTTTGCAAAACTTCAACATACGCCAGATCTGATTGTGTGCGATGGTCAGGGGTATGCGCATCCACGTCGTTTTGGTCTGGCTTGCCATTTGGGTGTTCTCTTTGATGTGCCCACCATAGGTTGCGGAAAAACCAAGTTAATCGGTTCATATCAAGAATTGGATCTCACAAGAGGTTCAAAAACACCACTTATCGAGCATGACGAAACCATTGGTGCAGCGCTCCGCACACAAACCGGAATTAATCCGATCTATGTTTCTGTAGGCCATCGGATTTGCTTGAAAACTGCGTGTGAGTGGATATTGAAGCTAGCTCCCAAGTACAGATTACCAGAGACAACACGGCAGGCTGATCAGCTGGTTAATTCAGCAATAAAGAACCTACAAAAACCTCATAGACAGGATCTTAAGAACTAACTTTTTATTTTATATAGAAATTTCAGGTAGAAAAAAGGCTTCACTTATGATCTGATAATCGTCGCCAAACAAAAACATAACCAAGCCGTGAAGCCAATGACGATTATCACACTAAAACAGCAACTCTCGCAAATCTTTAGCCCTGATTTTATCCTGAGAACAGCAAAGCAGGTCGGATTTACTCGGCGCGAACGAGCCATTCAACCTGTCGCTTTGGTTTTAAGCCTGATTTCTGCGCTCAGTAAGGGGAACTGCCATGCGATTGCTGATCTGCACCGACAATTTAACGGCATGTGCCTGAGTGAGAAAGACAATGTCGCTTATAAACCTTTTCATAATCAACTGCGTAAACCTGAATTTGCTGAACTCATGCAGAAACTGGTTCAGGTGGCTATCCTCCGCTTTGCTGGGCAGGATCCCCGGAATTTACCTGATAAACTCGCCTGCTTTGATGATGTCCTGTTACAAGATGGCAGTTCATTCCGGGTTCACGATGAATTAGCCGAAATTTTTCCAAGCCGTTTTCAACGAACACCGGCGGCCATTGAATGTCATCTGACCATGTCGCTGAAAACGTTGTCTCCCAAAGCGATGACAATCACCGCTGATACGGCTTCCGAGCGGACTTACCTGCCCAAGCCTGACTCGTTGAAAAATAAACTGTTACTGGCTGATGCCGGCTATGTTGATTTTTCTTATTTTGATGCGGTTGAGCGACAGGGTGGCGCCTGGATAGTCCGGGGACTTCAGTCGCTGAACCCAACGATAATTGAAGCGACAAATGGCAAAGGTCATTTGCTTCCCAAACTGGCCGGGAAAAAGCTCAAAGAGGTCAACCGCAGAACCAGCCGGGCGGAAGTGCTGGATTTAAAAGTGCGCCGGGGAACGCAGGTCTTTCGGGTGGTCAGGCGTTGGTTTAAAGAAGAAAAACGTTTTTGTCTGTGGGTGACGAATTTACCGGCTGATAAGTATAGTGCTGACGATATCATGTCGGTTTACCGGTGTCGCTGGCAGGTTGAATTGCTGTTTAAGGAATTAAAGTCCGACACAAACTGGCGCCGTTTTGCGACCCGGCAAAAAGCGATAGTCGAAGGTGTAGTCTGAGCGAGCTTGCTGGCTTTAATTATCCGGCGTTTTATTACTTTAAAGATATCGGGCCATATATCGGTTAGTAAAGCGGCCAAAAATATGGACGTGTGGTTGCTGCCGTTGCTGACGGCTTATTCACATCAGGCATGGTCGGAAATCATGGCTTGTCTGGAATGGGCAGTCAAATATATATCGAAAAATGCCGTGAAATCACCCCAGAAAAAATCGAGGCAAGACAGGACCTTAGATGGCATTTTTAAAAAACTTAATTCTTAAGGTCCAGTCTATGAATATTTTCATGGTTATTTTGTCTCCGGATGAAATATTTTCATTTCAGATTGTATATGCATAAATTCAGGATATCTGCGTGATATTTGATCATCAAAAATTTGTACCCACTGTCCTCTAAAAGATAAAATCACCATCAATTGATGGTGTTCTCTGGAGAACTGAAATAGGAATTTACGTAATAAACCAGCTTGAAGACTGCTTAGCTGAGTACATTTAAGTCAGGCTGTTACACAAAATATGTGACAGCCTAAATACAGATGGTAAACCGCAACTTGATAATATAGCTTAGGCTCTAATATGTGATGCGCTTAAAAAGTATGATTGCCACAGTACCTCAGAGAATCATCTCCATACTTTATTAATTCGTTCCTTTATAACGATGTTTCACACGAATACTTGGTTGTAATATAACATCGATAAACTCATTGTGATTGATATAAATAGTCAACATATCACTAAAGCATTTGACATCTTTAACACTCATAGCATTAAATTCATAAATCATATTTTCATGATGGAATAATATCAAACGGATATCCCCCACATTTGGTATGATAGAGAATGACAGCTTTATATTATTGAATTCATACCTATATACCGAATCATCAAATAACCAAACAGGATCATAATTAGCCCTTTCTGGTTCTGACTCAAAAAATATCAAAAGCTCATCTTCTGTTACAGTTATATCTCGTAGATTGTTACTTATCATTGTTAATACCATTATCTTTATCAAACCAGTCCTGACCTGATTTTAACCAAAGAGGATAATCAGGTATAGGATCACCTACTTTTTGCCAATCTCCACGAATGATAGGCCGGGATAAAACAGCTTGATAACCCTGATTATCAGGTCCTCCTTTTAAAATCGCTGAAGTGAAACGCTTACTACCATCTTGTCCAACAATAAAAGTACTTTCTAAACGAGCAGCTTTGCCCGACGGACCAAATAGTAAAGATTCATGAACATCTTGAGTCCCATAGTCGGAATCAAAAGATCGAATAATATTATCAGTTCGAGAACCTACACTATTAAAATGATGGCGTAATATCTCTCGACCATCTTCATCATCTCTTAACCCTAATCGTTTAAAATCAAGTGCTAAGCCTCCAGAACGATCAATATTATGCTGGCGACCTTCTGTCACCTTTCCAAATAAATACATAAATTTATCATCATTGACTTCAACAAAATTATCTAAATATGCCGAGTTATCACTAATCGCATCAGCCAGCACCGACCCAACACCAACATCTGCAAAATCAGCATCCCCGACTGCATCATCTGCAAGCTTACCAAAATCTCCGACATCAATGCCATGTCCCAGTTGCTTACCTGCCTGCGACTCAACCAGTTCAACTGCACCTTTACCGGCTGCCTGAACGACTTCTTCTGCCGCTTAAGCCAAACCTTTTATCGCCAGCTCGCCCGCCAGTTTTTCTCCCTTCGCTGCGACCGGGCTGCCTATCAGGCTGACTGCATCTTCGATGAACTGGCTACCCGCTTCCTGTTGGGCTTTTTCCTCTTCTCCCTGAAGTTCTGCGGCCAGCTGTCTGTCACCGGCGCTTCCTTTATTCTCCTCCGGCAGCAGCACACCGGGGTCAGCCAGTACTTCTTTTGTTTTATCCACAACTGCACCAGCCAGTTGCTCTGCAACACCAGCCGGATCTTCGCTCACTGCCTCATAAATTGCCTTTGCTGTCCCTGTGACCTGATCATAAGCTGAATCTGCGGCTTCACCCAATGTCACATCAACCGGTGCTTCACCATTTGCTGTGGCATACTGACGGATCGGATTAGCTTCACCTGCAGCGCCCCCTTCAATCTGAGCATTTTCACGGGCATTGATGCCGCTGTCTTCATAAATCGCCTGATTCGCAGCCTGGAAGTAAGGACTGGATGTTGCACCCAATAGCCCCCAGAAGCTTTGCCCTATAGCAGATTCATGAACATCGCCATCCTGCTGCGCTGCAATTGCTGACAGCGCTTCTCTGGCCTCCGGATTTTCCTGAATATGTGACTGTGACGCCCAGGTTTGATCTACCTGAAGTAATGCCTGCTGAAAGAGTGCTTTCTTCGCCTCTGTCTCACTTATCCCATGCGTTTCTGCATAAGTGGCGGCATTTTGCAAAATGACCCGGGCTTCCTGAACATAAAGCTGCCGGTATTCAACCGTGGCATTCCCCACCTGATTGGCAACCTGTGTTCCCGCACTCACCAGGGTTGTATTCTCCCGCAACGCCTGACCGTAGTTGTTGCCTGAGCCATAATCCTGATCCGCACCGGTCACATGTTCCAGACGATGGGCAAACTGCGCTGCCATCGCTTCTGCCACCGCATCCGCTTCTCCTTCGCTACGATCAAACAGGTGGAAATCATCCTGACCCTGTAATTCTTCCTGTCGCGCGAGCTCCTGTCCCATGCTTTGATTGACATCATCACGGGTTACTTCATCATCCCCGGCTGTATCGATAAACGAGGTGCCCTGAAGCGCACTGTTTTCATCCGTGACAGTGGCTGCCTTCACATCACCAAGGATGCTGTCCTTCAGTACTGTCGAGGTCGTTTGTGTACTGTCGTAGAAGTGCAGATCCTGCCGGGTCAGCCCGAACCGTTCCAACGCAATCTGGAAAAGCTCTTTACGCGCGTTGCCGGACACAGTGTCATCTTTACTTTGCAACCGGCTCACCAGATCCTGATAAGCTGGATCAGGTACCCATCATATGCAGAACCAAAATTTCACCAGTATCACGCTTACCCTCGACCAGTGTCTCAGTACAAGCATTCGCTACCGCCTGAGAGAAGAACACAGGATGAACCGCCATAAACTGTGCGATTTCCGGTAATTGCTGAAGCATGAGAGTTACCTCTTTTGTTTTGATTAAAGATTCAGTACCTTTATAAAAACGGATAACTCTCATTTTTCAAGAAGATACCAGTTTAATTCGTGACTAATTCAATTTAAATCAGCCAGTTATACAAAACATGTAACAGTCTCATCAGACTCACACTAAAGCTTCAAATTTAAAAACTCCGCAAGATTAATTAGTTCACGGTTAGCTTTGATAGCAAAATCAGGATCATTCATAGTTATGATAGATGTAGCCTCTACCAAATCTATCTCGTCTTGCTCCCTCACATCTTGAACTCTCTGTGGAACTAATAGCCATCTATTATTGAACTGCAAAGCTTCAACGTTCCAATCAATTATTGAATCAAATCGCTTTTCTATGAGAGCTTTAACTTCGCTTCCCATATCAAGACATGTCTTGTTATATTGCCACTTTACAATGGGTACATGATGCTCATTATACCCACGGGGCGTTATTGACGGAGATGATGAAGACCAGGTAATCAGTTTTTTTGAATAAAGAACATATATTACAGAAAATGCTGCACCGACTTTTTCTGCTGCTTCTCTGAAATCAGAATATTTACTTTCCATAAATTTTACCTTTCATTAATTCTCCTGTCTCAGGATTATATACTCTATAAGCAGGTGTTATTTCATTCATGAATTTAATCAATTTCATATAATCCCCTATAGGGATTCCATCATTATGTAACCCACCATCATAAAAATATCGGCCATCTGTATATAAAGCATGATATGATTCACGCGTCTCTCTAGTTTCTCCACCTTTGACCGATTGTGGGTAATAAAACTCAGAAAAATCTTTGAATGGAGTATTAAACTTGCCTCTCAAGTGCTTTTCTGGTCCTGAAAGCCATGGAGCATTGGCATCTCTGAATACAATTATTTTTCCTTGTTTTTCTGCAATTTCATAATAATTTTTAGAAATTTGCGAACAATCTATATCTCCAACATCAATGCCATACCCCATTCACAAAAAAATAAACTCTGGAACAACTCAGCTATTTCAGAAGAAATGAAATTTATAAATAATTATAATTAGTTAAGTACAAAAATTTTCTTTTAACCAAAGATATCCTGATTTTTTCACAGCATAGATAGATTCATAATGCAAAGATAAAACAAAATCAAAAGTTGTTTTATCTGCAATTTGTGTCACTATTTTTTTAATATCATCCAATGCATTTTCTTTACTTAGGTCTACATAAAAAAAAGCTCTTAGCCCAACTTCCCAGCTTAAATTATCTAATCCTTCAGCCAGTATAGCTGTATTATCTAACTTTGTAGTCGCGTGAACTCTCACGTTAGTATCTGGTAAGTGTGCTATAAAACCATCTGTATTTTCAATTAGTTCATCATAGTTAGTAGCTACCAAAGAATCTCTTAGTAACCCCACAGTTACGCCTGAAGCGATTTCCAAATTTAAACTCATTGACATTTTAAAACCTCTTCAATGTAATATTTCCACCGTCAATAACGGTGTTTTTCAAGATAGTTGTCATCATTTGCTTAATATTTAAGCTACTTCTTTTTCATCTGTTTCCGGCCTCTTATCCGGATTCAATTCCACTTTACCAACAGGTTCACAGTTCCTGATATGTCCTGACCAACGTACTAGATTGGCCTGCCGGTATAACATTAAGACTTGTTTGCGGTTTTCTAAAATCTGTTTGTCTTTATGCTGGAGTGACAAAGTCCCTCGGTAATTAGTCCGTCAGTCTCCCTCGGTAATCACACTAGTATAATTCATCTCCTTTAAATGCTCTCGCCCTGAGTAGTTGATAGCTTAAAGGCAAAAAATCACCATCGACTGATGGTGATTTCGGTTAACATACGATTGAATGTCTGAAGACTGAATCAATTTAGGAGCATACACACTGAACATCGAGTTAAAACTAATTCAATTAAATCAAATTTAGGAAACAAAGCCCTTTTTTTCCTCAAGATATCGACACCGGCCTAAGCCGGTAAAATGAATAGTCGCTGAAGAATAAATTACATTCCATTCATCAACTGCTGTCACACATAAAGAACCATCAGATGAATAATCCACACGTCCGGTTAATTTCACCATTTCTTCATAGTCAGGTGATAAATCATCAGGTGTAAAGTGAGACTCAATAATCTCTTCACAATAAGGATTTATTAGTTTGAGCGTATAATTTTGTGGATCCTGATATTGATTAGAGGAGCTTATCGTTGCGTCACTTCCTTTAAGTAAAAGGTGCCCGGATATTTCAATTGTTTTATTGCGGTAAGACTCAAAATTCCTGACTATCTCTTCAATGTTTGTATCGATCTCAGATAAATCATTGTGAGGAATTGTGGTGTACCAAACATTATCTTGTTGCATAGAAAAGCGGACAACATTTTTTATAATAGGCTTATGACTTTCTTTTTTATATACAATTTCAGCAATACATTGACACGGAACCATATTGTACCAGCGTCCTTCTCCACCACCATATGTAGAAATATAGCCTTCTAACGAAGACTTTATGTTCGTGCCAGACACATCAAGCATAAAATTAATATTTTCTAGATTATCAACCAGATATGCTTCTTTTGAATTCGCAACATAGAAACACTCGATACGTACAACATCAGCCATTTTATTGGTAAATGAAAATAATTCTGACAGATTCATATTAATTCCTTGGTTTCGTAACTAAAAGATCCCCATGTTGCCATAATGATTCAAAATCTGACTGTTTTAAACCATAATGAACACCTTTAGCCGGGTCTCTGATCTTAAATAAAAGTTCCTTATTTGGCATAGCAACAATTTCATCTAACACAACAAAATGATAATTATTTCCCATATTTAGTTGTACTATGGCAGGGTTATCCTTATCAACCAACCTTTGTAAACGTAACAAGGTATTTGTACTACTATTTTGAAAAACTCTTGTCGTCAATCCGATTTCTGTCATCGCATATTTTAAATCACTTGTAGTCGTTCCCGTTGACTGATACTTATCTAAGAGTAGCTGGCTGATTTTATCCGGGGTAAAACCTTCAATACCTTTACTTTCCAATATCATAGCACAACTGGTAGGGCCACATGAGACATCAGGATAGATTTCATTTTCCAGTTGATTATACAAAGGACGGGTATTATGTGTTGGAATACCTACCCAAGTCACATAATATCGAAAAACTGAGCAAGCTCTGCGCCCAGATTGATCCTGAATTTAAAACGATCTTCCCGCTGGATAATAAATTTCATCGCCGCAGCTTCCGCCGCCTGCAACGGGCTTATATTGAAGCCCGGTATTCAGAGCATTTTGAAATCACCATTGAGGAGCTGGATTATCTGGCGGGGAAAGTGGTGAAGTTAAAGGGGGCTGTGGAGCGATTTTGTCAGGGGAAGATTTATGCCAGCCAGGCTGATTCAGAATTATGAACAGTCTCATTCATTGGGTAATCGCTTATCTAAGCATATTTAAATCTGTCAGATGTATAGCTTATGTGACAGTCTCAAGATAATATCTACATAATTATACCCTGTATCAGCTGATTAATTTTCTCAATTTTTTCATCCTGAGACATTTGTTTCCATTGCCTTGCTGTAATTCTGACCACCGATAACTCCATGTATTCATTAGGAAAAACCTCCCTAAAAGATTTTGCCTGATGCGCGTTACAAAAAGGACATTGAGGGTCAATACCTATCCCGTAATAATTCCCTTCAGAATCCGGATCATAAAGATACCCTACTATTTTCTGGAAGATATCTGACTGAGCGTTTTCACCGAGAGAAGACACCGCAGGATGAGCAGAAATAAGCTGATCCATCTCGTTGATGACATCATCGGAGAAAACATCCAGCCAGACATGATGGCCTGACACATAATTTCTCATTAAAAACTGCCCATAGCCACTCCCTGTATATACAGGGGCTTTGAATCGTTTTCCACAGTGTTGGCATTGATATTCAAAAACGGTGCAGCGTAAATTCATTTCTGAGTTCATATTTAAAGTTCTTTCAAGTCAGGATGTTTCCAGATATTCATCCCTGTGTTTTCGTTATATGTCATCAAGTTTAATGTAATTATCATCAGTCCTGGACAGATTGTTAAATGATACCCGGTAATTCGTAGTTCTCCAGATTTTGAGTCTGGAGTAAACTCCGTAAAAGCAGCTTGATATATTTGCTCCGGGCTACCGGCTAACACTTCATCTTAAATCTCAAATTTAAGCCAGTAAAAATCTGAGCCATAGTCAAATGTACTCTACAACCATTTGCTCTGTATAATACCATATATAAATCTACGCCTTTGGTAACATCCACTAATAATTCAAAACCTTTCACACTATATCGTATCAGCGGTGTCAGCAACTACCGGACTCCTTGTTTCGACCGACTCAGGTGTGTGAAGTTCAGTTACGTTTATTATCTGCCACGCAGCACGTCTCTTGTTGGCTGTTGATCTGGCGAAATCAATCAACTGATTAGACCGCAATCCACACAACTCATATGCCAGAAATCATCATAGCTCGTACTCTATTCTTTCAACTGCTTAATCAATTTTTCTGTTTTGCTCATTTCTTTAAGAAACTCTTGTTCATAGTTACTAGAGGTTTCCAAGTATCCCCTGGCGGAACCAAGAAGGATACGAGCTTCTTTAAGAATCTCCTCCTTTGGCTTGCCAGACTGTATCGCTGACTGAACAACCATATACTTAACTATAAAATTATCTACAATTGCTTCTTGAGATGATCTTTGCTTTTGCTCTAAAGCATTTAGCGTAGACTCAATTCGATTTTTCAAGTCATTAATTCCGATCATGGCTTAACATTCCTTATATTTTGAATCCATTCCTTCGACCAGTTTTGTGGCATTAATAATTGATCTGAAGAACCATCCAAAACTGTACCAGTAGAGTCAATAGTTTGAGGTGCAACTTTCCCAATATTTAACTCAGTCCCCTTGGGAACATGGATTTCAGCTTCAAATTCTCTCGTGTTTTTCCATTCTGGCAATAGTGCAGCGTCAATTTTAGCTTGAATCTTATTTAGTGCTGGATTTGTGCTCACAAATGCACCTTGCACCTTAGCATTACCTCCAAAAACACGATAGACAGTTATGTCCTGGTTAGTTACAACTGTTCGATAATTTGAATCCAGAAAACTTTCTTGAATCCAATCCGGAATACCATCATCCTTCTGGACAACAGTAACTTTATCATCGATTTCAGTCGAGTATTTCCCACTACTTTCATTAATCTGCTTTAAATTCCGGTTTTCAGTAACTGCCAAAACAGTTCCTGAACCAATAGCTTTTGAATCCTTGTTTTCCCCTAGTGACTTTTGTGGAATTCTACCACGACTACCAACTCCACTATTCGCACTATTTGTCGGCACCACGATTTCTGGTGTCAATACTTCTTTGAAATCACCTATAACGGCAAGATTTACACCATCACTTCTCTCCGAATTAAACTTAATGACATTAAACCCTTGCTCCTGAGCTTTTTGGCCAATAAGTTTGGTTTGATCGGTAATTTCACCACCTGCATAACCCCATTCTTTTGCAACCTGTGGATCCGTTAAATCTAAAACCTTCGCCTGCTCATTGTTGATGGTATATCTGATAGCATGTGTAGAATCAGCGTTATGATGTGCCAATTCTTTAGTAACTGTATTCGCACTATCACCAATGTAAAATGCTTTTCCAAAACGACTATCCGGATTTAAGAACTTAGGATTAATCCCATCCAGAATATTTTGTGCAACACCGGCACCATTTGTCGCATGATAAGCCGTATTAACCTGAGCTCCGGCCTCTATATCAGAAATCCCCTTCAGCTTCTGATATACCCCAGAGTTCTTCACCAGTTTCTGAACATCTGCAGCAACAAACTTATCTCCGAGTACCGCTGAAAATGCAGCCATCAGACTTCCGGTCACATTGACCCCTTGCTTAAGCTGCTCTGCCGTCACATTCAGCCCATAGTGGTCTCTGAACCCCTGAGCAATATTTTCATAACCCGCATCCATACCCGCACTTGCTCTGTCGGCATTCGCATCCTGTGGGCTGTATTGGTATTGATGGTCAACTGTGACACCGAGGCTCGGAGACACCTGAGCTTGTGTAAAGCTATAATTCAGCAAGACCTGCGGAGCATCTTTATAAACAGCCCCGGCTTCCTCAAGGGCTTTCATCTCCTTATATTTTTCTGTTCCCGGTGCAAATTCAGCCGAACAGTGAACCAAAGCACAAGCCGCACTGTTTCATACGTCTGGGTATTGTTCCTGATTAACTCACTACCTGTTGTACCGTTTTGCAGATTGAAGCCGCCAAAGTGACCAAAGCCTGAGTTTTCGAAGTTAAAGCTGACATAATCGGCCGTCGCCTCTCCCATCAGACCTGCGTATTCTTCCCGGTTTTCTTCAAACGTCTGACTGTCATTACTTTGCAGCAGGTTATCATCCAGATAATGCTGCGTCTCATGACCAATGGTGTTCACAATGTCGGTCAGATTGAAGTGCATTGCGTCATTGAAGAAAATTTTACCATCGCCATAAGCTCCCTGACCCTGCTGACCATTCTCACCGACCAAGGCCATCATAACTTCAGCCGGAGTCAGATCGAATTGCTTCGCAATCGAGGCTGACAGAGACTGGTAGGCCGCCTGTTTCTGCTCCGGGGTTGCATTCGGATCATTGAGTGTTTTAACCAGCGCTTCGTTGTTTTCATCCGTGATAAAATTCTTCGTCGCCGTGAAGAAATCATGCTTGTGCTCAAGATGATCCAGTACACCTTCCTTACCCTCTTCGTTCCCGGTCAGGCCAACGCTCTGATTATCATCATCCATTGCATCTGCGATGCTGTCGAAGGTGATTTCGTTACGTTTCACATCTTCCGCTATCGCCAGATGTCCGCCTTCATGGAACAACCGGTGGTCAATCGAAACATCAAAGTTCCCCTGCTGGCGATCTACCGTGAACAAATCAGTTTCTGAATTCTCCACGTCCCGGTTCAGCGCGGTAGTGTCGTCGCTGCCTGCTTCATCGCCGATGATTAAACTACCCTGTCCCACTGTCGCCAGCGTTTTGCCTTTGTGATAATCCGAGCTATCGTTTAACTGGGCTGAAGTGGTGTTGCTGCCGATGCTGACCTGGGTTTCTGTCTCACCGGTCTTTTCATTCACAACGTCACCAATTGCAGCCCCCGTACTGAAACCGGCACTCATATTACTGCTGTAGCTGGTATTACTCAGGTCGCTGTATGTCAGGGTGCCGGTTTTCAGCGTCAGGTCGCCGGTGTCTTTGCCGTCTGCATCTGTGGTGGCAATCGTGGCGCCTTTGATATCCGTATTGCCGCCAACGGTGATATTGGCCGTACCGCCGGAAGTCAGACTGGTCAGCACGGTTTCACGGCTGCGATCGCGGCCATTAGACACATTGAAACCACCATTCACTCAGGGATGTCAATGAACGCCTGCAGCAGGGTCATTATTTTTTCAGGGATATCCGGGAAGAAGGGATTGAGATTTTTTCCGCCACGCCGAAGGAATTGTCATTACCGGGTAAACTCACAGATGAAGAAAAACAAGCGATTGCGAAAAAACATTATGATCAGTGGATTGAAAATTTAGATGACGACTTCGAGATGTATATTTATGCCAGAAAGGGTTCAAGACTAAAAAAAGCCGCTTTTGAACTTCATCAGGCCACTGAGCATCTATACGCCTGTGCCCTGCTTACCTGCACCAATTATTTAGCCAAATCACATAATATCGAAAAACTGAGCAAGCTCTGCGCCCAGATTGATCCTGAATTTAAAACGATCTTCCCGCTGGATAATAAATTCCATCGCCGCTGTTTCCGTCGCCTGCAACGGGCTTATATTGAAGCCCGGTATTCAGAGCATGTTGAAATCACCGGACAGGAGCTGGATTATCTGGCGGGGGAAGTGGAGTCCCGTTGCGGTCACGGGGTGTTTCCAGTTCGAACTCGCCGGACATCGTTTTGATTGTTTTCCGGGATTTCCCTTTTTTCCGGTTCTCAGGCTCAGATTCGAGATGCTGGTCAATTTCAGCACCCATTGCCGCTTCAGTGATTTTCTTAATCAGTGGAGTGAGAACCCCGTCTTTGCCATTGAGTCCCTGACCGGACTGAAGTGCTTTAGCGAATTCCTGAATATCAATTTCGTATTTATCGTCAGACATAAAGTGTCATTTCCTTTTTTATATTAGTTTATTGAAATGACACAGAAATTTGAACACTACCAAAACCAAGAGTGGATTCGCCAACGAAACCAACTTGCTAAAACTGCTGTATGCGGACGGTAACTTAACACTGTCCGTGCGACCTGAAGTCGTATGAAGCGTTGTTCACCGCTTTATGAGTGAACCGTCTGTATCACCAGATGAACCTACGAGCCTGAATAAAGCAGCGGCTCGGACAATGTAACGAAACTTGGCCGTTGGGCTGAGTGGGAACAGAATCGTGAGAGGACGTTTCTCCTGAAAACCACAATTCGGGTAAGTGCTAGGTAGTCAGTATGATGAACGTATGTGAATCCATTCAAGGTGCGTTATATGATGAAGCAGCGGAAGTGGTTAATACGCTGTGGCCAAAAGGCAATGAGAGTTGGAAAGAGGTTGGACAGTACTCTTTCGTGGTCACTGCACTCTCCGCACTATAGTGGGCATCTAACCTGACATTTTACGTAACATACGGAACAGGGTAAGCCTGTATCACTCCCTTTGGGAAAGCCTTTGTGGCCGATAGTGATGCAGGTATAGGAGGTCGGAAAAAGCGAAAGCTACATTGTAATGATGCAGATACAGACTTATGTCTGATCACGAAAGTGAGCCCACTTCCGACTGGTCTCCCATTGCGAGAGAATTTGAAGAACTTTATTCAAGGAGGAAAGCAAATGGTGATCTCGAAAGAGATTGGTGCATCTTCTGACGGCGCTCAATGGCAGTCCATCGACTGGAAATCCATTGAAGCACACGTATTGAAGCTTCAAATGCGTATCGCAAAAGCAACGAGAGAAAAGAAATACGGTAAGGTGAAGTCCTTACAGTGGCTCTTGACTCATTCTCGCTCAGCCAAGCTTCTTGCAGTTAAGCGAGTCTCTCAGAATAAAGGCAGTAAAACGCCTGGAATAGACGGTGTCACCTGGACCACAGATGCACGCCGTATGAAAGCAGTCAATCAACTGAGCCGCAAGGCTTACTCTGCAAAACCACTTAAACGTATCTACATTCCCAAAAAGAACGGTAAGCTCAGGCCATTGGGTATTCCATGCATGATTGATAGAGCGCAACAAGCCCTCCATCTTCTAGCATTCGAACCAGTGTCCGAAACGCTTGCCGACCTCAATAGCTATGGGTTTAGGACAAATCGCAGCACGGCTGACGCCGTCAGTCAGTGTTTCAAATGTTTGGCTCTAAAGCGATCAGCGAAATGGGTTCTTGAGGGAGATATTAAGGCTTGCTTCGACAAAATCGGGCATCAATGGCTTATGGACAATATCACGGTAGATAAACGTATGTTAGAGCAATGGTTAAAGTCTGGCTATGTGGATAAGGGTCTGTTCTATGATACCGATGAAGGTACACCTCAAGGTGGAATAATCTCTCCAACCTTGATGCTAATGACTCTCGCGGGAATAGAGCAACAAATAAAATCTACAGCCCTGAAAAAGGGGGCTAGAGCCAACTTTATCGGTTATGCGGATGATTTCGTGGTTACTTGCTCTTCAAAGGAAGTGCTAGTGAACGACATCAAACCGTTGGTAGCTGGCTTTTTGGCAGAAAGAGGGTTAGCCCTCTCCGAAGAGAAAACGAAGATCACTCATATTGATGATGGCTTTAACTTTCTAGGCTTCAATCACAGGAAGTACAAAGGCAAATTGCTCATCAAACCGAGCAAATCCAACACGCTGTTATTCTTGAGAAATCTACGAGAACTCATTAAAAAGCACGCAACCATCCCTGTTAACGATCTTATCAAGTTGATAAATCCGAAACTCAGGGGATGGGCGAATTACTATCGCCACTGTGTTGCTAAACAAATATTCGGGTATGTCGGCCACAAACTATTCCAAGCGCTATGGCACTGGGCAGTTAGGCGTCATCCAACCAAGTCCAAAGACTGGGTTGTTCATAAGTACTTTCTCAATCGTAAAGGCCAATGGCAATTTCACGGTTGGCAGAAAATCATGAACATGGACTGTCACTTCAATCTGTTCCAAATAGCGAAAGTGCCTATCGAAAGACACGTGAAAATTAGGAGTGCTGCTACCCCTTTTGACCCTCAATACCAAGAATACTTGGCGAAGAGAAAACCCAAAAGGCTAGCTCGTAACTCTTGGAACGAACCTGCTTCGACTGCTTTATAAGTTGCTGGGTATCAATGATGCCTTAGTGGAGGCTTGAGCCGTATGCAGTGAAAGTTGCACGTACGGTTCTTAGAGGGGCGGCACTTGGTAACAAGTGTCGTCTACTCGACAGTCTTTGAAGGATGTCTGGATAAATATCTAAATCCTATAAAATAGACGTGGCACAAAATGATGAACAGCCTTATCCCCAGTAATTTAAAAGGTGATCAATTAATTGTTTTTCATCATCTGAAAAAGGTGTGTAGAGGCTATATTTTTTCCGGTACTGCATGAGTTGATGTTGAATCCCCCGGATTGGGACAGTGCCTCTTTCTCTTGCATCTGCAATACTTTTTAATAAGTCATCTCTTTCCAGCTCATGTTCAACAACACGAATGATGAGTTTTTCCAGTTCATCTAATGCCAACCCAGATTGGTTATATGGAAATTCATCTGGTTTCATCTTCATACCTTCTATTTTTGTTAAAGAAATAAAATGCTTCACAACCCCATTCAGAACCAACTGTTTACTCATACGATATATCATAAAAAGATTCATCACCTTCTGATATTTTTTTTGAAATATTTTCATACTTTGTAATTAAATTTCCAATATTTAGCCCCTTAGGATCATATCCTATATCAACCTGCTCATATATATGCGATATAAATGCTGATGGTAGTTTCGCTCGATATTTTCTCACATAATAAATATGAGACTCATTCCATACATATATACCATCAGACCATAATTGTGTAGGAATCACATATTCCCTTGTCAGTATGTCCATGCCATTACTCAGCCATTGATCAATAATAAGGCAAGAACTCATATAGTTAGTGACAATGGCTGATTCCTTTTTACTCAAAACATTAATATTATCAACCAATGATATTGCAGCTGAACATTGACGTTTTGTCTCTTCTTTGTAATAAGGTAATACTTTCATAATTAGTTATTTTCTGGAGTAAATGTTTTCATTTCTGGTTTAATATGTATCAAATCGAAATGATATTCTTCCATCATTTTATCAGACATTTGTACCCACTGTCCTGTAACTGTATCAAATCTCACTGGCCGGGTTGGTGCAGTCACCGTTGCGTTAAGCGCATTTGAAACCTGCTGCGCTGTTCCGTTCGAACCGCTCCAGCATGATCCTAAACATACAGGTGAACCAGCTTTGTAATTCGGATTACTCAATACAGCATCAACAATTTGCTGTGTATGGGTTGGATAAGACTCCAGATTATTGACATCATTAGTTACCTGAAAAATCCCACCCTGTTCATCATAGTCTGGTCTGGAGCCATGTACTATGACATTATGACCATTTCCTGTATCTGCTGCGACCTGATAATTTCCCATTGTTTTATTATCACTACCTATCGCCGTACTATACTGCCCGTGATGAACTTCAATTCCTGCTGGTGTCGTTGTATCCAGATATTGCTTATTATCGTACAGCACTGTTCCGGAGCCGACTTCTGAAGATTGATCACTTTTTCCAATACTGCCTTCAGACGAAACCGATTTTGTATTGCCCTCAGGAAGCACTTCAGAATGCTCATACTTCAAAGTCTGACCATCGGCGTGTAGCTGTGCTTTACCTCCCTGACCAAATTCAGGATACGCTTCGGTAATGGGTTCCGGCAGATCTTTTCTTGTGTCCCCGAACATGCCTGGCACACGTAACTGTGGTTGCCCCTGATCATCAAACAGCTGTAAGGTGTCAAACTCACTTCTGATGCGACCATCACTCCATGAGCCGTCTTCTGGATCTAAAGAGTTGACCTTATCTTTTCCTTTAATCTGAAAAGCATCCCGGACTTCCTGCCCTGTTTCTAACTTATCAAACCCAATATAAGTAGCTCTGCCTTCCCCGGTTTCTAATATCTTTTGTCCCCACTCGTTGACTGTTCCATCATCATTCAGATAACGATCATATCGATATCCGGTTGCAGGTAATGTACTGTTTGCCCCATCAGAGCCGACATAAAAATCGGGACGAGAACCATTTGATAAGACCCCGGCCTCCCCGATACCCGTAATCCCCTTCAGCTTCTGATATACCCCAGAGTTCTTCACCAGTTTCTGAACATCTGCAGCAACAAACTTATCTCCGAGTACCGCTGAAAATGCAGCCATCAGACTTCCGGTCACATTGACCCCTTGCTTAAGCTGCTCTGCCGTCACATTCAGCCCATAGTGGTCTCTGAACCCCTGAGCAATATTTTCATAACCCGCATCCATACCGGCACTTGTTCTGTCGGCATTCGCATCCTGTGGGCTGTATTGGAATTGATGGTCAACTGTGACACCGAGGCTCGGAGACACCTGAGCTTGTGTAAAGCTATAATTCAGCAAGACCTGCTGAGCATCTTTATAAACAGCCCCGGCTTCCTCAAGGGCTTTCATCTCCTTATATTTTTCTGTTCCCGGTGCAAATTCAGCCGAACAGTGAACCAAAGCACAAGCCGCACTGGTCAGCTTATTTTTCAGGGCTTCGTCATTACCTGCGAGCTTATCTATGATCGTTAACTCATTATCATTTGGCATCCGGAAATCAACACCAGTCGTATCCCGCACAGTTTCATACGTCTGGGTATTGTTTTTAATTAACTCACTGCCTGCGGTGCCGTTTTGCAGGTTAAATCCTCCAAACTCACCAAAACCTGAATTCTCAAAGTTAAAGCTGACATAATCGGCCGTCGCCTCTCCCATCAGATTCGCATATTCTTCCCGGTTGGCTTCAAACCTCTCACTGTCATTATCTGCCAGCAGGTTATCATCCAGATAATGCTGCGTTTCATGGCCAATTGAGTTCACAATATCGGTCAGATTGAAGTGCATTAAGTCATTGATGAAGATCTTGCCATCACCATAAGCCCCCTGCGCCAGATTACCGTCCTGACTGACCAGGGCCATCATGACTTGTGCCGGGGTCAGATCGAATTGCGTGGCAATCGAAGCCGTCAGGGACTGGTAGGCCGCCTGTTTCTGCGCTGGCGTCGCATTCGGATCATTGAGTGTTTTCACCAGCGCTTCGTTTTCACTAGTCACAAAATTCTTCGTCGCCGTGAAGAAATCATGCTTGTGCTCAAGATGATCCAGTACACCGTCCTTACCCTCTTCGTTCCCGGTCAGGCCAACGCTCTGATTATCATCATCCATTGCATCTGCGATGCTGTCGAAGGTGATTTCGTTACGTTTCACATCTTCCGCTATCGCCTGATGTCCCCCTTCATGGAACAGCCGGTGGTCAATCGAAACATCAAAGTTCCCCTGCTGGCGCTCGACGCTGAACAGGTCTCTCTGCGCATTCTCCACATCCCGGTTCAATGCTGTGGTGTCGTCGCTGCCTGCTTTATCGCCGATGATTAAACTACCCTGACCCAGGGTCGCCAGGGTTTTATCTTTGTGATAACCGGAGGTGTTACTCAGCTGTACAGAGCTGGTGTTATAACCGGCGCTGACTGTAGTTTCTGTTTTTCCGGTCTCCTGATTGACGGACTGACCAATCCCGACCCCCGTATGCATCCCGGCACTCATATTACTGCTGTAGCTGGTATTACTCAGGTCGCTATATGTCAGGGTGCCGGTTTTCAGCGTCAGCTCGCCGGTGTCTTTGCCGTCTGCATCAGTGGTGGCAATGGTGGCGCCTTTGATATCCGTATTACCGCCGACGGTGATATTGGCCGTACCGCCGGAAGTCAGGCTGGTCAGCACGGTTTCACGGCTGCGATCGCGGCCATTAGACACATTGAAACCACCATTCACTCCAGTCAGCGTACCTGCATTGCTGGTATCACTCATCACATGGCTGCCTTGTTCAGCCTGTGCACCGGTCAGACTCACACCACCACTGATGGACTGTCCCTTACTGCTGGATGAGTGATGATCCTGCACTGAAGCCACGTTCAGATCACCGCCGACATTCATGGTCAGCTCACTTTCTGCCCGGACAGTCGCCCCTTTGACATTGGTATCACCTGCCGAGACAATCTGAATATTGTCCGCATTGAGCGTGCTGTTAGTATGGGTTTGCGAACGGCTGCTGTTTTCATTCCGGCTGTAGCTGGCATCGAGATTGATCCCACCGCCAGAAGCGCCATACACCGTCATCGAAGCACCGATATGAGCTGACTTACTCTGGCTGGCGCTTTCGCTCTGATCGGTCGACGCCAGCAGATTCACCTCATGGCCGGAGAGACTCAAATCATGCTTCGCCGCAATTGCCGACCCCTGTACTGTGGCTGACTGGCCGGTTTCATTGCCCGCCTGAATATGAACGTTATTGCCTGACAGCAATGAGCCCTGCGACGTACTCTGCTGGCTGTCACTACTGGTTTTGGTCACATCAATATCCAGATGTAATCCGGCATCAAAACCAAGCGTTGCCGAACTCTGACCTGCACTGGCCGATTGTTGCACCAGTGCCGTGGATTTAGACGCGACATCTTCCACCGCCATCGCAATACTGGCGACATACCAGCTTTCATCACTTTTCAGATCACTGATCAACCCGGCCAGCTCATCGATATCTTCCTGACTAACACCCGGTTTCTGCGCGGCCAGATCAGCCTTGAGTGAGGCTAAGGTATTTTTCAGAGAGACCAGCTGATTTTTGTACTTTTTATAATCCTGTCTGGCCTGATTCAGGGCCTTTTTCGATGCTGATAAAGCCTTCACAGCGTTAGCCGTCTGTACTGCCTGATGCTGCACCACCAGACTGACTTCGGCTTTCCCATGCAGTTCATCGTTTTGATCCCGGCGATGTGAAGTGCTCTCTTTCACCACCACATTTTCTGCGCTGATGTTCAGATCACCATCTTCATCCTGATCGTTATCGGCAACGACCTGACTGCCTGCGACGGTTAAATCACCCACCGCAGCAAGGTTGACCCCCTGATTAGCGACAATCGCCGAACCGGTCTGCGAGGTCACATCACTGTCATGACGGGTTTTGTCGTAGGTGGCTTCGGCAATGGTGATCCCAACCTGACCACCGGAGAAACTAATCGCTCCCGCCGGATTCATCAGGCTGCTGAACAGGTCAACTGTGGTTTTTTCATGCTCTTTATAACTCTGGCTGGTTTTTTCATCCCAGTCTTTGGTGTTTTGCAAAGCTGGGGGTCATGAAGCGCTGGATGGGAGGCACATGTATGATGAATATCGTGCTGTCTCACCCAACGCCCCATTCATCCCGGGGAAAAATTGTATTCAAAGGGGGCCGGGGCGGTTTTTTACCGGGAAAGTAAATGGAGATTTTGGTACGCAACTTTTGTCCGCTTTCAATGCAGACAATGCCCTGAAAAAGCTGCTGCTTTCTATTGACCTCGACAGTCTTTGTATTGAGCTGAGTGACGGCGTCGTTGCATGTACCTTGACCCCGTATGGCGGCGGGATGGCTTACCTCGTGATCCCCCCTGTCCGCACATCGATCCCGCTTCCTCCGGAGCAAATCTCTCCGCTGACCCGGGCGCTTGAAAAAATCAGTACGCATATGATGCACTGATAGTGGCATCTCATCAAAACCCGGTATTCAGAGCATGTTGAAATCACCGGACAGGAGCTGGATTATCTGGTGGGGGAAGTGGTGAAGCTAAAGGGGCTTGGGGCGCGGGTTTGTTTGGGGAAGATTGATGCCAGCCAGGCTGACACAGAATTATGAACAGTCTCCCTTTGGGAGACAAATACAGGTAAGGGATGTTGCGCCAGCGTCATGATTTGTTCTCTTGTTCCATTGCTTCTATCAACGCCAAGGCTTTTTTTTGGAGCGAGAGACAACCGTCTTTTACCTCAATCTGATGACGAAGACGGGCGTTCTCTTTCTCTAAGTGCTCAATGCGTTTTTGCTCGGGAGTTTTTGCTGACGCAGGACCGGGGGCTGATTTTTCGAGCCCTTTGATGCCGTTCTCAGCGAATTCTTTCCGCCATTGTGAAAGCTGATTTGAGTAAAGCTTTTCCCGCCGGAGTAAGGCACCAATCTCGCCATGTTTACAGGCATCAGCCTGTTGTATAATGGAAAGCTTGTATTCGGTCGTAAAGACACGGCGGGTTTTCTTTTCCAGCTCCGGAGAGGGATTGACCTGCGGCTCAACCGTTGTGTTCTTTGGCATCATGAACTCCTTTTTCACCCTGATTTGTATGTTATCTCAAAAGCGGGTGGTTCAATAGCAGGTTGACACACAGGGGCCTACAACGGGCTTATATTGAAGCCCGGTATTCAGAGCATTTTGAAATCACCATTGAGGAGCTGGATTACCTGGCGGGGGAAGTGGTGAAGCTGAAGGAGGTTGTGGCGCGGGTTTGTCAGGAGAGGATTGATGCCAGCCAGGCTGATTCAGAATTATGAACAGTCTTTCCAACGGGTTATCTACACCACCAACGCGCTGGAAGCCGTTCATCGCCAGTTCCGCAAGCTAACCAAATCGAAGGGTGGGTTCCCCAATGAAACCCGCTTGCTCAAGCTGCTGTATGCAGGTATGTTAAAGGCCAGCGAAAAGTGGACGCATCCTGTGCAAAACAGGAACCTGACGCTCTCTCAGCTGAGCATCCACTTCGAGGGCTGAATCGCCCCTTATCTGGATTTACAGTCTCATAAAATGGACGTGACACAGAATTATGAACAGTCTCTTATGAACAGTCGCGTCTCACCTGAACTGTTGAGGTTGTTGCTTACTTCTGATGATATTTAGCCTTTTAAGCTTTTGTTCTTCAATACTGGCAACTGATTTTAAATCCGATATCCCAATACTATCGAAGATATTAACCACTTTTGGCTCTCCAATAATATCATCCATTTCATAGGCTAACTCTCCGAATGAACTTTCAGAAGTCAGTCCTCCCGGGAATACTGATTCTTGAGATCCTTTACATAAAAGTACTAATTCTTTTTCACTGTAATCCTCTCTGATTTCAGCTAATGCATAGAAAAAACCTGAGCTATTCTTATTCCCTTTTTCCGAAAAACTATCTATATATGATATATATACAGTATTTTTAACCACTGAACAGTTCAGTTCTATTTCACCAACAATTTCACTTCCTTTAGCCAGTAAGACTGTTCTCGAAAATTTCACCAGATTTACTCCTCAAAGTTTGGATTAGCAATAAACTCGCCAATAGGATTATTGTTACCGTCAATTGGAATGCAACCTTTTATACTGCATGAATCAATACCTCCAGGAAACGCTATTTCTTGTTCATGTGAGAAAGGGTTGCTAGGATATACCTCATTAACATCAATTCCATGCCCAGGATCATCAATAATATACAGATAACCCGGTTGCCCTGTTTGAGTATTTACCTCAGTTGCTCCTACAGGTATTTTTGAAGTTCCTACATACTGACTTGGCTCATTAAAATTAACATAGTTTTCTATAGATACATTTGCGTTAGGTTTCCATGGCTGAAACCCTTCACCAAAAATCTCACTTGGCTCTCGTCCATCCTTTCTATATAACTCTCTACTAACATCCCCGACTGCATCATCAGCAAGCTTACCAATATCTCCGACATCAATGCCATGTCCCAGTTGCTTACCTGCCTGCGACTCAACCAGTTCAACTGCACCTTTACCGGCTGCCTGAGTGACTTCTTCTGCCGCTTCAGCCAAACCTTTTATCGCCAGCTCGCCCGCCAGTTTTTCTCCCTTCGCTGCGACCGGGCTCCCTATCAGGCTGACTGCATCTTCGATGAACTGGCTACCCGCTTCCTGTTGGGCTTTTTCCTCTTCTCCCTGAAGTTCTGCGGCCAGCTGTCTGTCACCGGCGCTTCCTTTATTCTCCTCCGGCAGCAGCACACCGGGGTCAGCCAGTACTTCTTTTGTTTTATCCACAACTGCACCAGCCAGTTGCTCTGCAACACCAGCCGGATCTTCGCTCACTGCCTCATAAATTGCCTTTGCTGTCCCTGTGACCTGATCATAAGCTGAATCTGCGGCTTCACCCAATGTCACATCAACCGGTGCTTCACCATTTGCTGTGGCATACTGACGGATCGGATTAGCTTCACCTGCAGCGCCCCCTTCAATCTGAGCATTTTCACGGGCATTGATGCCGCTGTCTTCATAAATCGCCTGATTCGCAGCCTGGAAGTAAGGACTGGATGTTGCACCCAATAGCCCCCAGAAGCTTTGCCCTATAGCAGATTCATGAACATCGCCATCCTGCTGCGCTGCAATTGCTGACAGCGCTTCTCTGGCCTCCGGATTTTCCTGAATATGTGACTGTGACGCCCAGGTTTGATCTACCTGAAGTAATGCCTGCTGAAAGAGTGCTTTCTTCGCCTCTGTCTCACTTATCCCATGCGTTTCTGCATAAGTGGCGGCATTTTGTAAAATGACCCGGGCTTCCTGAACATAAAGCTGCCGGTATTCAACCGTGGCATTCCCCACCTGATTGGCAACCTGTGTTCCCGCACTCACCAGGGTTGTATTCTCCCGCAACGCCTGACCGTAGTTGTTGCCTGAGCCATAATCCTGATCCGCACCGGTCACATGTTCCAGACGATGGGCAAACTGCGCTGCCATCGCTTCTGCCACCGCATCCGCTTCTCCTTCGCTACGATCAAACAGGTGGAAATCATCCTGACCCTGTATTTCTTCCTGTCGCGCCAGCTCCTGTCCCATACTTTGATTGACATCATCACGGGTTACTTCATCATCCCCGGCTGTATCGATAAACGAGGTGCCCTGAAGCGCACTGTTTTCATCCGTGACAGTCGCTGCCTTCACATCACCAAGGATGCTGTCTTTCAGTGCTGTCGAGGTCGTTTGTGTACTGTCGTAGAAGTGCAGATCCTGCCGGGTCAGCCCGAACCGTTCCAACGCAATCTGGAAAAGCTCTTTACGCGCGTTGCCGGACACAGTGTCATCTTTACTTTGCAACCGGCTCACCAGATCCTGATAAGCTGGATCAGTTTCCAGTGCCGTATTCAGCATCGTCAGCTTTTTATTGTTACCCAGAACTTCAAACAGGTTGTTGACCACCGAGAAGCGTTCATCATTCACCACTTTGCTGACGGCACTGGCAACGTCTTCAGCTATCTCACCTTCTTTTTCCAAATCATGCGCGATTTCATTCCGCCCTTCTTCATGGAAGAACCGGTGGTCAATCGTGACATCAAAGTCTCCCTGCTGACGTTTCACTGTGAACAAATCGGTTTCTGAATTCTCCACGTCCCGGTTCAGCGCGGTAGTGTCGTCGCTGCCTGCTTCATCGCCGATGATTAAACTACCCTGTCCCACTGTCGCCAGCGTTTTGCCTTTGTGATAATCCGAGCTATCGTTTAACTGGGCTGAAGTGGTGTTGCTGCCGATGCTGACCTGGGTTTCTGTCTCACCGGTCTTTTCATTCACAACGTCACCAATTGCAGCCCCCGTACTGAAACCGGCACTCATATTACTGTTGAAGCTGGTATTACTCAGGTCGCTATATGTCAGGGTGCCGGTTTTCAGCGTCAGCTCGCCGGTGTCTTTGCCGTCTGCATCAGTGGTGGCAATGGTGGCGCCTTTGATATCCGTATTGCCGCCGACGGTGATATTGGCCGTACCGCCGGAAGTCAGACTGGTCAGCACGGTTTCACGGCTGCGATCGCGGCCATTAGACACATTGAAACCACCATTCACTCCAGTCAGCGTACCTGCATTGCTGGTATCACTCATCACATGGCTGCCTTGTTCAGCCTGTGCGCCGGTCAGACTCACACCACCACTGATGGACTGTCCCTTACTGCTGGATGAGTGATGATCCTGCACTGAAGCCACGTTCAGATCACCGCCGACATTCATGGTCAGCTCACTTTCTGCCCGGACAGTCGCCCCTTTGACATTGGTATCACCTGCCGAGACAATCTGAATATTGTCTGCATTGAGCGTGCTGTTAGTATGGGTTTGCGAACGGCTGCTGTTTTCATTCCGGCTGTAGCTGGCATCGAGATTGATCCCACCGCCAGAAGCGCCATACACCGTCATCGAAGCACCGATATGAGCTGACTTACTCTGGCTGGCGCTTTCGCTCTGATCGGTCGACGCCAGCAGATTCACCTCATGGCCGGAGAGACTCAAATCATGCTTCGCCGCAATTGCCGACCCCTGTACTGTGGCTGACTGGCCGGTTTCATTGCCCGCCTGAATATGAACGTTATTGCCTGACAGCAATGAGCCCTGCGACGTACTCTGCTGGCTGTCACTACTGGTTTTGGTCACATCAATATCCAGATGTAATCCAGCGTTAAATCCGTAAGTGAATGCACTGTTATAGGTCGTCGAAGCCTGTTTTGCGAGAGATACCCGTTTTGCCGCCACATCTTCTGTTGCCATCGCAATGCTGGTGACATACCACTTTTTGTCACTCTCAAGATCATCTATCAAATCCGCCAGATCTTCGATATCTTCTTCACTTACACCCGGCTTTTTCTCTGCCAGATCCGCCTTCAGGCCGGATAACGTAGATTTCAGCGAGACCAGCTGGCTTTTGTACTGCTTGTAATCCTGTCTGGCTTTATTGAGTGCTTTGACCGATGCCTGCAATGCCTTCACAGCGTTAGCCGTCTGTACTGCCTGATGCTGCACCACCAGACTGACTTCGGCTTTCCCATGCAGTTCATCGCTTTGATCCCGGCGATGTGAAGTGCTCTCTTTCACCACCACATTTTCTGCGCTGATGTTCAGATCACCATCTTCATCCTGATCGTTATCGGCAACGACCTGACTGCCTGCGACGGTTAAATCACCCACCGCAGCAAGGTTGACCCCCTGATTAGCGACAATCGCCGAACCGGTCTGCGAGGTCACATCACTGTCATGACGGGTTTTGTCGTAGGTGGCTTCGGCAATAGTGATCCCAACCTGACCACCGGAGAAACTAATCGCCCCCGCCGGATTCATCAGGCTGCTGAACAGGTCGACTGTGGTTTTTTCATGCTCTTTATAACTCTGGCTGGTATTTTCTGCCGACTGAATCACCACATCGCCGGTATCTGCGGTAACAGAAGCGCTCTGCCCGGCAAACAGCTGCGAACCGGTGATCGCGACACGACCGCCATGCACGGTCATATCACCGCCGGACTGAATCTGGCTGCTCTGAGCCGTGGTGGTCTGCTGGCCCGCCCGGTCAGCTTCCATCGTCAGGAAGTGCCCCCCGCTGAACAGGCTGGTTTTTTCATCCCAGTCTTTGGTGTTCAGCAACACATCTGCTGCCGTAATATTCACGTCATTCATGGCTTGCAGGTTCACATCCCCACCTGCGGCCACGTTACTGGCAACCACGTCAATATTATGGCCGGAATCCATGTTAACGTGACTACCGGCAATAGTATTGGTGCTTTCCAGCAGCGTCGCATCTGACAGGCTGCCCTTGTTGCTGCCGGTCAGACCGCCAAAGCCTTTTTTGATAGTCTGGCTGTAGGAATAATCCCGGTACTGCTGAGCGACCAGATTCACGTCACCACTGGCCTGAAGAGTGACTTCTCCCTGTGCCTTTATGGTAGAGCCAACCAGATTGATACTGCTGCCGCCATCCGGGTGCTTCATCCGGTCGTTTTGCTGCGCGGAGATGGTCAGGTTGCCACCGGTGTTAATCTGCGTCCCTTTGACCGTTTCCTGAATACTTTCCCGGATGGTGGTTTTTGAGCGGCCGAAGGATTTTTTCTTCGTTTTCTGGTCGTAACGATATTCACTGTCACTGGCCGCAGCAACCGTAACATCACCGGTCGCTTTTAATAACGCACTGCCGCTGGCATCAATCTGCGCCGCAGTCAGTGTCATATCGTGACCGGCACTCATGATGACATCACTGCCGGAAACCTTTGTACCCTGATGGGTCAGCGTGTTGTGGATATGCAGCTCACGTTTAGCCTGCGTCCGGTTTTCCGTGATATTTTGCGCCGTATCCAGAATCAAATCCTGCCCGGCCACCAGCTGCGCAGTTCCTCCGGCGGCAATTGTGGCAGCTGTCGCATGAAGGTTATTTCCGGCCACAATCGCCAGATCACCAGCTGCATCTACCGTTGAACCCTGATGTGTGACAGAATGCGTTACCTCAGTTGAATCTCTGCCGGAAGCCGTCGTGCTGTGAACTGTTTGTTTGATCTCGTTCTCAATCGTAGTGAAATCTATATTCTGACCGGCTTTCAATAGCGCATCACCGCCGGAAGTCATGGATGCACCGTGATTGAGAATATCCTGCGCCGCCGTGACAGCCAGTGAATCTGTCGCTGTAATCGTGCTCTGTTTACCAATACTGGTATCAATCCAGCCATTCCCATAATCATGTTTCTGGCTGCTGGTCTGGTTGATAACACTGCCTTCCAGACTGTTCAGATAAACATCACCACCGCTGATTGAACCCCCTTTCTGGTTCACAATATGATTGGTGCTGACGATCTGTAAGGCTTGCTGTGCTTCAATTTCACCGCTGTTAGTCACTGAACCGGCCTGAATGCCGAGATTATTTCCGGCGGCGATCAGGGCGCCACCGGAGATATTTTCTTTTGAAGCGGAAGCCAGATACAGCTTCGGTGCCAGCACCTGCCTGCCGTTCACTTCAATTTTTTCGTACCAGACAATGTCATGGGTCAGGCTGGCAATCTGCTCTTTGGTCAGAGAAACCCCGACACTGAGATTCAGGGCAGTTTTCTCTTCTGCGGCACCCTGAATCAGTTGCTGCATCTGCGCCAGATCAGTACCGACATTCTGGTTCAGATAACGTTTTCCGGTTTGCTCAAAAATGGCCTGAGACACCGTGCGGGTATCGTAGTAGGCGTCACCCAGGAATTTCACATTCAGATCAGGCCGGAATCCCACTTGTTGGGCAAAGTAATCCGACCCGACAAATTCACCCAGATTAGTCAGTGAAGAATTGGTTTCGATCACATAATTGCTTTGCGGCCCGGAACCATAAATAAACAATCCATTCGGACCAGTCGGCAGGCGGAAGTCAGGAAATGCGACATTGTTGCTGCCGGACAGATTAATCTCCGGTTGGCTCACGCCCTGAATTTCAGTAAGTTTCATCTCCGTCCCGGAAGATGATGCAGTCCCTTTTTGATTCGGCGTAATCGCGGACAGATCTTTTGTTGATTGCTGGGAAATCTGCAATGTAATTGCATCCTGAGCCGGTCCCTGAGTATTTTTTGTCCCGATTTCTTCCGGCGCAATATCCCTGGTCAGGCGAACCTGTTCTGTATCCGTGGTATTTTCTGCGGCCTGACTGATACTGAAGCGATCCTGAGAAATGTCTTTGGTTTGCAGCACCTGCCCGGCAGAGGTTGAGCCACCGGACACCGTCTGTAATGATTCGCCTGTAGTGGTGTTATGATGCGTATCCTGAACTGACTGACTGACGGCACCCGGGCCGCTGGTTGCCCGGATAGATTGCGAACCTCCGCCAACAGAGCCGGAACCTGCATTGCCATCAATAACTGAATTATTCACCTCATTAGTGACATTCATCGCCAGATTATTGCTGGCGGTAATGGAAGATTGCAGCATTGTCGGTTCTTCTGCATTCTCTTCCCGGATGTTCACCAAACTGTAGGTATAACTGCTTCCTTCTTCCTTCGTCAGCTTATAATCGTAGTAGGTGGTAGACTCTGCAAATTCATACCCTTCATTAGTCAGCTGGCTGGCAGAAACAGACACATTTTTTCCGGCGATCTGGCTGACCTGATTCATCACTGAACCAGCCTGAATCGTCAGATCACCCCCGGACAAAATTCTTCCCGCGGCAGAAGCATGATCAAGTGTCTGGCTTTTCGTAAATGCGATGAATGAATGTTCTGTATTGCCGGTTACTTTGTATAAGGTAACACTATGACAAATTTCATTCCGATCACCTGCTTTCCCATAAGTACGGCACGATTCACCTTCGTAGCTCTCCAATGTTGGACCATTTTCTACCTGTACTATATGGCCTGCACTTGAACCACCTGATGATGTACAATGTTCAGATCTTTCGCTATCGCGACAGTGAGTACTGCCTTCAGAATCAGAGCTTATACTACCGCCGAAAATGACCGTATAACTCTGCCCGCCACCACCGGGAATATCTCCGGTCAGGTCAGTTTCTTCAGGCTCTGAAACTTCCAGCTCAGTCCGGATATTTTCAACCACACTGGCCGAAATCGTCAGATTCCCGCCCGCCGAAATCGTGGCCGAACTATTGGTCAGCTTCTGACTGCTGCCACCGCCGCTGCCGGCAATCACCAGATCCTGACCACTCATAATATCGCTGAAGTTCGTCAGATTATTTGCGTACAGGTAGCCGTTTGCCCCGGCGTAGATTAACCCCTGATTATCGATCTGACTGCCGGCATCCGCTAACAGGTTCCCCAGCGCAATTATCGAGCCCTGGTTATTGAGTGAGGTGGTTTTCAGGCTGAGATCTTTTTCTGCCTGTAACTGGCCTTTGTTGACAGTTTCACCACCCGCGGTGATGCTGGTGTTCTGGCCGGAAATCAGGCCGCTGGTGTTGTTGGTCAGTGCGCCGTCAATGGTAATTTGCGTCACACCTTTTGATGACACTTCACCATCATTGGTCAGAGAAGCGGCATCCAGCACCAGGTTATTCCCGGCAGCAAACCGATCACCGGAACCCAGTGTAATGTCACTTTGTGTGGCAATGATCAGGTTGCTACCCGCTTCAATGCTGCCGCTGTTGCGGATCAGGCTGCTGTTACGCGCACCGCTTTCATCTTTGGCAATCACTAAGTCATTGCCGGTCGTCACCTCGCCGCCATAAGTCAGCTGGTCAGCCAGCAGCAGCGCATTATGGCCTGCGGTGACCTTGCCGGTTGTGGTCAGTTCGCCACCGGTACTTTGTGCGCTCAGGTCATGCAGTGCGACCAGAGAGCCGGTATTCACCAGAGATTCCCCGGTTAATCCAAGGTCATTGAGTGACTGCATCTGACCGGCATTGGTGATATTTTCCGCTTCAATGACAGTATCTTTTCCGGAGATCAAGCCATCAGCGGCATTATTCAGATCACCACTTAAAGTGATGCTGGTCTCACCCATCGAGGAAACTTCACCGTGGTTGGTCAGCCCTGCGGCTTCCAGTTTCAGCCCGGTTCCGGCAGAAAGCTGCTGGCCGGATGCCAGTGTCAGTGCTTCGCTGGTCACAATCTCAACACTGCCGCGGCTGGCATCGATATGCCCGCCTTCAAGGCTGATACTGCTGCTGGCAGCCTTACTCTGATCTTTCGCGATCAGCAGGCTCACGCCAACAATCACATCGCCCCGGCTGGTCACATGATCAGCCAGCAACGCGGCCGTACCACCGGCAGAAACCTGTCCGGTGGTGGTCAGTGTATTTCCGGCATCCACGGTCAGATTTTTCATCGCGACCATTGCGCCGGAACTCTCCAGCGAGTCCGCCGTCAACCCCATATCTGACAACGCCTGCAGATAACCGGCATTGGTAATAGTGCGGGCTTCAATCTCAGTGTTTCTGCCGGTAATGACCCCGCCGGAAGCATTGATCAGCCTGCTGTCGAGTTTCAGTTTGGTTTGACCTTTGGAAGCAATCTGCCCGCGGTTACTGACTTCATTCGCTCTGATCGTCAGATTATCTCCCGCTGAAATTCTTTCGCCGGAACCAATACTGACCGTACCGCTGGCTAAGATATCCACATCCCCGTTGCGGGACTCAATATTACCGCCACTGTGTGAGAAACGGGTCCGGCTGCCGCCGCTGTACCCGGCAATGTCCAGATCATTGCCAGTAACAATATTGCCACGATGAGTCAACCGGCCAGCAAACAGGCGGGCGTTATGCCCGGCAGAAATATTGCCCACTTTTGCCTCGCCCCGGACCTGCATGGTGAGATTCTGCATCGCCACCATGCCGCCGAAACCATCCATTGAATCAGCAGTCAGGCCCAGGTCTGCCAGTGACTGGAACTGACCGGTATGATGAATCTGGCTGGCACTGAGGGTCAGGCTTCCGCCGGAAATCAGCCCCGGACTGGCATTGGTCAGTGTGCTGTCAAGCGTCAGACGGGCCTGGCCTTTTGCGGAGATTTCCCCCCGGTTGGTCAGCGTATCCGCTGCCAGTGTCAGGTCTTTGCCGGCACTGAGATTGCCGGTATTACCGGCCTGAGTGGTCGCCAGTGAAACAGAGCCGGACTGAGACTCAATCTGACCGCTGTTGACGATCTGATCATTGCGGTTGCCGGTTTCATCTTTCGCCATCACAATGTCCTGCGCGGCGACAATCTTCCCGCTGTTATTCAGCTGCGCCGAAAACAGGCTGGCCTGATGGCCTGAAAGTAAACTCCCGCGGTTGGTCAGCATGCCGGCAACCTGTGCAGTCAGGTCGTGCTGTCCGATCATCGCGCCCCGGTTATCCAGCGAACCGGTTGTCAGTGTCAGATCCGTAAGCGCCTGCATCTGGCCGTAGTTAAGCGTCTGGCTTGATGTGATTTGGGTGCTCTGACCGGAAATCAGCGCACTGGCATAATTTTTCAGTTCACCATCCAGCGTCAGTTCCGTTGTTCCCTGAGAAGAAATATCACCGCTGTTATTGAGTGCTGCGGCATGAATTGTCAGATTGTCTCCGGCAATCATATGTTCACCGGTTCCCAGTGAAACGCTACTTTGTGTAAGAATCTCCAGATTGCCGGTCCGGGCTTCAAGATGACCGGATTCATGATGATAAAGGTTTGGGGTTTGATCGCTGTCGGCTGCAATCAGCAGATTGCGCCCGGCAATAAAGTCACCTTTCTGCGTCAAATCCGGCGTCAGAACGAATGCATCCTGCCCGGCGTAAAGCTTGCTGATGGTGGCACTGTTGGCGACCTGAACCGTCAGGTTATTCAGCGCAATCAGCGCACCGGAGCTTTGCAGTGCGTCTGCCGTCAGGCCCATGTCTGCCAGCGCCTGCAACTGACCTTCGTTTTCAATTTCCGGCGCGGTAATCGTGGTATTTTGTCCGGAAACCAGGCCACTGTTGGTCAGCTTTTCAGCCAGCGTTAAGCGGGTTTCCTCCTGAGATGAAATTTCTCCGGCATTGGTCAGGTTCGTGGCCTGAACAGTCAGGTTTGCTGCGGCACTGACTGAACTGTCTGCGGTCTGGTTCGCCACATCCGTTGCAGCAATGATCACATCACCACCCAGTGACTGCATCGCACCACTGTTGGCCACAGAAGTCATCAGCGACTGCTCTGCATCTTTGGCAATCAGCAGCAGACCGGTCGATTTGATGTTGCCTTGATTCTCCAGCTGATCCGTCAGTAAGCTGATGTCACCGCCCGCAGACAGATGACCGCTGTTGGTCACAGACTCACCCGCCTGCACGCTGATGTGATTGAGTGCCACCAGTACACCGGCATTATTGATGGCCGTCGCCGTCAGCCCCATATCAGTCAACGACTGCAACTGGCCCTGATTATCAATGTTTGCCGACTCAATGGTCATCGCCTGACCGGAAATCAGGCCACTGCTGGTCAGCTGGCTATCGAGCGTAAGCTGCGTTTGTGCGCCGGAAGAAATTTCTCCGTCATTGTTGAGCGTATCCGCCTGAAGTGTCAGATTTTGTGCTGCCGTGATCCGGCTGTCAGTGCCCTGACCGGTGATTTGCTCCGCTGCCAGCAGTACATCGCCCTGCTGGGATTCCATCGTGCCGGTATTGGTGAGACTTGTCGCGCGGTGTTGACTCTCATCTTTCGCCACCAGTAACTGGCTGCCCGCTGTAACGGTACCGCTGTTCTCCAGTGTATTGACCAGTAAGCTGATTTGATTGCCCGATGCGATACTGCTGTGGTTGGTCAGCGACCCGGAAATCCGCAGGATCAGATCCCGCAATGCAACCAGCGAGCTGGTGTTGTCAAATGAATTGAGGGTCAGTTCCATATCTGACAATGACTGCAACTGGCCCCGGTTCTCCAGTGACGGTGCTGTCAGTGCAACAGAATTCCCGGAAATCAGCCCCTCATCCTGATTGATCACGGCCTGAGTGGCTGATAACTGAAGTTTACCCTGCGCGGCAGACAGTTCTCCGGCGTTATCCAGTGTTTCTGAATCAATCGTCAGGTTCTGACCGGCCATGATATGGTGTCCGGCTTCATTCGTCAGCTGCGCGACGGAAATCTCAGCGTCCCCCTGCCGGGATTCAATCGACCCATGGTTCACCACGCTGCTGCTGAGATGCCCGGTAAGATCCCCGGCAATCACCAGTTGCTGGTTGGCAATCACCGCGCTTTGGTTATCCAGTTCATCGACATATAAGTGAATAGAATTTCCGGACAGAACCTGGCCGGTATTGGTCATTTTATTTCCGGCAGAAATGGTCACATCATTTTGTGCCACCATTGCGCCGCTGTTCTCAACCGTCTGTCCTGACACACCAAGCGCAGTTTTTGCCTGCAATTGCCCTTTGTTATCGACACTGCCGGCATTCAAATGGGTTAAATTTCCGGAGATCAAGCCGCTACTGCTGTTTGTCAGCGCACCGCTCAAAGAAACCAGCGTGCTGGATTTGGCTGATATTTCGCCTTCATTGCTGAGCTGACCACCCCGGATCCGGATATATTTTCCGGCGCTGATCTGATTGTTATTTTCAATCTCAGACGCAGACATCCTGACTGAATTTTGCTTTGATTCAATCACACCGGAATTTGTGACACTGTCACTAAGATTCAATGCACCATCTTTAGCAATCACCAGTTGTTCACTGGCGACAATTTTTGCCTGATTCGTCAGACTGCCCGTCAACAGATTCAGGGTGCCGTCGGATAAGATCAGCCCCTGATTGGTGGTATGACCGCTAATCAGGGTGGTAAGCCGATCACTGGCAACCAGAATGCCTGAATTATTCAGCGCTTCAGCGGTCAGCCCCATTGCCGTCAGCGCCTGAAGTTGTCCGCTGTTTTGGATTTGCTTTGCACTGATGCCGGTATTCTGGCCGGAAATTAAACCACCGGCGGTATTATTCAGTCCGTCATTTAACTGAATTAATGCTGCCTGACCGGCGCTCAGCTGACCGCTGTTGGTCAGGGAATCTGCGGTCATCGTCAGGTTTTGACCGGCAGCCACATAACTTTGACTGACAATGTCTTTTGAAGCATTCAGAGTGACATCATCAGAAGCCTGAATACCGCCATTAAGTACGAACTGTTCCCCGCTGATCCCGATATCACCCCCTGCGGCAATGATACCGGCATGGCTGAGTGTTCCGGTCTCAACGTTCAGTTGATCATTAGCCAGCAACTGGCCGTCTTCACTGACCGTCAGTTGATCTGTAACCGTCAGCTGCGCATCGTTGCCGGACTGAACCGTGCCGTTCAGGGCCAGGCTGGTCGCATTCAGCTGCAGTTGTCCGGTTGCTGTCACCTGCCCGGAAGCGGTTGTGTTCCCTCCGTTGATCATCAGTGTACCGGCGATCGTTTTTCCGCCAAGCACCGTGGTTTCACCGGTCAGGGTTGCACTGCCACCGGAAAGCACCGTCCCGTGCTGTGTCAGTGCCTGTCCCTGCAAGGTCAGGCTGTTTGCTGCACTGACAGTTCCCTGCGTTGTGACTTTCAGCGTTTCCTGACCTTGTGCTGTCATCGTGCCGGTATTGAATGTCGTGTCCAGCGTGAGCTGATCGGCGGTTATATTGGCTGTGGTAGCATTCACCTGACCTTCGCCGGTCAGGGTGGTGTGTGTCCCGCTGATATTCAGCTGACCGGATGCTGCCAGTGTCCCCTGATTTGAAAGCTGCTGAAGCTGATTGAGTGTGGTCGTGGTTCCGCTGATTAAACTGTCGCTGTCTGTCGCAACCGTTGCGGCGGTTGCTGTCAGCTGATCATGAGAAATCAGCTGGCTTTGATTGACAGCCAGCTGACCGGCCTGAATCGTCAGGTTTGCCTGATCCTGTACAGTGCCGGACTGATCAATACCGGCAATCACTTTGCTTTGATCAAGTGTGACGGATGTGTCGGAGTTAAGCTGAATCTGATTGCCGCTGGCAATCGTCGCCTGTGTTGCCGTGACGGACTGCCCGCTGATCGCAACCTGCTGATTGGCAAACTGACTGCCTGACAGGTTGACATCATCAGTGGATGTAACCGTCAGGCTGGTATTCGCACTGCTGGCACCGAGTGTAACTTTGCCGTCAGCACTGATCTGTATCTCCCCGGCTGAAGCAGACAAATTACCGGCGTTGACACCAACGCCGTCTTCCGTCGCGATCAGTGCAATCCGCCCGGCATACATACCGCCAAGCGCAGAAGAATCAATCGCCAGTTCAGGCTGGTCATCTGCCGGACTGTCAGTCTTCTCCGTCACCTGATTGGTTTCATAACTCACCTGATTCTGTCCGGTTACAACGGTCAGGTCATTGGCATGAATTGCAGCATTGAGTTTGACAGTACGGGCAATGATGTCGAAATACGTCTGGCGGGTGCCGTCCAGACCCAAGCCATCGATAATGACACTGCCCTGTGAGACGTTGAACCCGTTGAGCTGATCGGCCTCAAATTGTGGTGTACCGGTCGAAAGCGTTACTCTGGGTGTATTGATAAATCCGCAGCCACTACAGGTAATGCCATAAGGGTTGGCCAGAATCACCTGCGCTTCCTGACCGAACACTTCGGTGTAGCCTTGCAGCTGACTGCTGGTCGCACCGGTGACTTCATTTAAAATCACACTGGCTGCCTGCCCGTTCAGGTTCGGGTTTTTGGTCAGATAGCCTGCCAGCTCTGACTGCGCCAGCTGCTCAGTTGAGTTATTAAGAATTAAGCCCTGCGGATCAACATGAAACTGCTGATACTGGTTATGAGACAGTCCCTGACTGTTTGGCGTTGAGATATTTATCACCTCAACCCCGTTCCCGGCGGCATTCACCGATGTATTGTGCAGACTGTTATCGACTATCACATCTGCCAGCACCGGCTGAATATTAATCATCCCGCACAAAAAATAAGTCAGATAACGTTGCCAGACTGAGACGGGTTTTTCGGTGATTTGATTTTTGTTCATTGTATTCATGCCAGAGTACTGCCGTTGTTGAATTTCACTCGTTATACAAAACCGGAATAATTGTTAAGCCGTTCGTTTTAAATTATATTTCGCCGGGATCTGCTTCAGACCAGACTAAAATGCCATCGACATTTGGTAATAAAGGACATAGTCATCGGCATCCAGTCTGCCCGGAGAAGCGAGCGGCGTCCCCACAGACAAACGGCTGCTCAGGTGCTCTGAGCGGGTTTGTAAAGCCAGGCTGGTCCCGAGCAGTGATCCCCGTTCAAAACGGTCACGCTTATCCTTTACAATACTGCCGGTGTCGATTGCCCACTGAAGGCTCATCTGCCCAAGATAAGGTAACTGCCCCATTTGCCAGATCGCATCATTTCGCCAGTAGTAGCCGCTGTCGCCGGAGATAGACGCATCTTTAAAGCCGCGCACAGAATATTGCCCGCCAATCCCCACACGCTGACCGCCATACAGGGTGTCATCACTCCACTGCCCGAAAATGGTTGAAGTCAGGCTCAGTGAAGGATTGACCGGCCAGGTATAACTGCCCGTCAGGGTATGCTTGAGAAATTGTGCCCTTGGCGCACCCGGTGATTTTCGCCGGTCATCTTCACCGCCAAACCAGTCTGTCCCCAGTGTCAGCCGGGGTGAAAGGGTCAAAAAGCCGCGCCCGATCCGGGTGCTGTAATCAAAAGAAAGGAACGCTGATGACAAATTGCGGGATGTCGTCGTCAACAGCGTATTTAAGAAGTAGTTTTTCTCACGCCGGTGATTGATTCCCAGCGTGAAAGAGGATTTGCTGACAGCATTGCGGTGAAAAAGCCACTTCACCGCCAGATCGTGACTGCTTGTGCTGCCATTGGTATCAAAACGAAAGTCATTCTTTGTAAAAATGTTGGTGTAATCGCTGTAAGTGGTGCGGTAATTCAAATTCCAGCCACCATACGGGATATCAACATTCAGGCTCAGGCTTTGGGCATCATGGTGCTGACTCCAGCCACTGCTTTTACTGCCGGACAGCGACCATTGATCGAGAATACCGATAATATTTTCAGCATTCAGTGTCGTGTTCAGCTGCTCTTCACCAGTTGATTCCTGCCCGACATTATTCACACCCAGAGAACCATTCAGCCAGTGACCGGGCTGCGTTTGGATATCAACAATGCTGAAGCCTGTTTTCGTACCGGGCAGTAATTTGATTTGTGCGTTATAGCGGGATAAACGGTTCACCTGATCCAGCCCCTGCTCAATTTCACGCAGGTTAAGAATTTTTCCGGTCAGGAAAGGAAACGCAAAATGAAGAAAGCTTTGCGGTTTGCCATTAAACAGCAGACTTTCCAGCTTGCCTTCCAGAATCAGTATCTTTAACTCTTTCGTCGTCAGATCCTGAGGCACCAGAAATGCACGGGACGTCATGTAACCCGCGGCAATATACTGGTTGGTTATCCGGCGTAAATATTCATTAATTTGTGGCAGGCCAATACAGGCAGGCTCAAAACCGGTAAAGGCAAGAAGCTGTTCCCTGTTAAACACGGATTGCCCGGAAAAACTGATTTTTTCCACCGGAAAGCACTGTTTGTCCTGCTCAACGGCTGGCTGGGGAATCACAGGGACAGATTGAAGTTGCTGAAGTTCGCGCTTTGCATCCTGAATTTGCTCCAGCCGTTGCGCCTGCTCCCGTTCGATTTCCGAACGAATATGTGGCGCCTCCGGAGAGGACATATTTTGAGCAAAAACAGACAACGGGCAAAACACAAGCCCTGACAAGCCAGTCAGTAAAACGACAAGTTTCATAGATTAATTAAAACTACCTAACACCAAACAAACGAAATTCATAATTTCAGTCATGATTGACTGATTCATTTTTAATTATTAATACTCAATCAACAGCATAAATTGATTGTTATGTCAGCTATTTTATTGAAAACCTGAATCAATGACAAGAATTATTACAAAAATATGACTTGACTTATTAGAATCACCTTCTATATGTGATTGATTTATTAAGCGAAGGCAGAAAAAAATACCATTGAAAAATCACCGAATGGACTCGGTGAACCGGAATGGCAGACTTCATGTTGAATACACAAATAAAGGCAGAAAAGATAAAACTCACATCACCGCATCGGCCATGTGAGTTTTTATGGAAGGTTAAGTGTTTAAGACCAGAAAAACGATTTCGGATCTTTTTCGATTTCGCGGATAAGAGCAGTCAGGTCAACACTTCGCTCAAGATACGGATAGGGAATCCAGATATTGTTATCCACTTCATCAGGGACTGAAAGCACCCAATGGCTTGATGAAGATTCCCACTGAATTCTGGCAACGGGAACCGCATAATCGCAGTGACTCGAATCCAGTTTGTAATGAGAATAAATGAACTTCACACCATTGGTTACCGGCTCAAACCCTGCTTTGCCAATCCCTACCGGCAACCCTTTATTACGGTTTTCACAAACGAGTGTCGCCCGGTGCTCAATTTGACGCTGCAGTAAATTAACGACGACGGTCATTCTTTCATTATCCTCTGATTAAACGTTGATGTACCCAAACAACCTGAAGATTCAGGTCTCAGAGCCTGACAAACTCACCCGCAGGTCGTGAGCTGAATCATGCATCTTCAGGTTGCTTGGGTATATATCATTTGACGGTTACCGCTGTTCACGTCAGATTCCACAGGATAAAACCGGAACAAAATCGCGAAAAACGCATAATAGTCAATAAAATGAGTATAAACGATCTGGTGCATGAACTCGATAAACAATCCTGACAATCTGTTGAAAAATAACGGCATGGCACAGACTTCGTCACAAAAGTGTCATCAAATACTCATAATATGCTTTCTTCTATCAATATATGGAGTCAACTATGCTGCGTTTGTTATTTAATCTCTTGCTCAGTACTTTAATGATCAGTACGGCTGTTACCTCTCAGGCCACGGCCGAAGAAATTACTGTTTCCGGCTCAACTTCAGTTGCCCGAATCATGGATGTACTGGCAGAAGATTATAACGCGACTCACCCGAACAGTTATATTGCCGTTCAGGGTGTTGGCTCTACCGCTGGTATTACCCTGATCAAAAAAGGGGTTGCCGATGTGGCAATGAGTTCACGCTATATGACCGAGATTGAACTGGACAGTAAGCTTGAAGTTCAGTTGCTGGCTTATGATGGGCTGGCGATCGTTGTGAACCTGGCAAATCCGATTAAAAACCTGACCCGGGAACAGATTTACAAAATCTACAAGGGCCAGATTTCTAACTGGAAAGCAGTCGGAGGCAACGACCAAAAGATTGCTGTTGTCACCCGTGAAGCCTCTTCCGGCTCCCGCTTTAGTTTTGAGAGTCTGCTGGGTTTAACCCGGGTGGTGAATAACCGGCTGGTTTCAGATATCAGCCCGAACAATCTGGTCGTCAATAGTAACAGCATGGTGAAATCACTGGTCACTCATAATGCACAGGCCATCGGTTTTATTTCGACCGGCTCAGTCGATCGTTCAGTCAAAGCCTTAACATTTGAAGGTATCAAAGCCACGCCGGAAAATATTTCTAACGGCAAGTACCAGCTATCCAGACCTTTTCTGATTCTTCACTATCCGGAAAAAGTCAGCAAAGAGACGAATCAGTTTACTAAGTATCTGAAATCAGATCATGTGCGGGATTTGGTACTGGAATACGGTTATATTCCATCGATCAAAGAAATGTAATCATTCTTACATTTGGTCTGATGAAAAAAATCCGCCATTCCGGCGGATTTTTTGATCAAAGCGTTTATAAAGTTATGAAGCTGCCCCATTTTCCTGCGGCGGTAAATCCTGCTGACGCAACTTATCGTTTTTCAGTGTCCGGTGCAGCAGCTGACTGTATATCGGCTCTCCGCCCAGCAACTGCGCAAAGACCACCGCACCAAGTGCAGTAATAATTAAAGGTAAAATCAGATAATAATTATTGGTCATCTCAATCACGAGAATAATCCCGGTAATCGGAGCACGAACCGTGGCGGCAAACAGAGCCCCCATTCCGGCAATCGCAAATGTACCCGGATCAATCGATAATTCAGGAAAGGCACTGGCAGCAATTAAGCCGAAAGCGTAACCAAACAAGGTTCCAAGGCCCAGCATCGGCGCAAAAATTCCGCCCGGAGCTCCTGAACCGAAACACAGCATAGTCGTCAGAATCCGGCCCAGGAACAGCAATAACAGAATTTCAGCTGAGTAACCGCCTTTGGTAATAATCGGGATCAGAAAAATACCGCCGCTGGTTAATTCCGGAATATACAGCAGCGTCAGACCAAAACAGCCGCCCAGTAACGAGCCAACCAGTAAATAACGTTTGCGGTCATTCTTGTGAATTTTGACAAAGATGTCCTGAAAAAAGGTGACCAGCCGGTTAAAGAACACCCCGAAAATACCAAACAACACGCCAAGCAATAAGAATAACCATAATGTTTTGACTTCCGGCGCATCGTACTGAGGCATTGAAATAACCGCATCTTGCCCGTTAATGAGCCTGAAAACGATGTTGGAAGAAACGGAAGCGATAATCACAGCTTTGATAGAAATCAGGGAGTAACGAAACTGCGGCCGCATCTCTTCCACAACAAATAAAATCCCGGCCAGTGGTGCATTGAATGCTGCCGCCAGACCACCAGCCGCACCGGATGCCAGCAATGTGTGCTTCGTATCATTATTCTTCACATGGAACAAATCAGAAACCATCCGGCCAATTGCACCGCCCATCTGGACTGTCGGCCCTTCTCTGCCTAAGACCATCCCGGAGCCTAACGCACCCAGACCACCGATAAATTTGACCGGTAAAACCCGCCACCACCGTACCGGGCGCATGCCATCCATTGCCCCTTCAATTTCCGGAATCCCTGAACCGGCAGCTTCCGGAGCAAACCTGTGTACCAGGTAATAACCGACGAATGCAAGTGCAGCACTGATCAGAAATGCAGCCAGCCACAAAGGCAGCACATGGCTGATTTCGCTGATCAGCCACTTGGTCCGGGTTTCGGATACAAAGTGAACACCCAGTTCAAAATAGGTACCGACAAAACCGGCAAAAATCCCGACAAGCACGGACAGACAAAGAACAGAAACCGGCGTTTTATCCTTAGAGAGAAATTGATTAATTGCATCTTTTGGAACTTTTGCAAGCATAGAAGGTTTAAAATTCTCTCTTTTGGACATAAAAACGGGCCTCACAGACAGGAAATACATAAAAAGTGACATCTCGACGAGCGTGATTATACGCATCAGATAAGCCAGCCAAAGAATCAATAATGAAATGTTGTATTTCACATTTAATAGGTAATGGTATTAACAACTTACTCTTGTACCGGGAAACAGTCACTTGTTTTATCCCGATTCTGTACCATAATTAACGTGTAAGGCAAAACATCTCATAACGGAGGAAAGAATAGCCTTACGGACAATCAGGTGACAGTGTAATACTGAAGATCGTCCCGCAATCAGTTGGTGTCTGAAGACAAACCAAACGCAAGCTTACGATGTGAGTCGCGGGAAAACTGGCGTGCTATGATAGCACGCCTTTTACATTGATACCGGATGAAATTCACTATCCTGCCGGGTTTTAAACCGGATCAGAGCCCGTGTGACAGGCCGTTCCGGCAAACCATGAATCATGCTCCTTCAAATCAGAGCCTTGTCTCAGAGCCTGACAAATCTCACTGAAACCTGCATCTTCAGATTGTTTGGGTATATACTGCGGGATAATTTTATGTCATTCGGAGCCAGTATTATGACGCAACGTGTCCCTGTCAACATCATCACAGGATTTCTGGGTACAGGAAAAACAACTGCGATTCTTCACCTGTTGAAAAATAAGCCCGCCCATGAAAACTGGGCCATTTTAGTCAATGAATTCGGGGAGATCGGTATCGATGGTGCATTGCTTTCAGAACAGGATGCGATTGTCAAAGAAGTTCCCGGAGGCTGTATGTGTTGTACAGCCGGTGTTCCGATGTCAGTAGGCCTGACCGCACTACTGCGTCAGAAACCGGATCGGTTACTGATTGAGCCGACCGGATTAGGACATCCAAAAGAAGTAATCTCCATTCTGCAATCTGAGCAATATCAGCCTTATATTGAGTTGAAGGCAACAATTGCACTGGTTGATCCTCGCTGTTTCAGTGACCCGCAATATACGTCTCACCAAAACTTTCGCGATCAGCTGGCCTGCGCTGACATTGTAATCGGCAATAAAGATGACTTGTGTCAGGTTGAAGATCGTGACAACTTCAGTCACTGGACAGCCCAACAGACCCCCAAAAAAATTCTCACACAGCTGATCCAAGACGGGCAATTGTCACCTGAGTTACTGGAGATGGAACCACTGTTGTCCGGCGATCAAAGTAAAGAAACTCATCACCACCATCATCATCTTTTGGAGCCGGAATTTGAACTGGCACCGGATCAGAAATTTATCCGTAAAGAAAACAAGGGAGAAGGCTATTTCAGTTGTGGCTGGATTTTTGGCGCTGAATTGATTTTCTCGTTTGACGTGCTGTTCTCTATGCTGAGTGAACTGACTGCCGAACGGGTTAAAGCGGTCATCAATACGGATAAAGGCTGTTATTCATTTAACGTTCATCAGCAAATGATTACTGTGAATGAAATGAGTCTGGAAGGGTTTGAATCCCGGATTGAAGTGATTGATTCGCAATTAATGCCGTGGGATGAACTGGAGCAAATCCTGTTAAAGATTGCTCAAATGACTGGCTGACAACGAATTGAAATCATCAGCGTTTAATTGATGTTCCGGAGAAACAGCCAGCATCAGTTCGTTTCTCCGGAATAAATCAGGCAACAACATCAGCGCTTATTTTTTAAATAGCGTTTTCTGCGTTCTTCTTTTCTTTTCGCTTTTTCTTCCGATTTTCTGAGTTCTTCCCGCTCAGCATCGATCAGTTCCTGATCAATCATTTCCGGCCTTTCCAGCGTGATACCACCAATTGTTCCGGAACGAAGTTCATGCAACAGAATTTCCGAGGCTTTATGCAGATCAATCCGTCCACCGGCACGCAATGCACCCCGCTTTCGACCGATGGCTTCAAGCCATTCAATATCACTTTCAGGGGTTTCCTCAATCAAATAGCGACTTTTTAATAATTCCGGGTAAGCCGCTGCAAGGTATTCCACCGTATAAAATGCAACATCTTCATACTCCATGGCCGTATCTTTGATTGCACCGGTCGCTGCCAGACGAAACCCGGAATGCGGGTTTGAAACTTTTGGCCACAGAATCCCCGGGGTGTCGGATAACACAATCCCGTTTTGCAGATTGATCCGTTGCTGACGACGGGTTACGGCAGGCTGGTTACCCGTTTGAGCAATCGTCCGGCCGGCTAAGGTATTAATAATAGTCGATTTACCCACATTAGGAATTCCCATAATCATAGTGCGGATATTTTTGCCAATCTCTTCGCGGTGCGGGGCTAGTTTCCGGCACAACTCCATGATTTTATGAACTTCCTGAGGGTGCTGCGTGGTAATTGCCAACGCTTTTACGCCTCTTTCCTGTTCAAGATGATGAATCCACAATTCGGTCACTTCCGGATCGGCCAGATCCCGTTTATTCAAAACCTTAACGCAAGGCCGGTCTCCTCTTAATTCAGCAATCATCGGATTCTCACTACTGAAAGGAATGCGGGCATCCAGTACTTCAATAATGACATCAATTTGCGGAATCACTTCTTCGATTTCCTTACGTGCCTTATGCATATGGCCGGGAAACCACTGAATTGTGTTATTAACCATCTGAATTATAACCCTGGGTTCATGGTATTTTTCTGTCTGACGTTCATTCCGGACGGCCTGAAAACACACTTTATAAAAGCAAGCGTCCTGAAAACCGCAGACCTGAAGAGACTGCGATACCAGACAAAGTGAAAAAATAAAGGCGGAATTTTATCATTAATCCCCTAAAGAAGAGAACTGTAAAAATAATTCGCTTTTCTTATCGCGGAGAATACCAGCTTTCAGGGACAAAAAAGCCGCCCGTAAAGGCTAACTCCTATCACTTAAGGTGCTTGGAGCGAACTGGATAGCGGGTCTTACTTATACGAACGGTCCTTGATTTGGGCCGTTTTTTTCGCTCAGGCAAGATGTAGCGTTTTACACGTTCACGCATCGCCCTCAGTTTTTTGGGGATCGAGCCTGGTGAAGCTATTGCACACCACATGAGCTCGTCCTGGATATCTCGAAGCGCCATCATAAAACTGATCCGCAAAGGTGATACCCCTGCCTCTTTAGCAATACGGCTTATCTCCAAACGAACAAGGTTGTAGGCGATAAGTATTCCCCATATTTCTTGTTCCACTCCCTCAACTGACTGGCTTCGCAGTAACACTTCATCCTCAAGCATATCGTGCTTTATTTCGCCGTAGCTGTTCTCAACTTCCCACCGCTCAAAATAGACATCAAGCAGAGATTGGAGACTATACTGGCTGTCGGTTAGAGAGGTAAGGAGCCCTTTGATATGGTTGGGTTGCTCTTGCTCCGGGTAAAGAACGAGCCTTGCTTGCCATTTTTCAGGTAGGCTCGGGTCTTGCCTTAATGCATGTTGAGAGACGCTCATCTCCACTATTAAATCTCGACCCTCCTCATCCAGCTGTTCGATAACTTCATACTGAGTATTAGATTTTATCGGGGTCATCCAATGGCTTGAACCGTGTTGTCGTGACCAGTTAATCATCAGCTCTGCACTTAGGTAGCATCGGTCAAAAATAGTAAGGGAGTTGGCAGGAACTGAGGGAATGAGCTGCTTTGCATAGTTCACTTCGCCTGTAGAACTTGGGCCAAAAGCAACATTATAGAGTAGACGGCTGCGTAGGGAGCAAAGTGCACATAATCTGACAATAGGGTATTCGGTATGGCGAGTTTTGCTGTGTTTAACGTAATGAAAATGTTCGGCCAGAGGACTGGTATCATGCGTTCTAAACTGGGTGCCATCGACCGAGAAAAGTCTCAGCCCATACCATGTATCTTTATTGTCTTCCGCACCTGTCCAATGCTCGGCTGTTAAAGAGAATAGGGCTTCGAGAGGTTTGGCTGTTAATCGCTTTCTTGCTTGGGGTATAGCGCTTGGAGCAATGGACTCTCCCAGAGAATTAGAAAGCTTCAGATCTAATTTATCAAGTACATCAGTAATAGGCCGGTCACGGTACAAACCAATTCCAACAACGAGCCAGACTACGAGCTCAGCAGGTAGCTTTCGCCGCCTCATGCTCGCTTTATTTGTTTCATCAAGTGCTTGATTTATCCACTCTAGTGGAAGCTCTTTTTGAAAGAGTGCAAGAGATTCCGGAGAAGCAAAGTCATCAACATCAATAAGCCAGTGAGCCAACATAAAAATACCCTCAAACATAAATGCTTGAGGGTATTTTCAACCAACCACAGGATCGTTCAACTGATCATTTACTTAACTGATCGGAGTTAGCCCGTAAAGGCGGCATCTTATCAACATCACCGAAAAGGTCATGACGCTTTTGCTTTTTCTTCCGGTACAACCGGCAGAACCTGCTTCACGTAATCTCCCGGCGCTTCACCAAGCACAGGGTAACCTTCACCTCCGACAGGGAATGGTTCAACTTTTTCCTCATCGCAGAAACTGACCAGCCACTCATTCCAGTGACTCCACCAGGAACCATCCGTTCGTTTGGCATGTTCAAGCCAGTCTTTCGGCTCTGCTTCCAGCTTGTCACTCACCCAGTAACCGTACTTATTCTTAGCCGGATGATTAATGATACCGGCAATATGACCGGATTCACCAAGCACAAAGACTTTATCACCGCCCAGATTCATCGCACCACGGTAAGTACCTTCCCACAATGCAATATGATCTTCCCGGGCAGAAATGAAATAGCTCGGAATTTTGATTTTACTCAGATCAATCCAGACACCACCGACTTTGATACCTTTTTCCTCGATCAGTTTATTTTCTAAATAAAGCTCTCTTAACAGGAAGTTATGGCAAGCCGCACTTACATTCGTACTGTCACTGTTCCAGTAGAGTAAGTCAAAATCAACCGGATTGGCTCCTTTCAGATAATTATCAACATAATAATTCCAGTAGAGACTGTTTTCTCTGAGCATACTGAATGTCACGCTGAGGGAGCGGCCATCCATGAAGCCTTTGGCTGAGTTTTGCATTTCAATTGCACTGATCACCGGATCATTGATGTAAACACCAACTTCTCCGGGCAGCGTAAAATCAAGCAGGGTTGTAAAGAATGAAGCTGACTTAATCCGCCGTTTCATCCGTTTCGCAGCATAGTAAGCCATTGTTGTTGCCAGCAGAGTACCACCGATGCAATAACCAGCTGTATTAATCTGCTCCTGGCCGGAAATATCTCCGACTGCAGTCACGGCCTTTACGACACCGTCAAGCACGTAATCTTCATAACCCAGTTCAGCCTGCTCCGGCCCCGGATTTCGCCAGGACATCATAAACACGCTATGGCCTTGTTCCAGCAACCAACGAACCATAGAATTCTTTTCCCGAAGGTCAAGAATGTAGTATTTGTTGATAAATGGCGGAACAATTAACAATGGGGTGCTGTGCACCTGCTCTGTCATCGGGGTATATTGAATCAGCTCGAATAAGTCATTTTTAAAAACAACTTTACCTGGCGTGGTTGCAACATTTTGTCCGACACGGAATGCATTGTTATTCGTCATCCGGACTTTCAGAATATCCGCACTCGACGCAACATCCTCCTTTAATGCTTCCATACCATCAATCAGGTTCTGACCGTTACTATCAATTGTTAATTTCAGTAATTCCGGATTGGTTGCAATAAAGTTACTGGGTGAAAGTGCGTTGATTGTCTGACGGGAGAAAAAGCGGATACGTTCTTTGACTTTTTCATCGACGCCATCAATTGAATCAATTGTGTCAAGATATGTTTTTCCGAACAACAAATAGGACTGCATGATAAAGTTATAAAGTGCTTCATCTTTCCATGCGTCATCCGAAAAACGTTTATCACCATGCTCTGCTTCGATCAGCTGTTCTTTTTTTCCGGCTAAAACAACGTTTTGCCAGATTTCTAATTGTTTTTTCCACCACTCCATCTGCAGATTCATTAATGCAGCTGGCTGGCCGGCAGCCCTCTCAAATAGTTTTGCAGTATCATCATAGTTCACTTCCTGCATCGCTTTATTCAAGGGCGAATTGAAGACTTCCCGCTGAGTTTCCAGATCTTCCCACCATTTTTGGTTCGTTTCCTGAATCTTTACGAGATAGTCCGAAAAGAAGTGTTGAAACATAAACCTACTCCTTAGTTAAAAAAAAGAGCCGCCTCCCCCCAAGGCGGCCAAAATACACGGAGTTATGCAGGAGTGACTGTTGAAAGGTTATCAGTTGTCAATTTTTCAACATCATCTTTGAACTCTTTCGCAATCGACTGCAGCTTGTTGCTGTCGTCGATCATCTGTTGAGACAATTTAGATAATGTTGTTAACTGCTGTGTACTGTAAGCTGCGAGTGTAGCTGCATCTTTCACGTCACTTGCGGCTTTCATTTGGGTTAAACCAATATCACTGTAAGCACGCATTGACCCAAGCTGAAGTTCAGTAAGTACTTCAACATTTTTTGTTAGAATTTTGTTAAATTTAAAAAATGGTTCCAGAGTTTTTTCTGTTTGATCTGTAAATGTTTTAAAAAAGTCCGTATACATAAATGTATCTCCTAAAATTTTAAAATTTTATTCCTTTCAACTAGCCAACGGCCTTCACGACGACCGCGGTTCCCATTCCACCGCCGATACATAGTGATGCCACTCCATACTGATTCCCTCTCTTTCTCAATTCATGAACCAGAGAGACCAATATTCTGTTACCTGATGCGCCCAGAGGATGGCCGAGTGCAATTGCACCACCGTTGAGATTTGCTTTGCTCAGAATCTCTTCTTCAGAAACAGAAAACTCCTCCGACAAACCTTTCACAACCCCTAAAGCCTGCGCCGCAAAAGCTTCATTCAACTCAAGAACATCCATATCAGTTAATGACATATCGATTTGTCTGAGTGCTTTTGTTACTGCTGGAACCGGTCCCAGTCCCATGACTTTTGGATCAACGCCTCCTTGTGCACAGCTGATAATTTCAGCAATTGGCACCAGGTCATATTTTTTCACTGCACTTTCAGAAGCAAGAATTACCGCACTTGCTCCGTCGTTAATGCCCGACGCATTCCCTGCGGTCACTGTGCCTTCTTTATCAAATGCAGGCCGCAGTTTCGCCAGAACTTCCATCGACGTATTCGCTTTGGGATACTCATCGGTGTCAAACAGGCGGGTTTCACGTTTTACTTTAATCTCAACCGGAACGATTTCATCAACAAACTTTCCGCTTTCTATTGCAGCAACAGCTTTTTTCTGGCTGGAAAGAGCGAATTCATCCTGTTCCTGACGAGAAATTGCATATTCTTTAGCAATATTTTCAGCTGTCACACCCATGTGGTACTGATTAAATATGTCGGTTAATCCATCATTAATCAGTAAATCAACACAGTTCATATTGCCCATTTTGTGTCCGTCACGCACACCAGCGGGAATGGCATATGGTATTTGAGACATCACTTCAGCACCGGCAGCAACGACAACCTGCGCATCACCAACTTTGATGTGATTCACACCATCCATGACGGATCGCATGCCACTACCACATACCATATTGATGGCATACGCCGGAACCGTATGAGGAATGCCGGCATACAGTGAAGCCTGACGGGCAACGCCCATTCCCTGACCAGCACTGACAACATTACCAAGAATGACCTCATCTACGACTGCCGGATCTAACTTAGCTGAATCCATCGCGCCTTTAATGACAGTAGCAGCAAGCTGACCAACGCCAACCCCTTTCAGACTGCCCCCAAAGGAGCCAAGTGCGGAACGTTTTGCCGCAACGATATATACTTTTTCCATCAGTAAACGCCTCTCTCACTTAGCTCATGTACAAGCCGCCGTTAACGGACAGAGTCGCACCTGTAATGTACGCCGCATCTTCACTCACCAGGAAGCTGATTGCTTTGGCAATTTCTTCCGGTTTGGCAAGGCGTTTCATCGGAACCTGTTGAACGATAGAATCCAGTACCTCAGGTTTCATTTTTTCAACCATTGGTGTTCCTGTGTATCCGGGAGCAATGACATTCACAGTCACACCGTCTCTTGCACCTTCTGCTGCCAGCGCTTTTGAAAAACCGATCATGCCGGCTTTCGCTGCTGAATAGTTTGCCTGACCGAATTGTCCTTTCAGACCATTCACAGATGAAATGTTCACCACACGGCCTGATTTTCGTTCACACATCGCACCAAATAACGGACGGGTCACGTTATAGACACTATTCAAATTTGTATTGATTACATCCAGCCAGTTCTCTGCAGGCATTTTTTTAAACAAACCATCACGGGTAATCCCCGCATTATTGACAACTACGTCAATATGACCTTCTTCTTCGAGAAGCGCTCCAAGTTTTTCAAAACATTCAGCCGTATTTGTTACATCTATTTCGAATAAACGCACTTGTTTATCTGTGAATCCATTGTCATTAAATATTTTTAATGCAGCGTCATAACACCCCGTGTAATAAGCAGCAATAACACGAAAACCATCTTTTACAAGCTGACTGGTAATTGCTGATCCAATACCACCTTCTGATCCGGTAATTAAAGCGATTTTGTCCATTAAAGACTCCATTTCATATAACAAATTCAATAGTTTTTATAATGAAAGGTGTCAAATATATTTGATCACCAACCGACAAAATAATTAAGTTTTTTTAAAAGCGCTTGAAATAAAAAGATTATTGCCGTCACATTTAAGCTAATTCAAGATCGGGACATTTCAAATTAATAACGGACATTATTTTGCAAACTTGATCGAAATCTCAAAAACAGACACATTTAATGGATGGAATTAACACTTAAAATATAAGGTATTGTTTTAACAGGAAATAATAGATTGTTGGCAGAGGAGAAATATCGACAAACATCATAAAATCAATGAGTTAAAAAGGAACGAATTTCACATTCATAAAAATTTAATAAAAAAACAGAATCATTTAATGACAATTTTAATCATTAAATGATTCTGGTTATTATATATTTCGTATTAGCTAAATATATTGATTACTGGTAGAAAATTTCACCACTATTGACATCCAGATATATTTTATCCGCTACTTTCAAACCACCACAATAAATAAAATACACATTTCTGTTTTTATATTTAACCGAGCGAACCCATCCTTTCAATTCATCGAAATCTTCAGGTGTGCAAATTTTCTCATCGATTAATTTACCCGTCACCTGGATAAATTTTTCTTGATATAGTTTTAAATCATCAGATTTATTAATATAGGCTGTTAATATTTCTTCTTTTTCTGCTTTAGAGATAACTGGCCTGGTTTCGCTCAATCCCTGCATAGAAACCCATTCAGCAACTTCAGGTCCGCCTTCCTCATAGACAAAATATCTCGAAATCCGGCCCCATCCTTCTTTTTGCTCAAGCACAATGACCTGGTTACCTTTATATAAATAACGGACCGGATAAGCATCATCACTTCGTTCATTGCGAACGGGCAATTTATGCTCATTCACAAAAAATTTTGTATTAACAGGCTTTTGCGGCTCCGTCTCTGCTGTGGCTGTTTTTTTAACTTCAGGCTTTTCAATCGTTGTTGCATCTGCCGGTTTCTCCGGCGATTTCATAAAAAACAGGTAATAACCAGCTCCGGCACCACCGATTCCCAAAAGTAAAATCAAAATCATGAGCACTTTTTTCATATTTTTCTCAATTCCTGAATGCTTTATACATTTATCTTATCGGCAGCCGGACATATGACTTAACTATCAGTTCAGATCTGCAACATACACTCAAGCAACCTCAATATTCAGGTTGTTTGGGTATATACCCAAGTGACCTCAGGATGCATGTTCAGCGAGAATGAATTGGTTTCTGAGCAAGGCACTGATTTGTAAACAGAGTCATTCTGCGTTGAAAATCAGTCACGCAGGACAGGCGCCAATCAATCCCGCCCTTCGGGAGCGCATCAACAGGTTCATTTCTGCGTCAAACAACCTCGAAAGGCGTCATCATTCCTTCGGTTATTTTCCTTGAACTGAGCCTGTTGATGAAGCTCTGAATCCTGCATCTTGAAGTCATTTGGGTATAGTATACTGAAATCTCCCGGATGATGTCTGGATCAGGTCACTTCTGCCGGGCTCAGGCATGATTCAGATCAACCAGGGATATACCAAAGCAACCTGAAGATGCAGGGTTCAGGTTGCTTGGGTATAAATATCTAAACTGACTACAATTTTTGTTCTGGCGAAACCCTGAATATGCACTCTATACTGAAAGCAGAGCGCACTAACTTCAGGGAGAAAAAAGATGCAAAAGACATTAACCGTCATTCTTGCTGGCGGTGTTGGTTCCCGGCTTTCCCCCCTTACAGATGATCGCGCCAAACCAGCGGTTCCTTTCGGTGGTAAATACCGGATCATCGACTTCACACTGACTAATTGTTTACATTCAGGATTAAGACAAATACTGGTTTTAACCCAGTATAAGTCTCACTCTTTACAAAAGCATTTGCGGGATGGCTGGTCGGTGTTTAATCCTGAACTGGGAGACTACATCACCGCAGTTCCGCCTCAGATGCGTAAAGGAGGAAAATGGTATGAAGGCACCGCCGATGCGATTTTCCACAATATGTGGCTCTTATCGCGCAGCGACGCAAAATATGTGGTCGTACTTTCCGGTGATCACATTTACCGTATGGATTACGCCCCGATGCTTGAACAGCATATTGTAAACGAGGCGAAGCTGACCATTGCCTGTATGAGCGTCCCCCGTGAAGAAGCCTGTCCTTTTGGCGTGATCAAAACGCAGGCCAACGGACAAATCTCAGAGTTCATAGAAAAACCGGCAGATCCGCCGTCTATGCCTTCAGATCCAACCCGCAGTCTGGTGTCTATGGGGATTTACATCTTTAATATGGACACACTCCAAAGTGCACTGACTGAAGACTCTGAAAAAAATAGTTCCAGTCATGATTTCGGTAATGACATTATTCCGGAATTAATCACAACTAATCAGGTTTATGCTTATCACTTCTGTGGTGATAAAGGACGGGTGGCGCGGGATTTATACTGGCGGGATGTCGGAACAATTGATTCCTATTATGACGCCAATATGGATTTGCTTGAACCACTTCCTCCGATGAATCTGTATCAGAAAGACTGGACTATCCGGACTTATGAGCCTCAGTTTCCGCCGGCCCGGACCGTTTCATCAGCAACCGGAAATGAAGGTATCTTCATTAACTCAATCATTGCAAATGGTGTCATTAATTCCGGTGGCTCAGTACAACACTCGATTATTTCATCCGATGTAAAAATCCGTGATGGAGCAACCATCGTTGACAGTATTATTTTTGATGATGTCGATATCGGAGAAGGCTGCCAGTTGAGAAAATGTATTATTGATAAACACGTTAGCGTGCCGCCATATACAAAAGTTGGTGTCAACCTGGCCGAAGACGGTAAAAAATTTCATATCTCAGAAAAGGGAATTGTGGTGATTCCTGAAGGGTACCAATTTAGTCTTGAACATGAAGAGCCCAGTGCTTGTTGACCCACAACAGTACGGCGAAAAAAACCGTATTTCAACAGAAATACGGTTGTAAAATCAAAAGCATAATAAATCTATACTCAAACAACCGGAAGAGACAGGATGCCTGAGTATATCTGACAGGGGAGCCTTATTATGCTCCCGTCAGAAGTTAAGAAAAACAGCAATAATGCCCGAATTTATTTTCCTGTTTCTTTATTATGATACCCAATCAACCTGAAGATGAAGGGTTATTTGGGTATACGCTGTTTTTTATCACTTTTTCTGCTTATCACACTTTTCTTTTTACACATAACTGGATCAGACCCGATTCTCAGTTCTCATGAAAATTAATTGATTCATTTATCTAATTCCTATTATATATATTTTTATAAATACCCAAGCAGCCGGAAAGCAAATTTGGGCGTAAGCCGTTCACACACATGAGAACTTATTCATGCAAACAACTCAAAGAACCATTGAAGCGCGTAAAAGCATCGCGCTTGTCGCACATGACCATTGCAAAGCCAGTCTTTTATCCTGGGTCAAAGAGAACCTCGAACAATTATCCCGACATCAATTATACGCAACCGGAACAACCGGGCATTTATTAGCCAAAGAAACCGGACTTGAAATTGAGCCGATGATTAGTGGCCCAATGGGTGGTGATCAGCAAATTGGGGCGATGATTTCTGAGTGTAAAATTGACGTATTAGTCTTCTTCTGGGATCCACTGAATGCAGTACCGCATGATCCGGATGTGAAAGCCTTACTCAGAATTGCAACCGTATGGAACATCCCGGTTGCAATTAACCGGGCCAGTGCTGACTTTATTTTCTCATCTGAGCAGATTGCCCAAACGTCAGAGATTGTCATTCCTGACTATGATTCTTATCTCAAAGCCCGGACCTGATACGGGTTTATTTTTCAATAACAACAGAGTATGGACCTTCTGCCAGTTCCCGGATAAAAGCCGACCCGCTGGCATTGTAAGTTATCCATACTTTTTCTTTCGCTCTGGTCATCGCCACATAGAAAAGACGACGTTCCTCCGCATCGGGAAACCCATCATCAGACGCATTTAATGCGGTATCCAGATGAGTCATTTTTATTCTGGCCGGAAACTGCCCTTCATCCACCCCGGTGATCACGACATAATCAGCTTCTTTCCCCTTACTGGCATGACAGGTCATAAACTGAATATCAAGCCGGGTATAACGTTTCTGCCAGTCTTCAAGTAACTCAGGCTGATGATAATGGTTTCTCCCAAGCAATAAGACCGATTTGTTTTCTGTTGCTTGTCTGTTCAGCTGTTCAAGTGTCGCCTCTGTACGGTGACCGGACATAACAAATACGGCATCATCATCACTTTGCTGATAACTGTTCAGAGGTTTCCGCAGCTGATTCGGATTCACCTGGACAAACTGATTGGCAACTTCTCCAATTTTCTGATTAAAACGGTAAGTCGTATCCAGATAAGTCACCGACGAATCGGGAAAACGCTGGCGGAATCTTGTGGTTAAATCCACATCAGAGCCGGTAAACTGATAGATAGATTGCCAGTCATCACCGACCGCATAAAGATTGCCCTGATTTTTTTGCTGCCCGCATAAAGCTTCAAGCAGCGCCAGCCTCGGCGGAGAAATATCCTGATACTCATCCACCATGATGAACCGCCAGGGAGACTTAAACCGTTTTTTCTTCACATGCTCCGTTGCTCTGGTGATCATCAGGTTAAAATCAATCTGCTCTGTTTCTTTCAGCATTTGTGTCCATGCCTGATAGCACGGCCAGCACAGCGACAGTTCACTATTTAAACGGGAATAATCATCCCGTGAAATCATCTTTTGCTGAATACTTCTCTTACTCATCCCGGATAACGACAGCTGCTCAACCTGCCGGGTAAGCCAGGCAATTAACTGCGGGCTTTCCGCATGACTTCCAAGATCTTCATCCCCTTTGATATAAGCAATCGGCCATTGATTCAAATGCTTTTGCCAGCGTTTATAATTGGTTGGCGTCATCCAGTGTTTTTTCAGCCATTCCGCCATCCATGCTTGTTTTTGTTCTTCCTGAGCAGCAACCGGGGACAACTGTACATCCTGACCTTCGGCTTCTCTGATGATATAAAGACCCAGCTGATGAAATGTATTCACGGTCACTGCCTGAGCTGTCTGGCCAATCCGCAGGTTTAACCGGGAACGCATTTCATCTGCAGCGTCTCTGCCGAAAGAGAGCATCAGAATCTGACCGGCATCTGCAAGCTGGCTTTTCATCAGATAGGCCACCCTCGCCGAGAGCACGCTGGTCTTACCCGAGCCAGCACCTGCCAGTACCAGATTATTGTTATCATTTAATAAAACAGCGGATTGTTGAGAGGGGTTCAGCGGAGAAGATTCAAAGGAGGAAAATAATTCTGCCCAATGTGAACGTTCAGTATCTGTCCAATGCTGATTCCGCTCTTCCAGATTTGTTTCCCCGTCTTTGTACCAGAAAATAATCATATCCGGAATTTCGGGACATTGTTCAACCAGCTCCTCGAAGGTCATCTCAAGTTTCTCAAGATCTTTACTCACCAGATTATGCCACTGATTAAACTGTGCATGAGAAACAAAGTCAGGCGATGATATCAGTTTTAATAATTCATAATCCCACTGCGGAATCACAGAAGAAAAGCGGACAGATTGCTGCTGATACCAGTCTGAATAGGCTGCCAGCGCTTTTTCAGCAAAGGGGCGACACTCATGCCAGGGTAAGCCTTGAACAAGCCAGCTATAACGGACACCTTCCTTTTCACGGGAAAAAAACTGAAGCTGCCCCCATATAATTCCCCGGTTCATTTGTATCGAGCCATCCCAGACCATAAAAGGGATAGTTTCCTCGACATCAGATGAACGGATGATCAAAGATGCATCTTTAATCTCTACCTGACAAAATTCATCATATATAAAATATCGTGCAGTCCTGCCAGCCTGTAGCTGCATCATATAAAAATCCCGTTTGCTGTAAAGGCTTTATCGTAGATATACCATATATACTGTAAACAAAGAATTCAGGATTTCTTGATCTTTCACGCATAACCCGTCTCTGTCATCCTTCATCCGGCTTATTCTTTGATATATATTGATTACGTAGTATCCTCACTCTGGGTCGCAGTTTAGTCCGGTAATAAATACAAAGTGAAATTATTCGAACATTTCCCGGAGCACCGGGTCAAAAAAACGCTTCGTCATACAGTATTAATTCTGATCGCTTTTTTAGGTGCCATCATCCCGGCCGGGTCTTATGGCCTGACCACCTGGATCAATCCGTTAATTCTCGGCATTATTGCTGCGGCACTGACGGAACAAAATGATAATTTACCCGGACGACTCAAAGCCATTTGTCTGACGTTATTGTGTTTTTTGATTGCAACTTTATCGATTGAGCTGCTCTTTCATTCTCCGGTTCTGTTTGCAGCCGGGCTGGCTTTATCGACTTTCAGCTTCATCATGCTCGGTGCAATCAGCTCAAGATATGCAACGATTGCTTTCGGTTCTCTGCTCATCGCTGTTTATACTATGATTGGCACTTCAGCCGCAGAGCATCCCAGCTTTTGGCTGCAACCCGCATTATTACTGAGTGGCGCCTGCTGGTACTATCTGCTTTCTGTCATCTGGCTGCTTCTGTTTCCCAGCCAGTCAATTCAGCAAAGTCTGAGTGATGTATTCCTCAATCTGGCAGATTACTTCGATCTGAAAAGTGAAATGTTCCACCCGGTGTCCGGCTTTCAGATTCAGCCATACCGGATTAAAGAAGCCAACTTAAATACAGCCATCGTCCTGACACTGAATCAATGTAAAGCCACCTTACTGGCACACTGTAAGAAAGGTCACCTCCAGACCACCAGTGATCACTTTCTGAATATTTATTTTCTGGCACAGGATATTCATGAACGCATCAGTTCAACCCACTCCCGTTATTATGAACTGACCCATCATTTCAGCCGGTCCGATATTTTGTTCCGGTTTAAATATTTACTTGCTGAACAGGCAAAAGCCTGCCGGGATATTGCGCGGGACCTGGCAACAAACGACAGCTATCAGCATCAAACATCATCAGCACTGGCACTGGATGAACTTCAGTTGTCCATTCAGCACCTGAATCATCAGCAAGAAGCTATCCCCGATGCTCTGTTAACGCAAATCAATTACTTATTCAACAATCTGACCACAATTGAAAAGCAGCTGTGTAATATCGAGAACCCGGAAGCACATCAGTTTATGGAAGGTGAATTATCGGATACAGACCCGCATACGCTGAAAAATATGTGGCAAAGAATCCAGGCCAGTCTGAATCCTGAATCACTGTTGTTTCGCCATGCTGTCAGAATGTCGCTGGCTTTAACGGCGGGTTATATTATTCTGCAAAGCTTTCATCTGGAACTCGGATACTGGATATTACTGACAACTCTGTTTGTCTGTCAGCCTAACTTCTCCGCGACAAGAAAAAGAATCAGACTGCGGGTGATCGGTACGGTCTCAGGGCTTATCGCCGGTGGTGCCCTGATGCCTCTGTTCTCTTCTTATGAGGTCCAGCTTGCTTTCATCGTTTTTTCCGGGGTCATGTTTTTTGTATTCAGGCTGAATAAATATGGATATGCAACAGGATTTATCACAATGCTGGTGCTGTTCTGTTTTAATCAAAGCGGTACGGGCATGGAAATCATTCTGCCCCGGTTAACGGATACCTTCATCGGTTGTGGCTTAGCAGTCATTGCCGTCACTTACATTCTCCCGGACTGGCAGGCAGACCGGCTGCCTCAGGTGATGGCTGAAGCGATTCTGACGAATAAAAACTATCTCGATCAGATCATTGCCCAATACCGGATAGGCAAACAGGATACGCTCCGCTACCGGATTGCCCGCAGAAATGCGCATGACCAGGATGCCGCATTAACCACGGCCATCAATAACATGCTGGCAGAACCGGATAAGTATAAAAAAGCGGAAGAAGAAAGTTTCCGCTTTCTGACACTCAACCACGCGCTGTTAAGCTATATCTCTGCTTTAGGCGCACACAGAACCCGCCTGGACAATCACATCACTCACAGGCTGATCCTGGACGCACACCGGACCATTCATCAGCATCTGGAAGCATTAGCTGATAAATTACTGGGCCAAAGCAAACGGCACGAATTATCGCCCCCGGAAGAGGCAGGATTAAAAGCCCGGCTTGAAGCCTGGCGGGAACAGGATGGCAGTTCAGTTCAACTGGTTTTACAGCAGCTGTATCTTATACACAGAATCTTACCTGAACTGCATCATTTAGCCGGTAAGCTGTATCTTCCTGAAGGGGAAACACAACCAACAGAGTAAACATCTGGTGCGGTGAGCCAACTCACAATTCTGTCATTAACATGACATTTTATGGACAATCATTTCCGGTGATCTTTCTAAGATCGATGTCATTACTGTTGGTTGGCGGAAAAATTATGCACACTTCATCTTACCAAAATAAGCATATGTATTTTGTTCCCCGGACAAAATCATTATCTCACAATCAATTTGAATCTGTGAAAGCCCAGCTGAAGATGATGACTACATCTCAACTGAAATCATTACAGACAGAAATCAACGAGTCATTACACCCGGCCTCTCAACCCGTGCTGACGCAAGAAGAACTTGAGATGCTCAATAGTTTATTCTGATCGTATCCGGTAAAACTGCTATAATTTACTTATGGTAGTTTTGCGGATTTTATTATGCCGGTTTCAGCAATTCAGTCAGGTTACCAAATGCTTCAGCAATCAGCTCAAATGGCTGACAGAAGTAGTCGTGAGCTTAATCAGGCCCACATGCAGGATTATCCGAAAGTTGAGCAGGCTAAGCCTGAACTCCCCCCAATGGAAGCTTTTCCAAACACAAATAAGCAGTCTGCTTTATATTCGGCTCCGGCTCCGGATAAAATTAATGCGATACATGAACTCAATCAGTCGAATCAATATGCCCGGATAGGGACCAATATGATCCAGCGTGATCAGGACATGATCGGTTCTCTGCTTGACGTACGTGTTTAAATCATCCATCCTTCTGCGCCCGGTTTTGAGAAACACAATTCCGGTATCTGAATTATTGTTCTTAAAATACGCATATACCCAAGCAACCTGAAGATGCAGGTTTCAATGTAGCGGGTACGTTTTCAATGATACATATTCCAATAATGATATTGCGTATAGAGGATATATCAGTGAAAACTTGGAATATGAGTATGATTCGTATAAATTGAAATTGTTTCTGTTACTCCGGAGATTCATTGAACTTTAATCAAGATGCTGACGATGAACTGCTGCTGAAATACTCAATTCGGGCAAATTTCAGCCACTAAAGTCAGATAACACCGGAATGATTTAATTCGGCAACCACAGGATTCGTTGAAAGGTAAATTCATGACAAACCGCGTCTTCAGGAAAATCCCCGTCAGCCTGCTCGTCTTAGCTTCCTCATGGGCATCAGCTGCTGACTTTAACTATAACTATTTTGAATTCAGAACCGGTAGCAGTCCTCAATCTTTCGGCAGTGAATTCAGTATGAACATTACCGATAACTTCCATGTGCGGGCTTCTGCAGACAGTCAGATCGATCATGACTGGGATCTTGCCGGCGGAATCGGCTTTAACGGGCCCGTGGCACCAACAACGGATATGTTCGGACACCTGTTACTGCACGAAATAAAATACCCGAAAGATGATGGTGGCGGCTCAGATACGCTGGTCGAATTGAGTGTGGGTATAAGAACATGGATTGCCGACAAACTGGAAGGGTTCGGAAAAATCGGCAGAATGGATCGTCATTCAGTTGTTGGTGCCGGCATCAGGTTTCACTCCACCGGGCAACTATCAATGAATATGGAAACGACAAACAACGGCGTTTGGGGGCCACAAATTATTCTTGGTGTAAGATACCAGTTCTGATACACGCCACCGGTCGGTGGCATACTGACCGGTTCATCATTCATCTTACGCCTTGCTTCTTCCCCGCCTTTCCGGCAGCAAACAGTATTAACGCAGAGCCGTCTTTGTCTCCGGGGCTGCCAACCCTTCTTTAAAATGAACCAAAGCGGAATAAAGATTCTCTTCACGAATGGGTTTCACCAACACATATTGTGCCCCGGCATCCAGAAATGCCTGTTGCGTTTCAGCTGAATCATCTGCAGTACAGGCATATACCGGCACACTCATCTCCAGTTGTTCTCTGATGCGTTTAGTCACTTCAATCCCGTCCATTTTGGGAAGCTGATTATCCATTAATATCAAATCAAAGGGACGGCGTTTTACCGTATCAAGGGCTTTCTGCCCATCTTCAACCCATGTCACATTCAAACCAAATTTGTCACAAAAAGCTTTGGCAATATAGGCGTTGGTATGATTGTCCTCGACCAGTAATACATCCAGCGTTTTATCGAAAAGAAGCCTGGACTGACCCGCCAGTAAGTTTTCATCATGATTGTGCTCAGGCTGGTGCTCAACATCGATTGGAATGGTAAATTCGAAGCAGCTTCCTTCATCCAGCACAGAATTAACGGTAATCGTTCCATTCATTAACTCAACCAGATTTTTCACAATTGCCAGACCTAAACCACTGCCACCATATTCCCGGATGGATGTGGTTTCACTTTGGATAAATGGTTCAAAAATAAGGCTGATATCATCATTTTTAATACCGACTCCCGTGTCCTGAACACAAACATGAAAATGTTCTTTATCTTCACTGGCAGTACTGAATAAATTTAATGAAATACTGATTCTGCCATGGTGAGTAAATTTCACCGCATTATTTAACAGGTTAAATATAATTTGATTCAGTCTGACCTGATCACTGCATACCACCAGATTGTGGTGAATATTGGTTGAAATATGAAATTCAACAGATTTTTCTTCACACAGCGGCCGGTAAATCCGATCAACAACATGAATCGTATCCATTAAATAAAAACGTACATTGCTTATTTTAAATTTATTTTGTTCAATTTTGGAAAAATCAAGAATATCATTTAAAACCGCCAGCAAATGCTCACTACATAAACACAAAACACCAACCTGCTCACTTTGTTTGGCATCAGTGGCATTATCTTTTAATAACTGAGCGACACCTAAAATACCATTCAGTGGCGTTCTTACTTCATGACTCATTCTTGCCAGAAAATCTGCTCTGGCGTTCGCAGCCCTCTCTGCTTCACTTCTGGCCTGATGACTTTCTCTTTCTGCCTCAGCAATACTTGTGACATCCTGCCCCTGAGTCAACACAGATTCGACCCGGCCTTCATGAATAATCGGAGAAATCGTCCAGCGGAAAATTCTGTCTTCAATTTCAGTGGTAATTTCATCTAACTGATGTTTTTCCGTATAAAGGATTTTCTCAATCTCCGGCAATAACAGATCTTTCAGTGATCTGAAACGGCTGGTATGGGCAGCTTCAGAGAAATGGGAAAAAGCAGCCGGATTCATACGAATTAAATGGCCATTCATTCCCCACAAAATCGTGGGTGATACCGAGTAATTAAATAAATTTTCAAACTGCTTTTCCTGTTCCGAAAATCGCTTGAATGTATGTTCTAAAGCACGGCCAAATAAATCAAACTCTTCAATTTTAGAGCCGTGAAATGTATGCTTTACTCCCTTATCAACAATACTGTGAATAAACTGAACCAGTTTATCAATTTCAAAACGAATACTTTTGTTCAGCCAGCGCCATAATACAAATGACAACATGCCCATCGCGACAACAATAAAAATAATACTGAAATAAAAATTTCTTTTTAATTCGACAATATTATGATTGCTGTTGACAGCATAAACAGCCAGCGGAGTCGGAACATGATTCACAGACAGAGTCGTTTGGCTCACGGTATATAAGTCTTTCAGACCCGACATATCTCCGGCATGCAGCAGATCAAACTCAGTATAGGATTCTGTCCCATTCAGGGTTGAAGCAAGCACATCAGACCCCACAGCAAAAATCAGATCCTGCAAATGGCTGCTTTCCCGGATGTGTTCAGATAAAACATAGTTATTATTGACCACGGAAAGCACATAGAAATAACCAATCACTTCACCGTTGCGAATACTAATTAACGGAATTTTCCGGGCAAAGGCATAAATGGTTTCCAGAACGGAAGGTATACTCACCAACCGCCAGCTCCCGTTGAGATTCATTTGTCCGGACAGGCGTTGCAGATCAGAGGGCGCGATACCGTAAAACTCCGCATTGCCGTCATCCCACATTTTTTCATTGAGCCCGCTGATAAAACGAATGTCCGGGGTATTTTCCGGATCCAGCTGATCAACTGCTGCAAAAAACTGCATAATCTCTGTATCAGCATGCCGGATAACCGCTTCCAGCAGCTCTGAGTTGGTTGCATTGCTGTCCTGGTGGGTTTTGATTAAAGCAAGCTGGAAATCCAGAATTTCCTGGATAAAGTCCGATGTCTGCCCGTTAATTCTCTTCACTTCACGGGCTATCAACTCACTGCTGAACTGATAGCTTTGAAACAAAACACCAAAGGTCAGGATACCAATGACAATCATAATTGCGCGCGTAAAATAGGTCGCAATATTGAGCTTTTTCCTGACAGAGCTGGACCGGACTTTATCGTTTACCATATCTTTCTCTTGTGTTTAACGGTCGGAATATCGAAAGGCACGTTTTTTCAACTGCTTAATTTTTTCCGGAGAATCTTTACTGGATACAAGTTCAAAACTACCGGAGTAAACTGTCGGCACTTCTTTTCCTTCCAGATCCCATTTAATGGCTTCAGCCATGGCAACACCTGTATCATCATTCATTCTCATAACGGTCACATCAAGATCACCCCGTGAAATAGCTTCCAGCTCAGCGGAACCACCACCCCAGCCATTCACTAAAACATCATCGTTTCGCCCGACTTTATTCAAGGCTTTAACCGCACCTAAGGCCACATCAGTTGAGCAGGCATATAACAAATTTATATCGGGATTCCGTTTGATATTATCCAGGGTGATATTATAGCTGCTTTGTTGGTTCGCCTGAGTATAAAATGAAGAAACCAGCTGATAATGTTTTCCCATCGCCTGAATAAAAGTATCTCCCCTGGCTTCACTGATATATCCGGGAGAGAAATAAAGCATAGAATAGCGGGCACCGGGATTCAGTTTTTTCTTGAAGTAATGCGCCAGTTTTAAAGAACCGGTTTGATGGTCAAACCCGACATATAATAACGGTTGACGCGCTTTCCAGCTGCGTACCGGTGTCGTGATATTCTGCAAAATCAGCTTGGTTTTCGAAGACCCTAATACATGTTCGATAAATTTTCTGTGTCTTGCTGTATCCAGAGTAAAAATCAGATAATCTGACTTATTTCTTAATGCTTCCATCAGCGACTGACTTTGCTGACGAATATCCATATTCGGACGCGTAAACAGCTGATGAATATGATACTGAACACCCAACTCTTTTAACCGGAGTTCAAACGCTTTAATATTCCGGCTCCAATAGTCAGAAATTTGTTGTCCCGGGTAGATCACTGAAATTGAAATCGGGTGGGTCTGAATAAAATTCAGATGAACCGGTGGGCTGCCAACTTCATTTTCAAGCTGATTTGTTAACGCTTTTTGATGAGGAAATGCATTGAGAAATTCATTATATTGCCAGTAATTCCCCTGGGCATTCGCGCCAGACCAATACAACACGCCAATCATGACGCAGATAAGCCGAACCAACTTAACCATAATTACTCTCTTAATGACATAAGGGTCATTACCGCCCTTTCTGTAGTTAAAATTCATGAACAGCAATCTATTTCTTAACAATGACTGTCAATTAAAGGTTAGTATAAAAATAACGAATCGTTGAATAATGGCTTATGAGTGGAAAGGAAAAACTTGTGACAATAGTAAATTTTCAGCAACAATCTGCTCTTTTTTTACCTTGGGCAATTTCTTTATTCTCGCCTCGAAACGAAGGGCTTCCTGACGGGAAGCTACAGGCTGAGACCAAACCAGTTTCAGGGGAGCTTTTCCCCTTAATGCTTTGGCCCCGCGCCCGGACTGATGCTCCGCAAAACGACGCTCAACATTGGTCGTAATACCACAATATAATGCATGCCGGGAAGTCCTGATCAGGTAGATCCACCAGCTGTTATGTTGACTCACTTTATTTCACGTATGTTTATTTTGCCAGTTCATGAACGATCTCTTTCAAAGCCTGAAGTTCTGCTCTTAACTCGCCGACTTCCTGTTCAAGCTGATCAAGACGGGATAATTCAGCCTCCGGATAAAGTGACGGAGCCTGTTCCTCTGATGAAAAAGCAACATCGTCCGGTGTAAAAGTCTGTCGATAACGGATTTCTCTCTTTCCCGCTTCCCGGGGCAAAGAAGCAACAAACCCTTTTTCGATCAAACGTTCCAGTACGGCTTCCGCTTCTTTTACATCCGTCAGCGTACACAACCGGTTCGTCCGGGTCCGGAGTTCTCCGGGCGTTTGAGCGCCACGTAACAGCAGACAGCAGATAAATCCCAGTTCCTGTTCATCCAGCTGTAAATCACCAAACTCTGTATTACAAAAACGGTGCTGATATTTACTTGTCCGCTGGTTAAAGCCACTCTCATCACTGACTAAGTGACGACCTCTCAGGCCTTCAACAACATCAAGCACTTCAGCTTCAGACAAATTCATGACCGGTTCACGATTACTTTTCTGATTACATGCGGTTGTCAGACCATTTAAGGTTAGCGGGTAATAATCCGGTGTTGTCACTGACTTTTCGAGTAAACAACCAATCACCCTTGCTTCAACAGTATTTAATTCATATTTCATCATGCTTCTCCCCACCGTGAAGTGCGTTCAGTACGAACAAAAACCGACCATCAAAGTTCAGCAGCTATCAATGATCACGCAACAAATCTGACTTAACCATCTGCCCGTCTTCATCAAGTATAATCACCCGGGAACGATTCAGTTCAATCCTGATTCTTCCTGCTGCTTTTCTGGCCTGAAGGTAAGACTTCTTCAGCTTGTCTCTGGACTTTTTCACCTCAGGTAATTGTATATTTTCAGAATGGTTACCTACTAAGAAAGGCATTCAATAATTTACCAGGTTGATAAACGTCTCAACATAATATAGCGTCTCAGCCAGAACACAAATAATTGCCATCTGTTCGTTCAATTGTTACGCAGGCACACCTTAGATTGATCTCAGGACTGTCAGTTAAGTAGCTGATATGATTTAATCACACTATATGACCCCGTCTCAGGAAGGGGAAACTGTTGCCGAGAGGCAACAATGAGACAAATTATCAGATACTATTGCAAATTCAGGTATGTCAGAGATATCTTGGATATGTATTTTAACAACTTTATCTTAACAACTTAGTGAGAAATAGACTTATGAGCAGCGTATTTGAAATCGTTTCATTAGCACGTCGTAAAAACAAACTGAAACGTGAACTGGTTGATAATGAGAAGAAGGTTCGCGACAACCGTAAACGTGTTGATCTGCTGGAAAACCTGATGGACTACATCAAAGCAGATATGAGCCAGGAAGAAATCATTGCGATCGTTAAGAATATGAAAGGTGACTATGAAGATCGTGTCGATGATCACATTATTAAAAGCGCGGAAATTTCCAAAGAACGCCGTGATATCAGCCGCAGGATTAAAGAACTGACTGAGCAGGATAAACAGCAAACTCAGGGTAAAAAATAATCCTCAGGGTCTGTTGACCTTTTGGGTACAATTTTTGTTGAATCTAAAAGGACAGCAAACATGTACGCGAAAGATCAACAGGCCCGCGTACCTGCGCTGCTTCAAGCACATTCTTTTATTGCCTCGTACAACCACATTATTTACCGCCTCCGCTGACATTTCATCAAATATTCACATTGACGAACTACTTTCAAAACAACGCACTCTTAATTGTCAGTCACCTGTCCAAATACTGTGAAACCATTAAAACGCTACCAATATGAACGTTATGCTGTTTTGTGTAAGCTGGCTTATCCCCGGGTTTTCAAACATACCCGTTATGGTTTTGATCCCGGCGGGCAAAGAATTATCAGAAACCGTTCCGGCAAAATTATGATCAGAGTCCTGTGGAGCAGCCACCGGGAAGAGGTCATTGTGGTATTCAAAGGCTCGCATTCCCCTTCAGACTGGATGATAAACCTTGCCGTATGGCTGAAAAGCTGTGAGAACTTCAGTCTCGATTACAGTATACATGCCGGCATGTATTATCTGCTTCAGCAGGAAAGCCTGCCCGCCAGAAATGAAGATAAACTGGGGCTCAGCGTCATGGCGCGTCTGGAAAGTATACTTTTTCCACTGATTCGGAAAGGAAAACGTATTTCATTTACCGGTCATTCATCCGGCGGAGCAATTGCATGTGTGGTTGCTGACTATGTTGAACATCACTTTCCCAAATCGGTCAAACGAATTGTCACATTTGGTCAGCCTGCGATTGGTAACTGGCGTTTCCATAAAAACTACCGGCTCAAACATAAAACCTACAGGATCTGTTGTGACATAGATATCGTCACCTTCCTTCCGCCTATCCCTTTTATTTATTGGCATGTCGGAAAGCTACTCTGGCTCTATAACGGAAGAATCTATGAAAATACACCCACAATTATCCGTCTGGGGCGCTCTTTCATCAGTTGGATCATCAGACCATTCTCATATCATTTAATGAGCAAGTATATAAGAAATAAAGATTTTTTTGATGACAGATGAAAAGTCAATATTCAAAACTTTGAACATCAGGGGAAATGGAGGCGCGTCCCGGAGTCGAACCGAGGTCCACGGATTTGCAATCCGCTGCATAGCCACTCTGCCAACACGCCACAATATAATATACAGAAAGGATAAGATGGTGCCCCGGGCCGGACTTGAACCGGCACAGCGCGAACGCCGAGGGATTTTAAATCCCTTGTGTCTACCAATTCCACCACCAGGGCAACGCATATATGCGATGGTAGCACCATCAATGTCTTCAACAAGACGAGGTGTTTCGCTCTCTCACTGCTCAGAGAACGATGCGTACTCTACCCAAATGAAAAATTGAGTCAACTATAATTTTCATTTTTTTTATCAGATGATTAAAAAGCACGCTTCACTGATGAGAAAAAGCACACTTTGAATAATGTGTGTACTTTTTCTCTGTTCTGTCGGGGGATAGATACAGATATGCGTTATTGCAAACCCTTCTGACCGGACTCCACAAAATCACCCAAAATTTGCAGTGCTGCACTGCGAAGATAATAAGACTGACTGGTATCATTGGACAGTTCTGACAGTTTACTTTGTACATCTGAGGCTAATTTGCCACGTTTCAGATTATATAGTGTCTGAATCGCAGCCAGTCTCATATCTTCATTTTTATCATCGAGATAACGATCCGCCAGCTGATTCAGTGCTTCAGCATTATCTGCTTCCAGCGCCGCCAGACTGGTTAGAGCTGCCGGTTTAAATGTTTCATCACCATTGACTATATAATCGTCCAGTAAGCGGGTGACCTGACGTTTACTGTCATCCTGTACAGATAAATTTCCCACACTATGAATGACCATCCGAACAACCGGCTTTGTCTCCGGTGCGTAACTTCCCCAGATAACGGATTCCAGCATTTGCGGGGCCTTCCCGTTACGAATCATCCGGGTTGCCAGATCACCCCCGAGTTCCTGCAGCGAACCACTCTGGTTCTGCAGTAGTTCCATTGCAAAATTCATCGCCAGTGGATCAGCACGGGAAGATAACATCTCAATCAACACCGACTTTGTATCGTAAGAAGCGCCGGAGGACAAAATAGTCTCCATAGTTAAGTTAGCTGCTTCCTCATTTTTCAGAATGCTTTCCTGAATCGCTTCCAGCTCTTCCTGTGTAAACTGACCTTTTTCCAGGTGGCTGATCAACGTCTGCAGATCCTGACGATAGATCGACGGTGTAAATACCGGCTCATCGTCAGATTGACCAAGCAATGATTCCTGAGCCAGTTTTTCTTTTGCCTGCTCACTGACCCACTGCGTCAACAAAATGTGTTCATCAGGATCGACCACCGGTTCACCGGAAGAACTCTCTTTTTCCGGGGGGTTAATGTTACTCCGATGGATCTCAGGAAAATTATCAATAAATCCCGGATACATAATAAACAAAATTAACAAACTATTAATTAACAAACTAATAAAAAATAGCACATGGTATTTTTTTCCGCACACAAAAAACCCCTAATATTATTTTAATTTATATCAATACATCCAAAAAAACAAAAATTAAACAAACAGAATATAAATAAACCAACTGCTCATTATAAATTTAACCTTGCTTATTATAAATAACGATGAAGGGTTATCTCACCCTCCACCGGTCATTTTATGTTTAATACAGATGAATCAATATATTATTTAGAGTTCCACATATCCTGAGAAGACCAGGATGGGTAGCCTGATGGCTTAAAGCGGTTTACAGCACTCAGCATATGCTCATGGGTAACCGGCACATTGGCCCGGACATAATCGAATTTACTCAGGTTCTCTGTCAGCTTTTTATTACCGACATTCCCCTTCATGGTATAGAAGCTGGCAAGCGGTGGACGCACCCACTTTCCTGTTGGGTTTTCAGCCTTGCTCTCTCCCCACTTCGCCATACGGAACGCATGAGTCAGGCCGCCATCTTTATGATAAACCGCTTTCGGATGATTTCCGTCTTTAGGCACATCTTTCCAGGCTTTGGTAGAAAGTTTGCCATGTGCACTGGTACTGAAATGAGTTGGCTGGCCATTACGGGTCCAGACCACGGTATATTCCCAGTCATGACGGTGTCCGAAAGCATCAGTTCCCGCAACCGCCTGATCTTTTTGGAAATAAAGGGCATATACATGCGCGCAATAAGTCGCATTGGTCGTTTTACACACATAACGGTGGTAGGTATTCGATAAATTCATAAAGCCGCTGTGGCGACATCCACCGGTGATTGAACCTGAATTCTTCAGCCCGCCATTTTGCTGACCGTCTCTTGATATCCCGGCATCAGGTAAACATCCATCGGAATCAAAATCAAAATGGGGTGCAAACCACAGAGCATAGCCATTCATGGGTTTAGTTTCCGGCAGCGCCTGAAAAAATTGCGCATAGGCATTTACCGCAAATAACGAAGACAAAGCACTGACAACCAGCCCCTTTGAAAATAATTTTCTAACTTCAACTGACATTGATAACTCCTTAAGTTTCGATATGGTTATGACTTTTACTGAAAAATAATTGAAATACTTCTCTAACAATTAATTCATATAAAAACCTATATGATACTGACATCAATTAATTAATTTTTTATGATATTTTTAAAAATGTTTTATTTATTTTGTTTTTAATTGAATATACACACTTATAAAATAAGATCAAACACCCACCATTTATATAATGCAGCTCATATAACATTAAAATAATAATTAATAGTAAAAGCGTGAATCATACCAAAAGTTAACCGGCGATTATAAATCATATGAATAATGAGAAATGTATGGATGGCTAACGCACTCAGAATGGATTACCGTCTTCCGGAAAAAATGATCAAAAAAACCTCATTAACAAACTGTTAATGAGGTCTTGCATCTTTGGAAGCTACTGTACCGAAAACGCTGGATCCGGTTGATTTCGTCTCATAAGAAAAGTGAAATTCAGCGGTGTTTAACTAACCGCCCCATCAACCCCGGATGATAAGACCAGCAATGGTCAAACATCCCCATAACCTGAGGATTACCATATTTGGAAAGCGTGATCGCGTGGAATCTGTTTGTCTGTTCTTTCAAAGCATTGACTTTTTCAATGACGTCCTTTGACTGTTTCGGTGCCATAAAGTCAGAGATCACCACTAGATCTGCATTTTTATAGATACCTTCCTGCATCTTTTTCACTGATTCGGTAATCGCAAGATTCAGGTCCGTACCGCCTTTAAACGTATAACTGAGAAAATCACAAACCTCACGTAAACCATCCTGTTTACTTAATTCGTAAGTAATCACCTGAGTCGAAAAAATCACAACATAGCATTCCCGGTTTTCTGCCAGCGCAATTTGCATCAAAGCATAGGCAACCGCTTTTGCACACTGTTCCGGGAAACCATTCATTGAACCTGATGCATCAATACAAACAACAAATGGACCTTTCTCAATATCTGCCTGCCGGTTAGAAGCTTTTGAGGTCATAACTTTCGAGAGGGTTCTCGATTTCCCTTCCATATGATAATTCAGCAGCCGTTTATCGATCAGGTGTTTGTAGAAGATAACCTCAAGCTCCGGGTGCGCCAGAAACAGAGTTTCGTTCGGCAGTAATTTATTCAGATCATCACCCTGATGAATCCCGACAATATCATCGGTTGCTTCATCTGATTTTTCTTCAACCAATGACAGGGTTTCTTCAGGAGCACGATACAGATCTTCATCATCCACAAGGCTCGCCATCCGGCCCAGACTTTTAGCAATCTCCTGTATATCTTTATGTTTCTTCAGAAATTCAGCATGCTTTTTCATGACTGAAATATCGCCCCGGCTCAATTTGGCGGAGGCCATATTCCATAATCGCCGGGTGCTCTGTTCGTCATCAGTATCTGTGACCGTGTCCATATGACGAAGGGTTTCAATACGCTGATACAGATCTTTGAGCACTTTTTCTTTATTCGCTTCCAGTTCTGTCAGCTGCGCCTGTTTTAAGGCATCAGATAAACTGCGATACCATTGATCACAGAAGTAGCGGGGAAACATCGGATTGCTGAAGTTGATCTTTTTCTCAGTTAACTGGCGGGCCTGAGTATAAAATGCTGAATGCCATTCCAGCTGTTGAACCACGTCTTGAATACGCTGGAAAAAAGTGACTTCATCCCAGTGAATGACCTGCTGATACAAAGCAAGTTCCTGCTGGAATCGCTCAGCCTCACACACTTTTGTCATGCGGGTTTTAACCTGATTCTGCCACTTCATCAAATGATTTTTAATTGAGGAATCAACGCCCTGATTTTCCACAACCAGCATGAGCTGTGTATTCATCATCAGTTCATTCACTGCAGAATCAACGACTCCAGAATCGGCAATCATCATCGCCAGGTTCACACTATCTGCCCCTAACATCGGTTACTCCTGCTACGAAAAATATTGACTGAGATGATTTAAACGCTGCGCATATCCGGTACATTTATCCATGGCGGAATCAAGCTGTTGTTGCAACTGCTGTAAAGTATTTTCCATTGCCACAGGCATTTCCGGATCAATAAAGTTATGCGGCAGCGCATCATGAAACTGGCGGTGAAGCTGACGCAAATGAAAAGCTGTTTGATCCAGATCTTTCTGAGTCTGTCCAATCAAATCAGTCCACCGTTCAAGGTAAGACAAGTCCTGCTTATGCTTCGTCACCAGGCAAAGAAACACAGAACGGTTCGCAATATCTTTAATGACCAGCCGGCTTTCAGAGTCCACATCCAGATTCAGAGAGCACAACTTAGCGTTTTCATTGGTATAACCGAATACTTCACCGCCACCATCACGAATCAGCTTTTCCAGCTCATGCACCGCCACATAAATCCAGCGGCAGTTCTTATCGAGGCTCTCCATTTCAGTGACAGTCACGTTATCCTGCAATAACACCAGTTTGACGAACCCAAACTGATTGCCGACCTGGAAGGTTTTCGCGCCACTCAAATCATAATGCGACACTTTTTTCTTAATCAGCCCGGCCGATGTCTCCTGAGAAAGCGTCATGGCAAATTGTGCTTCAAGTGAATCCTGAATGTCCCTGAGTGTTTCCTGAGCAATATCAATCTGACTTTCAACCTGCTGCTGATCAAACGCATGGCGCAGCGCAAATTCCCGGATGACATCATTGACAACAGCATAAGACTCCGGGCTGTTCCATAAACAGTCCTGTAATAAAAGCAGATCTAAAGGATTAATCGCATCGCGCCCGTTAAAGAAAGCACTCGCCTTCAAAAGTTTGACAGCTTTTTTCCAGCGACGATCAGACACATACATCGCTTCAGGGTCAGAAGGGAAACGCGCCTGAGCCGCCTGTTCAAGCAACGTTTTTAACTGGTACAATTTTTCGAAAACATCATTATCCAGTACTAACTTATCAAGCTTCGCCTGCCATAAATGATATTCTTCATCAGTGATTGCTAAACCTTCGGGAATATGTACTTCCTGTGGTGTACCGACGGTCAGCATCGATTTGAAATTGCGCTTATCCTGAATTCGGTTGACGTAAACACGCACCAAAATACGATCATACAAAGCTTCCAGGCCACTATCTGCATCAGGCAGTTCATTGGATGCAGAAACCAGCAGCCTCATTGGCACTTTCTCAATATCACTGCCATTTTTGAATGTTTTCTCATTCACAACGGTCAGCAGTGTATTTAAAATCGCCGGACCGGCTTTCCAGATTTCATCAAGAAAAACGACCTGAGCAGTCGGCAAATATCCCTGCGTCAGGCGGAGATAACGTCCATGATCTTTTAATTCCTGAATACTCAGCGGGCCAAAAACCTCTTCCGGTGTCGAAAAGCGGGTCATCAGATACTCAAAGTAAGAGCTATGATCAAACGCCTGAATCAGACGCTTAGCGATCAAACTCTTGGCAATTCCCGGAGGCCCTAATAAAAAGACACTTTCCCCGGCCAAAGCTGCCAGCAAACAAATCTTAATGGTATGCTCACGTTCATAGACACCGTCAGCTAAAGCATTTGCAAGATTATTGATTCGTTCAGAAAGTAATGCTTGCTGCGAATAATTGGTCGACATTGGTTTCACCCGTTCATCTTCTCACCGGAAATGAAAGTTTCTTTCATTTATGTAATTTATATATCGCTCATTATTTATTGTTATGTCGTTATATTTTCGCTGTCTCTCAGTTCATTCTTATAACAGATCTATAAATTGGGTGTTTAGTTGAAATCTATGTTCCCGAAAATGAGATGTCGATCACCAATTGAATATGGATTTATATACAGATATTTAACATCAAATCCCAGCTTGCCTCATTAGTCGATATTCCTTAAGATCAAAAAATTAACAAATACAAATGTAAAAAACATACATGAACAGAATCATTCATTCCTGGAAAAAAATTTCACTTATAGAGCAGGAAGTTACACTCCCGACCGGTGTAAAACTTCAGCACACAACCATTACTCATCCCGGCGCCACCGTTATTTTACCGGTGACCCGGGATAACAAAATCATCATCCTGCGCCAGTATCGCCCTTCAATTCAGGCATGGCTGTATGAGTTACCTGCCGGCACGATGGAGAGCGGAGAATCCCCGCTGGAATGCGCACAAAGAGAATTAGCAGAAGAAGCCGGACTGGCTGCAGAACAGTGGACAGAGCTTGGTCAAATCACCCCACTGGCAGGATTTTGTAATGAAGTTCAGCATCTGTTTCTGGCTCATGATTTAACAGAAACAGATGGATTCCAACAGGATGAAGATGAAGTGATTGAAGTTGAAACTTTCTCTCTGGCAGCACTGGAACAGAAAATAATCAATAATACGTTAACTGATGCGAAAACCATTGCCTGTCTGAGCAGAGCAAAACTGTGTGGTTTTCTGTCTGCCTGAGCCCGCAGGAAAAAGCAAACAGAATCGTTACTGGCGATAGTGTTATATCTCCGGTAGAATCACGCAAATTTATAGATGTCCTGCCAGCAAAGTCCTGTGCTTTCCGGTAAGGATTTATCATTGCCACCGACAACAAAGCAAAACAGCAGTACTCAAACATGACGACAAAAAAGCAAGGCCGCCGAAGTGCACAAGCTGCCGAGAATACCCGCCAGCAAATTATGCAGGTCGCAACCGATTTGTTTTGTGAATTTGGTTATGCAAGAGTATCTCTGAGAATGATCAGTGAAAAAGCTCAAATATCTCACAGCTTAATCCGTCACCATTTTGGGAGTAAGGAGCAAATCTGGTATAGCATCAGTGATACGCTCCATGAATGTATTGACCAGTACGGACTCAATATTCTGAATACCCTGCCGGAATCACTGGCAATTAATGAAAGAATCTATCAGTTTATGGTGCGGATTCTGGCTTTCACTTTAGTCTACAAACAGCCGATTCAGCTGATGGCTGATGTTGTGCGTCAGGAAGGTGAACGGTTCGACTACTTTGTCGGCCAGACCGGTGAAGTCGAACACTCAATCGACCAGCTGACAGCCATATACAACCGTAAGTACCCTGATAATCCGATTAAATTCTGGGAAATCAAATGGCAGATGATCATGTTTGCCCACAGCGCCGCCTCGCTGCAACCTTTTCTGATGAAAACCTGGGGAAATGAATGTGACAGTGAGCAGGACTGCCTGATGAAACACTGGCAAATGTATAACAACCTGCTGGCCGGACAGTTCCACATTCCGCTCCGGTCCCGGCTTAACCCCGGCACACTGGAAGAATTAATTGTAAATGACGCTTTCTGCTGCCCCTGTCAGCCTCTGTCAGGCAATCAGGCCCCGTAACGGGAATTTCCACTTTACCCCGCCCCGGTATTTGAATCGGTAATCCCGCCTTTATCAAGACGGGACAATATTCAGCGACCAACAATTTTAGCCAGCCCGGCCGGATAATTTCTTGACCCGGCCAGTTCAATCGCAAACTGTTCCACTTCTCCGGCCTGCAGAGAAGTACATACCGGATGCTGCTGCTCAATGGAGCCTTTATCAATATCCGTTTCATCACCGAGTTGCCATCTGGCAACAATTTTTCTGGCCGCTTCCAGCGCCGAAGAACCTTTCACAATCTCCATTCTTGCGTAATGATGCCGGCTGAAAGAAACATCTGCGGCACGAAGTGTGGCATCGTGTCCGGGAATTTGCTGAGCACCAAACAATGGTTTGCCAAACACTTCAGCATCACAGTAATCAGGAATAAATTGCCCGACATGAGCAATGGCACGCTCTGTTCGCACCTGAATCGCCTGCTCTTCCCAGCCATCGTCAAGCTTTGCCTGTAATTCCGCCGGCAAACGGGGCTGAGATGAATCACTTTTCGTCCGGACTAATCCGCCATCAAATAAAGTAATCTCGGTGGTCATACCATGCAGCTGAAACACACCGTCAGCATAAGGTGTTAACTGAGCCATTCCCTGCGGTGTTCCCCGTTGCCCGTGAAAAATCACCTCCGGCCAGATGTCATCCGAATGACGCCAGCGGGTCACGTAGGCAGCTTTAAACTCAACCATGCGTTCACAACGATGATTGGTCAGATCATCAATTTTTCCCGTTTCATAGCCGCAGGCATTGATCATGTAATCGACCTCCAGATCAGACAACTGACCATTTGAGTCTAAATACCTGAGTTGCCAGCGATTATCCTGAAACACAGAATCAACTAATGTCGATTGCGTCAACAAATGACAACGGGGAAGACGGGATAAGGTCAGCGCTGCCGTCGCAGCAAGCCGGAACACACTCCATCCATATTCCTGAACGACAATGACAGGAAACTTCAACCGCTCCAAATCAGCATGCCGGGCAAACGGAATCACCCAGTCATCAACCGATTCCGGCACCTCAGGCTGAACGGCGTCTTTGAGCTTTTCAAGGGCTTCGCGGGAATACAAACGATAATATATGCCCGGATCGCCCAAAACCTGATTGGCTGAATCTTCATCAACCAGCTGTTGATAAGTCTGTTTCACCAGTTCCAGACGCGGTAATAAGCTTCCCGGTTCCTGAGGATCGTCAAAGGGGGTGGCAATAATTGTTGGCCGCTTATTAAGCGTGTGCGGATACAGGCGCACGGTTTCAATGGACTGCCGGAGTAGCTGGAGACATTGAGACTCTGAAATCTCACGGTACAGATTTCCTCCGGCATGAAGATGACAAATAGGCGGCCCGTTCACCAGCCCTGCACCCCGTTCGAGCAGAAAGACTTCAACCCCCAGCTCCCCGAGGTGAACTGCTGCGGTCGCTCCGGCAACACCGCCACCAATCACAGCAACCCGGGGCACCTTATTCTCTGACGTAATATCCTGAATCATTGCAACTCATCTCTTTCGTATGATTTTTTCATTCTATCGGTCTGGTCACAGAATGAAAATCACATTTTTACTACGGGATTACCACATTTCACCAGACCATAACGAATCACCCTCTGCGCCAGTCAATATATATGTGTAATGTTGCAAAGGGTCAATTGATAACCTTAGACACATACATACGAAAAGGCATAGTAATGGGATCAGATAATTATATAGATTTTTCAAATATATGAACGCAGTTCAAACAATACAATATGCTCATGGATTGATATTTAACAGTCAATTATTATGTGACCGATTGCTTTTCAACCGATGCAATCGAATTAATCTATAAGCTGAATAAAATCTGTTCAGCCATAACATGAATACACAAAATTAATATTTTATGGTGAATTATGAAACAAATAACACGTCTGCTTGTTATCCCGGCCACCATTGCAACCTGCTATGCACTGAGCATACCTGAAGCCGCTGCTGCAAGCTGCTCAGCAAAAATCAGTGCTCAGTGGAGCAATGGTTATCAGATGGAGATAACAGTCAATAGTGAAGGTAATAATCTGCAAAGCTGGCAAGCCTCTCTGGATTTCACTCAGGCACCAAAGATAGTGAATAGCTGGAATGCTGACCTTGATGTCGACGGCACGCTGGTCACTGGCACCAGCTTAGACTGGAATGGCAATGTCCCGGCCGGGGAAAGTACTTCATTCTATATTCAGGGTGAAGGTTCAGGAAATTTTGCGGCGCCGTCCTGTACTTTGGCCCGTGCATCCTCTGACTCATCATCTGACGACGATACGACAGATTCAAACGACAACTCACAGACCGGTTCAACGGACGGTCCGGATGGTTACACCTACTGTGCCGGAGAAGATGAAACCTGTCAGTTCTCAGGGACAAGAAAAGTCGCATACGGTGCCAGCGGCAAGTTCAACTATCAGTTGGCAACAAACAGCATCAGTTGTGACAACAATACATTCGGCGATCCGATTTACGGCACAGTCAAAGCATGTTACTACGGCCCGCAGGAAGATGACGGCGACACAACAGGTGGCGACGACAGCGGTTCAAATACCTGTCCGGTGAAGCTCTATGGCTGGGCAACCGTTGACGGCGGTACAACCGGTGGCGGCAACGCTACACCACAGCGTGTGACCTCATTATCCGAACTGAGAAAACTGGCAAAAGACGATACACCACGGGTGCTTCAGTTATCAGGAACCTTCACAACCGGGAATGAACCGATCTGGATCGGCAGTAATAAAACACTGGTTGGTGTGGATAAAAATACCACCATTCAAGGCGGAATCCGGATTAAAAATGATCAAAACATCATTGTCCGTAATATCAATATACTGGGCAACAATACCGGCCGTCCGGTTGATTCAATCGGTGTCAGGTCTTCCCATAACATCTGGTTCGATCATTTAACGGTCACGGATGGCCCGGATGGTATTCTGGATCTGACAACCGGAACCGATCATGTCACTGTTTCCTGGTCTAAATTCTATTACACCAGCAAGAACCGTTCGCACCGTCTGGCATTACTGTTCGGGGGTGGTTCCAATCACGGTGATACCGACTCCGGTAAAAACAACCACACCATTCACCACAACTGGTTTGGTAAAAATATGGATCAGAGAATGCCACGCCTGTTATTTGGGAAAGGACATATCTATAACAACTACTACAATGCGCCCGGAAACTCTTACGCCATCGGTTCGGGCTCCTGGGCTTCATTATTGGTAGAAAATAACTACTTCAAAGACGTGAAGAATCCACATCGTTTTCAGGATTCAAATCCATCCTACATCACCGCCCGCGGCAACATCTATGATCACACATCCGGCCGGAAAGATACCGGTGCCGGAGGCAGCGGCAGCAACCCGCCAAAAGCATGGACAAACCCGCCATATCAATATCAGCTCGATAAGGCGAAAGATGTTCCTGCACTGGTTCAGCGCTGTGCCGGTCCACAATAACGTGATGCCGGTCTGATAAAAGAGGCCATTGATTTCAACCCTGTGCAGCAGCGACGCTCACAGGGTTTTTTCATCAGCATCGATTATCCTGCGCAGCAATCACACCTTATCCACATTTTGTCTTTTTCCGCTTGCTGTCTGATGCCTCAAAGACACGTTTTTATATAACCGTTATACCCAAATAACCTGAAAATGCAGGATTCAGGCTGTTTGGGTATAAACCATATAAAAACCAATAAATTGAACCATTTGTCATATCTCTTTACGGCTACTTTTTCTCCGGAAAAAAAGCATAAAATTTTCGAAAAAAATACTTGACTGAGTATACTCACAATTCAGAAATATCCTCTTTCTCTGGCGCATATATTCTCTAACATATTGAAGATTATGGGCTGATGTTCCATTCAGCATACGTCAGATATCAACTTATCCCAAAGTTTATCCACTGATTCTGTGGATAAGTGAGTAAGTTACTCACTGCTGGGGAAAGTATTCTGTTGATGATTTTTATTATTCAAGTAATGGAATAAGTGAAAGACAACCAGCATGACCATCACACATGCCACCACCGGCTGAAGAATCCACAGCAAATAATGAGGACGGGCTGTTAAATCAAAGCCATAAGAAACCAGCACAGCAACGACGCCGTCGGCACTAAAGCCGGATATCATGCCTGCAGTCAGCGCCAACAGCCCGAATTCAGCCCAGAGCGTCCAGCGCAGACGCTTATCGCTCATCCCAAGAGTGCGATATAACTTCATTTCACTGCGGCGCTGGTCAAGGCTCAGTCTCAGTAAAGTATAAATCAGCAGTAGCCCGGCAAACAGGCTCATGCCGGTCAGGACAGAGACCGCCCAGATAATCCTGTTCAGAATCTGCTGAATCTTCGTGGTGATCCGACGCATATCAATCAGGCTGACAGTCGGAAACTGATGCGCCAGTGCCGACATCTGCCGGACAGAATCTTTTCCGGTCCGGAAACTCAACAACCAGCTGCGGGCCAAAGTGCCGGTCAGATCAGGAGATAAAATAAAGTAGAAATTCGGTTTCAGATCGCGCCAGTCGACGTGACGGATTGAATTAACCTTCGCAATGATCGCCTGATTATTAATACGAAATTCCAGCGAGTCGCCGACCTTTATCTTTAAATCTTCAGCCACACCGGATTCAACCGACACGCCCTGCTCAGGCACCCACTGACCATCGATAATCTGGTTATATACAGGCAGTGACTGTGCCCAGGTAAAATTGACTTCCCGGCGGAAAATATCACTCGCCTGCGCACCACCGGCATAGACTTTGGCATCAGTACCGTTAATTTTATAAAGCCGCCCCCGAACCATAGGAAATAATGGCGAATGCTCAAGCTGCATTGTATCCAGCTGCTGAAGATAATTGTCTTTCTCTTCAGTACTGATATTGATGGCAAATACATTCGGCGCATCCTCAGGGAAGATCCCTGTCCAGTCGGCCAGTAAATCAGTCCGGACGATCCACAGCACAGCAAACAACATCAGAGACAACGCCAGCGCACTTAACTGTATACCGGTCATTAAAGGGGCGCGGCTCATTCTGCGCAGGGCAAGAATAAAGGAAGAAGATAACGGAAATTTCTCCAGCGCTTTTAATACCAAAACACCGGCCCCGGCGCTCAGAATCAGCACCACGGCAATCCCGGCCAGCACCACCCACAGAAAGGTATTCTTGCCGAAAAAGACCGCCACCCCGCACAGCGGAATCAGAAAAAATCCCCAGCGCATAAAGGCGGATAAGGCCGGAGACACGCCACTTTGCAACACTTCTCCGGCTTTCACATGAACCAGCTGATACAGCGAAATTCCAAAACCGGGAACAGCGACCAGTAACAGCACCAGCACAGTCGTCCATAACGGTCCGAACCCTAAATCAGGTAATGGTGAAGGCAGTACGCCGCGCAGCGGAATATGGAGTATCAACTCAAGCAGATACCCGGCCGGTAAACCAATCGCCAGCGCAATACTCAGCAACAGCGCCATCTGAATCAGCAGCCAGTGGCGGATCCATTTTCTGGTCGCACCTAAACTCTTCAGCATCGCCACAGTCTGTTTGCGGGACGCCACATAATTCTGGCAGGTGAACAGCAATGTAATCATAGCGATCAGCACGGTAACCACCACAACCAGCGACAGATAACGCAGCGCGTTTTCAAAAATATCTGAGGTTCTGCCCGAATCACTCACATCCCGCCAGCGCTCAGACGGGCTGAGTGCAGTCGCCGACTTTAACCATGCAATATTTTGATCGGAACTGTTAATAAACAGCCGGTACTGAACCCGGCTGCCCACCGTCACTGTGCCTGTTGCAGCAACATCAGACTGATGGATCAACACCGTTGGCATTTGCCGGAACGGGTTGAAATTCAGCCCCGGCTCTTCAGTGATTTCACCGGTAATTCGCCGCTCCAGATCACCGATAAAAACCGAATCCCCAATGTTTACGTTCAAATCAGTCAGGATTTGCGGATCAAGCCAGACTTCTCCGGGTTTGACATGTGCATGTTCTGATTTGCCGTCGAAAAGCCGGAGCTGTCCACGCAGCGGAAAAGCCTGATCAACCGCCTTCACAAACACCAGCTTCATCCCTTCCCCGCTAAACAGCATGGTTGAGAAGCGGGTCATCAGTGATGTTTCAGCGCCCCGGCGCTCTGTTCTGACGAGCAAAGACTCCGGGACAGGATCGGGTGAAATAAACACCGTATCCGCCATCAGGGTATCTTTGCTTTGATTAACAATCGCCTGCTCCATCCGTGCTGCCACCGCGGACAAAGCAAAAATACTGGTTGTGATTAAAGCCAGGGCCAGAATCACCAGCCACAACTGCCCGTGACGGATTTCTTTCAGACTCCAGCGAATCAGCGAGCGGTTAAATGAAGTCCCTGTCATGACATCATTTCCTCCACCTGACCGGCATGCATTTGCAGCCGGCGCTGACAGCGATCTGCCAGTTGTAAATCATGGGTCACCAGCATCAGTGTCGTCCCTGCTTCTTCATTGAGCTGGAACAGCAGGTCGATCACTTTTTCTGCGGTTGTCTGATCCAGGTTCCCTGTCGGTTCATCAGCAAACAGCAGCGCAGGCCTGAGCATAAATGCTCTGGCAATCGCAACCCGCTGCTGCTCACCACCGGACAACTGTGCCGGTGTATGATGCAGCCGCTCCGATAACCCAACCGCATCAAGTAACCTTTTTGCCCGCTCTGTGTCCTCTTTTTCCCCGCGTAACAGACACGGCAAAGTGACATTCTCTAATGCAGATAAACTTGGTATCAGCAAAAAATTTTGAAAAATGAACCCGACAGACTCACTACGAATCACCGCCCGCTCTTCATCACTCAGGCTCTGCAGCGGCCGGCCAAATAATTTCACTTCACCGGTAACCGGCATATCCAGCCCGGACAGAATTGCCATCAGGGTTGATTTCCCGGCACCGGAGGCTCCGACAATGGCAACGCTTTCTCCGGGAAAAATATCAAAACTCACATCTTTAACAATTGTCAAAGATTGCTGATTCGTAGACACTGTCTTGACCAGTGAACGGGCAGAGATTATAGGGGCGCTTTTCATGATACGTTGGTTATCCTTTTTATGGCTGATTCTTTTTTCATCTCAGGCAACATGTACACAATTACTGATTCTCGGTGACAGTCTGAGTGCCGGTTATCAGATGCCGATTGAGCAGGCCTGGCCCAGTTTATTACCTGATGCTTTAAAAAAACACGACCGGACTGTCAGTGTGATTAACGGCAGTGTGTCCGGCGATACCACCGGCAATGCACTGGCCCGGCTGCCAAAGTTACTTAAACAACATGCGCCGGAATACGTGCTGATCGAACTCGGCGCCAATGACGGTCTCCGTGGCTTTACTCCCAGCATACCAAAGAAAAACTTAGTCAGGATCATTGATTTAATTTCTCAGTCCGGTGGCAAACCGATTCTGATGCAAATCCGGATACCACCGAATTACGGGCAACGCTACAGCCGGTTATTTTCTGCTATTTATACAAATATATCAGATATCAAACAGGTACCGCTGATTCCGTTCTTTCTTGAACAGGTCATTATCCGTCCGGAATGGATGAAAGATGACGGTCTGCATCCGAATGCCAAAGCGCAACCATGGATTGCCGATACCGTTGCCAGACAGATTGCCCCGTTATTAATGTAGCTATACCCAAACAACCTGTATCTTCAAATGGGATGAATATAATCTTCAGACTTCACCAACACCGCTGCATAAAACACCGGATTGATGCATAAAATGGGGGGTTTAATGCCCTGGCTCAAAAAACATTTATACTGTTTACGTTAACGTGAACAAAGTTTCACCACTAACAGGTAAACCAAATGATGCACACAAATTCATTGATTGAGGGAGTTGTTGCAAAACAGGCTCACCCGGCCGGATGTGAGCAGTTTATTCTCCGGCAAATTCAGTATGCTCAGTCTGCTTCTCAGATTCAGCATGGTCCCAAACGGGTTTTAATTCTCGGCTCTTCTTCTGGTCTGGGGCTCGCGGCCCGCATTGCACTGACCTTCGGCGGTGCCGGTGCAAAAACCATCGGGGTTTCTCTCGATACTCAACCCAGAGCAGAAAAATCCGGTAATGCCGGTTACTACAATAACCTCTATTTCAAACAATATGCTGAAAAAGCCGGTTATGAAGCCATCAATATTCAGGGCGATGTCTTCTCTCAGACCACCAAAGATGAAGTGATCGAAGCCATCGAAACTTATTTTGACGGTGAAGTTGATTTGATTATCTACAGCATTGCATCTGGTAAACGCAAACAACCGGATCAGGATGAATACTGGCGTGCCGTTCTCAAACCCACAACCCAGTCAGTCACCTGCCCGGAAATTAATTTCGCCACAGACCTGTGCCATGAAACGACCATCAAACCTGCGACTGAGGATGAAATTCATGCGACCCTGAAAGTCATGGGTGGTGAAGCCTGGGAAAGCTGGGTGGATACACTCATCAATTCTGAATCCATTGCACCGGGTTGCCAGACCATTGCATTTTCTTATGTTGGTTCGCCCCTGACTTATCCGATCTATCTGAACGGGACGCTTGGCATGGCGAAGGTCGACCTTCATCAGACCAGCCACGCGCTCAACCTGAAGCTGGCCAATTTTGATGGCGGCGCTTACGCAGTTGTCTGCAAGGCGCTGATGACCCGTGCCAGTGTGTGTATTCCGGGATTACTGCCTTATCTGATGATGCTCAGCAAAGTACTGGATCAACGGGGAACCAATGAAAATTGTAACCAGCAGATGCAGCGGTTATTTACAGACAAACTTTATGGCCCGCAGGACATTCAGGTTGACAGTGAACGGTTAATCCGGCTGGATGAATATGAATTATCGCCTCAGGTTCAGGAAAGTGTCCGGATGCTGTTGCATGAAATGCGCACGGAGAAACTGACACAACAAAATTATTACCACAAAATGAAAGCTGAATTCATGCAACTGAACGGATTTGGCTGGCAGCAGTCCGATGATGTGACTGAAGATGTGGCAGAGGAAAAAACAGAGTCTGAAGAACCACTTGCCTCACTGCACAAAAGTACCTGAGTGACAAAAATCTGAGTCAAGGCTCAAATATGGCCGGGCCAGACAACCTGAAACGTATCATTCAGATCAATCAGGTGAACCGGATACAAAACAGACTCTGAAATCATCACGCCCTCCCGTCATCAGCTCATCCGGAGGGCGTATGAATATCTAGCGCATCTTAAACAATTCGCGCTGAAATGCTGAAGCAGGTAAACCCCACTGTTGCAACGCTTCGGCCAGTTGCCGGCCGAATGAGTCCGGCCCGCAAAAACTGACATCAAATGATTTTCCGGCCATTTTTTCAGTGATGTCCGGTGCCGATAAAAACACACCTTTATCCGCATCGGATAAATGCAGCTGAATATAATCCAGCTGATCGGTCAGCCGTTTGATTTCTTTGATAAAAAAAGCTTCTTTCTCTGCGCGGACACAATAAAACAGATGAATCAGCTCAGGCCGTTTTTGCCGGCCTGCCTGCCGGTTTAGCCAGTACAAACGGGAGATAAATGGCACAATCCCGATTCCGGCACCCACCCAGACCTGATGGTCTGTTTCCGGAATCTGAAAGTGTCCGTAACCGCCTTCCACCGTCACCGGCTGGCCTGTTTTCAGCGTCTCCACCATATTGCGGGTATAATCTCCCAGCTCTTTCACAGCAAACTCCAGCCGGTTGCCCAGCGGATCATAATTCAGCACGGAGAACGGATGTGGTGATTCACCATCATGAAAATTGAGATAACAGAACTGCCCTTCCCGGTACCGGAGTGACGATGTGAGCTGAACGATAAAATGAATCACCCGGTTTTCGCCTCCGTCCGGCACAAACCGTTCCACATGCGTGACTTCACCAGATACTTTTTTCCTGCTGCCAATTCTGCCACTCAGTGAAAGCAGCGCACTGCCAACGCCAGCCACACAAATCATCACAATCACCGCATCAATCCCTGCCGAAGGCAGGCTCCAGTCCAGAAAGAACACAGAATGAAATGCCCCGGCAATCATCAACAACCCCGCCACTTTGTGAATGTACTTAAACTGCCGGTAGCTGATTAAACTTATCAGGCTGATCAACACAAAGACCAGCAGAATATAAAAAGTATATTCTCCGGTATCTTTGGCCAGTGAATGCCAGTTAATCCCTTCCACTTCGCGGTGATGATGCACTCTTTTTTCAATCCATCCGGCCGCAATCAGCCATTTGGCACTTTTAATCAATAACCAGTGGGCAATCAGTGCGACTGCGGCACCAATGCCCAGTTTTTTGTGAATGGCATATCCTTTATCCAGCCCTTTCACCAGTTTTTCAGTCCACGTAAACCGCACGGCAAGCAAAGAAGCTATGCCCATATACCCTGTCCCTATAATCCCGGTCAGCATAATCAGCTGATATCGCCAGTAATAAAAATTACCGGCATCTTCTAATCCGGATAACAATGCAGGGAACCACAGGACGATGAGTAATAGCGTTAATTTCAGCATCAGCTTCTACCTTCAATCAAATCTGTTGAAAACTAAGTGCCGAATTTAATTGCAGTTTCTTAAGAAAAACTTAAGGAAGATCAATATGAGCCCAATTGAATATAAACAAACGGTAAATTTATCGTACAGATCATAAAAAAGGGGCCATTTGTCAGAATGAATGATAATTCGCTGCCGGAATCGTATTGAGGAGATGCGCTTTCCCCGACGCTCATCATCCGGACAAACTCACCCGCAGGGCGTGAGCTGAAAGGCACATGTCTGCGTCAGGATAATTTGAAAGGTGGGTACATTCCTGCATTCCCTTTTCTTGAACTGTACCTTTCGGCTGCACGCTGAATCCTGCATCTTCAGATTGCTTGGGTATACAGCGAATGAATACCTCATTGCGGCCCTTATCATTATTTTTTACTGATTTACGTCTACACTTTGAATGTATATGCGTAAAAACACTTATACCTGAACCACCTGAAGATAGCTATCTGTCTGCAGCATAGCGACAGGTTTAATATGTGCAGTCGTCATGCCGTCGCTGCCGGGGACCAGCCATTAACGAGGACAATATGAATAAAAAGCTCCCTGTTTCTCCCTGTTTATCCGAAACAGACGTCAGGCACACACGTGAGCAGTTACTGAATTATTTTCATACCACGTATGATGAATATGAATCACTATTTACCCTGCTCGCTTCAGATGAAAGTTTCTATCAAAAACCAATTTCCCTGCGCCATCCGTTGATTTTTTATTACGGACACACCGCAACATTTTTTATCAACAAATTACTGCTGGCTGGTCTGGTTGAAGAGCGGATTAACCCGGAAATGGAATCCATGTTTGCCATCGGGGTTGACGAAATGAGCTGGGATGATCTGGACGAAACCCATTACGACTGGCCGCCGGTTGATGCAGTCAGAGCATACCGGGTGCAGGTTCGCACCAAGGTCGATCAAATTATCCGCACAGCACCGCTGAGCCTGCCGATTGACTGGGCCAACCCATTCTGGGCCGTCATCATGGGAATCGAACATGAGCGTATTCATCTTGAAACCTCTTCCGTGCTCATCCGGCAACATCAGCTGAGCCGGGTAAAAGACAGTCCGGACTGGCCTGTCTGTGAGCACTCAGGTGATGCCCCTGCCAACTATCTGGTGCCTGTCCCCGCTGGCAAAGTCAGCCTGGGCAAAACCTATCATGATCCGGTTTATGGCTGGGACAACGAATACGGGCAACACAAAGCAGAAATCGAGGCATTTCAGGCCAGTGCGTTTCTGGTCTCCAACCGGGAATTTCTCGATTTTGTGGAAGCACAAGGCTACCAGACCGAAGCATACTGGCAGCAGGAAGGATGGGCATGGCGTGAGTACGCTCAGGCAAGCTGTCCGGAATTCTGGGTCGCGGCGGATCATGGCTGGAAGCTGAGGCTGATGACACGGGAGATCCCGCTGCCAATGAACTGGCCGGTGGAAGTCAATTATCATGAAGCCAAAGCATTTTGCCACTGGAAAGCAGGCCAGATAAATCAGCCGGTACGGCTGCCGACAGAAGATGAATGGCACCGGATCGTCGCCCACAGCGATTATCAGCACCTGTTGGCCGACAACCCGGGAGATGCGAACCTGCATTTGCATCACTGGGCATCCAGCTGCCCGGTTGATCATTTTAAACAGGGCGATTTTTATGATGTCGCCGGCAATGTCTGGCAATGGACAGAAACGCCCACTTATCCGTATGAAGGATTCGATGTTCACCCGCTCTATGATGACTTCACAACGCCAACCTTTGACGACCAGCATAACCTGATGAAAGGTGGTTCGTGGATCTCAACCGGCAACGAAGCCCTGCCCTGGTCACGTTATGCTTTCCGGCGACACTTCTTTCAGCATGCCGGGTTCCGCTATGTGGCTGGCGGAGAGATTCCGCAACAAACGGTGTCCCGCTATGAAACCGACAAGTTGCTGTCCGAATATGCTGAATTTCATTATGGTGACAGCTACTTCGGCGTCGCAAACTTTCATCAGGCATTAGCGACACTGGCCCGGCAGGTCATGCATGGCCGTCATACCGGACATGCACTGGATTTAGGCTGCGCCGTTGGCCGCGCTTCATTTGAACTGGCTCAGGACTTCGATCAGGTCACCGGCATTGACTTTTCTGCCCGTTTTATCGATCTGGCGAACCAGTTCAGAGACAGTGGCATTCTGCGTTACAGCCTGATCGATGAAGGAGAGCTGGTCGTCTACCGGGAACGCACGCTGGCCGGGCTGGGCCTGAATGAAACCGCTGGCTGCATTACCTTTCTTCAGGGCGATGCCTGTAATCTGAAACCACATTATCAGGGATATGATCTGGTTCTTGCAGCGAACCTGATTGACCGGCTTTATAGTCCGGAGAAACTATTGAGCTCCCTGTATCAGCGCATCAATCCCAACGGGATTTTGATTCTTGCTTCACCCTACACCTGGCTCGAAGAACACACCAAAAAACACGAATGGATCGGCGGATTTAAAAAAGACGGGGAAAACTTCACCACACTGGACGGGTTAAAAGCAATCCTCGGCCCTCACTTCCGTTTGCTGCAAACCCCGGAACCCATTCCGTTTGTGATCCGGGAAACCAGCCATAAATTTCAGCACACACTCTCCGAAATTACCGTATGGGAGCGAAAAACAACACAGTGATAACCAGCAGTTCACATTACTTCGATCAATCATCAAGCGAATGGATAATCACGATGAACCATGACACCAAACACATTTTTATTCTGATTGCCGGCGCAGTGGAGCCCGTTTGTACTTGTACTATCCCCGGAGAGAAGCAACACGGAGAGAAACGCCCCGGAGAAGCGCAACCCGCCGGGAGCAGCCGGGTGGCACAAAGCTACTGGGAAGATTATCCCCAACTAATCAGAGGATTAAGGCGCTTGTGTGCCGAGCGGTCTAATCTGCTGCTGTTTGATGAACATGGCTGGAGTGGTGATAACACCCAGGCCAATCGTGAAATTGCCGGCGCTTATCTTGCCGACCGGTTATGTGGCAGCAATGGTAAAAAAGCGCACTATGAGGAATATCTGAATCACCGGGTCGCCTTCCATCTGATTGGTCATTCCCACGGCGGAAATGTGCTGAATGAACTGACCAAACGGGCAGCCAGCGCGAGTGAATGGCCGTCTCACTGGGAGATTAAGAGTATTGTTTATCTCTCAACGCCTTTTTTTAAGCATCAGCATCAGCTGAATACCACCCGGCTGCATCAGGACTGCGCCATCATCAACGTCACCAATGACTTTGATCTGACTCAGCGGGTCGTTGCTGATTTTTCCATGTATGATTTGATTGCAGCGATAAAAAGCACGGAGCAGGAAACTCCCGGTTTAAAAGAACACCTGAAATATATTCAGAACGCCCCGCTCCCGTCCTGCTGGTCAAAAGTAAAAGCGGCATTCTCCCACTGCAAACCACTGCAACTGCTGTTGCATCCTGATCATTACCGTCTCCATCCGCGGGATGGACATTCGGTGTTTCAGGAAGCGATGAATGTCCTTGAACATACGGAAGAAGCGCTGTATGAAATTCAGAAAATCGTCTCACAGCTCCATGCCTGCCTGTATTATCCTTCCGATCCGGAACTGCTTGAACTTTCGCCGGGAAAAAGCCGCTATTTGATCACGGATCAACTGTTTGAACAGGCGAATGAACTGACAATGCATCTGCTTCGTCACATCATCCGCATCAAAAAAACACTGATGACTTACCAGCAACGACAAGACTACCGGCTGATTCCGCTGCTTTGTGATCTGAGTGATTCCCTGATTCAGCTGATTGATGTGATAGCGATCGACAAACAGACCACCTCCGGACCTGCTTCTGATTTCCTGTATACACTGATGCTGCATCAAATTGAATCTTTCGACAATACCCGGACATCTCCGAGACACCAGCTGGATTATGAGTTCGCAGAAAAACTGTATCATGTGGACGTCACGCCGGAAGACCCCTACTTCAGCCGGGAACACCTGATTCGTTTCAATCAGTTAACCAAGCAACTGATACAGGCAGAGGCCGACTATGAAGAGCGGAACAGTCAAAAAAACCTGCTCAAATTATTATTGTGTCTGGTCGCGTCACAAAGTGAAATTTCGCCACTGAAAAAAACACTCAGCCAGGTGACTGATCTGCTGACACAGTCTGTGGGCAGTCATCCACACGGCTTGCGGCGACTTATCAGTTCGCTTGCCTGCCGGGGGAAAATCAAGCCACTCTACCAACTGTCAGTCAGGCTGCTGCCGGTGCTGACTACCTATATGACGTTGCTCAGCGAATCTGATATCAGACTGTTGGCACCGGTTGAAAAACAGAAACCCCACAATCCCCGCCATATGATTCCGGGCAGCTTAGAGTATTTTGCGCTGTTTTCTCATTCGGTCAGCCGGCAACAACTCTGGCCTGACATTGAACAGCTGCTGATTCCGTTACTGCCGGCACCGGCGTTTCCGGTTACGGCGACTCAGCCCCGGCAGCAGGTTGTGCCTGATCTGAGTATCGAATACGAACAATAAAACAGTGTTACCCGGGCCTGCTTCCGGCATTGTGAGGACAGATGCAATGCCGGACCGACACAGCCTGTAACAATTTCCGGTAGTCCGGCTCAGCTGACGCATCCGTTACGGGGAACAAAACAGCCATTCGACAGTGATAGTTTACAGTACAGCTTGAGGATGTTTTTTATTGATAATTATCACATTACTGCTCATTCACTGCACGATGATTACCTGAATTTCCCGCGGATATTTCTATCAGTAAAAGCTGATAAACCAAGCCTCTGGCGGTCATTGGCAAAAGATAAAATCGTGAATAAACATCAGGTTGCATTATTCCTGCCTCATGGCGAATTACCTTGCCTACACTATACTTACGTCAATGACAGAGAATGTAGTTTCAGTCAACAGGGTGTTCGACTATGCCAATCAAAAGCTTACAGCCAACATTTACCGTTAAACTCATACTGGTCGTCGTGGCAGCGATATTAGGCGTTGTGGTATTGGCTACCGTTACATGGAGAGGACTGGATAATATTCAACAGTCTTCACAGTTTGTCTTTAAAGTGGGTCACGGTAAAGATCAAATCAGACAGTTACAACTGCGGATGATCCAGCTTCAGAGTCAGGGTGATCAGCAAATCCGGAATATGGAACAGGAAGAAACAGTAAAATTACAGACACTGCTCGACTTTATTGAAGATCCTCAGGCAAGAAAGTATCTGCAGGATATTCAGACAGAGCTGAAAAATTACAGCCGGCAACTGCTGGTTACACATCAGGTCGAACAACAGTTAGGCACAGATGACACCGGGCTTGTCAGTGAACTGAACCGGTCCGGTGCTCAGCTGGAAGAAGCTCTGACCGGGAAACGGAGCGCCCTGCGCCAGCTGACCAAAATGCGTCAGATTGAAAAAGAATTTCTGCTTTCTCCCGGCGCAGAAGCGGTCTCGAAACTGGATTCACAGCTCAAGCAACTGGAACGGGCCGCGAAGCGCGCCCGCGCTTATGTCCCGAACAAGACACTTTTCCAGCAATTCGAACAGCAACTGGAATCGATGAAAGAGCTGGCAATTTCTTATTTCAATCACAATAGCAAACTGAACCAGCTCCAGGAAAAATTCGGTACATTAGTCATCGACACGCTCAACTACATGGAAAATGATTTGCAGGTCGTCGCGCAGCAATATTCTGATGATACGGTGAAAAAAGCCGAATTGAGCCTGTTGATCGGCACGCCACTGCTGGCGATTACGCTGATGCTCATGCTGGCGTGGATTGGTTTGGGTGTCCGGCGTAACCTGAGTCAGGTGGTTGATCTGATGAAAGCCATTGCCGGTGGTAACCTGACTCACCGGCTGCACCCAAACCGGGAAAGAAACGATGAATTCGACCAGCTGGCCGACATGGCAAACCAGATGGCTACCGATTTGCAGGAAATCATTCACCGGGTGGTTTCTACAGGCCAGAGGCTGACTCAGATGTCAGAACAGCTGGATAAATCCATCAATACAATTGCTGAGGCCAATACTGAGGTTTCCGGGCAAAGCTCGACGCTGGCCTCTTCCACCGAAGAAATCAGCGTTACCACCGATGAAGTGGCTTCAACCGGTGGGAATCTGTCTTCGCTGTCCAAAGATGTACACACCATCGCCAACACCAATGAACGCTTAATCAAAGAAGCTGTGGAAGCGCTGGACAATGCCTCTGAGCGGGTCGGCAAAGCCAACAGCAGCCTGGGCGAACTGGCTGAGAAATCGCAGAGCATCGATCAGGTGGTGGAACTGATTAACGGCATCACAGAACAGACCAACCTGCTGGCTTTAAATGCTGCCATAGAAGCAGCACGGGCCGGTGAAGCCGGGCGCGGCTTTGCCGTGGTTGCCGATGAGGTCAGAGGGCTGGCAACACACACGGTAAAAGCAACATCGCAGATTACTGCGACCGTTGAGGCCATTCAGCAGCAGGTCAAAGAAGTCACCAATACGGTACGCGGAGGTTCTGAAGGCGTTACTCAGGCGACATCACTGGGGAAAGATGTTCATCAGGCCACGCAGACGATTGAAACACGCAGTGATGAAGTTTCAGAGGCCGTTCAGCAACTGGTGGTCGCCATTTCAGAGATTGCAGCAACCAGCCGGGATATGGCCAGCCGTATGGATTTAATCGCTAAAAATGTTGATGCCAACCGTGAGGCAACCCAGCAGATATTAGGGGTTGTGGAAACCATAAATTCTGATGCACACGAACTGGACAGACTGACCCGGCGTTTTACCTACTAGCTGCTGGAACAATCATCCGTTGTCAACTATATGTTTGTAGTCCATAGGTTGAACGTGGAACCTTTAACGTGAACATCAACCCGAATCGCAAGGAAGAGTGATTGCGATTTAATACGCAGTGAAAAAAGCCTAGATTCCGAGGGAGTAACAAGATGCATGTATTCAAACAATTCATTCGATCAACAACTGCAATATTTATGACCCTGCTGATGTTAACGGGGTATGCTCAGGCAGAGCGATATATCTATGTCACCCACGGTCAGGTTGGTGACTCTTTCTGGGATGTCGTGAAAAATGGTGCAGAGACGGCCGCCAAAGAGCTCGGGGTCACTCTGGATTATCGTTCGCCCGCTAAATTCAGCGGCGCTGAGATGGCAAAAATGATCAATGAGGCTGCTGCTGGCAAGCCGGACGGGATCGTTGTTTCCATCCCTGATGCAGATGCATTAGGCGATGCGATTCAGGGCGCTGTTGCCAAGGGAATTCCGGTCATTTCAATAAACTCCGGAGAAGATTTTTCCAGTGAATTTGGTGCCATCATGCATATCGGCCAGAGTGAATACGCCGCTGCCGAAAAAGCGGGAATATTCATGAAAAAAGAAGGGGTGAGTAAAGGCGTTTGTGTCAACCAGGAACCGGATAACGTCGGCCTGACCGCCCGCTGTGACGGATTTATTGAGGGTCTTGAAGGTGAAGGTGAAGTGTTGAATGTCTCCACCGATCCGGCTCAGATTGAATCGGCGGTTGCAGCCTATCTGAAGAGCAATCCGGATGTAAATGGCGTGCTGACTCTGGCAACACTGGCTGCCGGTCCGGCCCAGAAAGCAATTATGCAGGCTAACAGCAAAGCAAAACTGGCCACATTCGACTTATCCGCCGATGTGCTGCAAAGCATCTCTCAGGGCAAAATCCTGTTCGCACTCGACCAGCAACAATATCTGCAAGGTTACATGCCGCTGGTCATTCTGCACAACTACAACCGGGCAGCATTATTACCCTCTGAAAACGTTCAGACCGGCCCGAATATGATTACGCAGGATAAAGCCGATGCCGTAATCAGCTACACCAAGCAAAAAATGCGCTAAGCTTAGCAAGTTAACTCTGGTCATGGGAACGACCGGAAAAGCCCTGCCCGTACCCCGGGCGGGGCTTTTTATTGGCCGGAAACAAGACTGAGAGACTGTGAAGTCTTGGCATAAATAAACACTTTCTGCACCCATCAGGCAATCAGTCATCACACCGGGCATCAATCCCATGAATCATAATACAATCCGCCGGATGTCTATTGACAATTAACTCATGAAACGTATACAAAACTTTTGGGGTGGGTATCAATTTACAGCATAATTTCATAAGGAAAAGATAGACATAAAACTTATTGATAAATAAAATAGAGCCATTTTCCAAACTATGAGACAAACATCAGATGGCACACGTAGCATACATCACCATTAATGGTGAAAAACAAGGCATGATCTCCAGCGGCTGTAACACCAAAGATTCTATGGGAAATAAGTATCAGGAAACTCATGCGGATGAGATTACTGTGCTGGAGTGTTCTCACCTCATGACAAAAGATCCTCAGCAACACAGCAAAGAACATTCCCCTATTTCAATCACCAAAAATATTGATAAAGCCAGTCCTTTGCTTGCCACTGCATTTGCCAAACAAGAGCACGTTGATTGTACCCTTAACTTTTACCGGACCAATGAACAGGGCTATAACGAAAAATTCTATTCTATTGAATTAAAGAAAGCTGTTATTTCCAGCCTGCGGTTTATGCTTCCTCATACGGTTCAGGAAAATGAACAGGAAATGTATGAAGAACTGGAATTGAGCTACAAAGAAATTATCTGGAATCATAATGTATCCGGCACAATGGGCTATGATAACTGGGACCAAGGCGGCTGGTTAGAGTAAAAATTCATATATATTAAGATGAGAAATAACTCCCCTTATATCTTTAATTTCTCATCTTAATAATATTTTTTAACTGACATCAATGATATTACATAAGTAATCGGAAGAATTATTTTATGGCAACAACAGCAGAAAAGAAAATTCTAAGAAAAAAATTAGAGAAATATGAAGGTCGCATTGACTATATTTACAAAGATTCTGTGGGAAATTTAACAATCGGTGTCGGACATTTACTAAAGGATATTGATGCAGCCCAAAAGATAAATTTCATTCATCAGTCTGATGGAAAAAAAGCCACAAAAGATGAGATAAAAAAAGACTATGATGAAGTCAAAAAACAGACATATATTCCTGAGGAAACTGCCGCTAGTAAATATAAACAACATACTAAATTAAAAATATCGTCAGATACTATTGATAGCCAAACCAATGACCATATAGCTTCTTTCGAAAAAGAATTAAAAAGACTATATGGTTCATCAAAGTTTGATAAATTTCCTTCCGATGTAAAATTGGCTCTCTTCGATATGATCTTTAATCTTGGTATGACTACCTTGAAAAAAGATTTCCCAAATTTCAATAAAGCAATCAAAGCGAACAATTGGGCACAAGCAGCAAAAGAATCCCACAGAAAAACAGTAAATGATTCACGTAATAAATATGTAAAAGATAAGCTAAATAAAGCGGCTCAATCAAAGAAAGCAAAAGAAACTGCAAGTAATTTGAAGTCAAAAAAAGATGAAAAAATAATGAAAGATTATTCTGATAAATCAAAATCAAGAAAAAAAAATGAAAAATAGATTTATATTTAAAATACTAAGTCTCAGTGTATTGCTTATCAATTCTGGATGCTCAAATAAACAAGACAAATTTCCAGTATTTATTAATACTGGGTTAAGTGTTAAATATCGCTTAGACAATTCAGAAGATGTTATTTCTTTAAACGATCAATTTTCTGCTATTTGGAGCGATGATATGTCTTTTATTGTTCAGCCAAATAGTAAAGAATCACAATCAAATAGTAGTAAATTTAAAGTGAACAGCTGTGAATCTATGCTGATTGCTCGCAAAAATAACTATGATTTAATCGATATCCCTTCATCTGGCCCATACAATGCAATGTATATTAAATGTCAAGCCATAAATCTTGTTATCAATAAAATAAAAAAATCAGAAATAAGCCATATTCATGACTATATTTTAGATGAAAACTCTGTTACCTATTTACCAAAACAAATAGCCTTAATCACCTCTAGTTCTAGATACAAAAGTTTAATGGCAGATCAAAAATTAAAGACAATTAATGATGTTAATCATATTATAAATATAAAGCAGTTAAATAATAATACAATAAGTTTTTCTAATGATAATGCAAGTAGACAAAAAATATCTATTCTGGCAAAAGGTGACTTCAACCATGATGCTATTGAAGATATAATGCTCAGTGTGAGTAATTCGGTAATTGGTGGTTCATATACCTCCTATTATTTATATATACTGACGAAAACGGAAAAAGATGGTGATTGGATTGTACTGGATGAGTATCCTAATAACTAGATTAAAATATGACTATTGAAAATATTAAAAAATATTTTTTAAACGTAATAAAGTCTGGTATCCCGTTTCTTCTCTTGGGTTGTACATCAGGCAAGACTAATATGGGAATACCGGTATTTATAGCTCCAGCTGTTGACATTACAAGTTATATACATGATGTAAATCATATTCCTAAACTTGAAGAGCAAATACACTCCCTATGGACTAATGACTATAATTTCAAAGTGTCAAAATATAGTGATAAAAATAGCTCCAAACCAGAAGTAGTTAATAATTGTAAGTCAATGCTGAATTTATATCCAATGGGTTTCCGTCCTACATATATTCCAGATACTGACATTTATAATTATTTATATGCAAAATGTAAATCAATAGATATATCACTTAATATTTACCCATCAAGTAATTCATATGTGGCAAATTTTAAACTCAACACCGAGGGAGTGAAGAACCTACCTAAAAATATTGCTTTCATTCCTTCCACATCAGAATATAAAGATATCCACAGCAATGAAAAAATAAAAATATTGGAAGAAGTCAATCATATAATAAAAGTCACTCAGAAAAGTAACTTAAGAGTAATAGCAGAAGATAATAGTGGTGGTATACAAGATATTTCAATTCTGGCTAAAGGTGATTATAATCATGATAATATCGAGGATATCATGTTTAAAGTCAGTAATTCGGTAATTGGTGGTTCATATACCTCCTATTATTTATATATACTGACGAAAACGGAAAAAGATGGTGATTGGATTGTACTGGATGAGTATCCGAAACATTCATAATGGGTATGAAAGTCGTGGAAGCACCTCCCTTAGAAGCAAAAATTAGTGCCGATATATCTTTGTCACCTTCTATATTTAAAAACAAGTAGATAGCATGAATGTTCGGTAATTATTGAGCCCATTAAAAATAAATTGTATGATGATGTTGCAATAAAAAGTTATTTATGAAAAAAATAAATCAAAGAGTAATATTTAATAAAACACAACACTTCATTTATAGTATAAATTTCATGCTATTTATTTTTAGTAGCAATGCCTTCAGTACACCCTCAAATAGTGACAATTCTACTCTATTCGTGAACCCGGAAGTCAGCATTGAAGCTTATATCTCTGACAACAGTAAAATCGATAGTTTAAAAGATCAACTCTCTGCAAAGTGGAATTTCAATATTAATGTACAAAAACAGGGGCAACATAAAATAGTCAATAACTGTGAATCCACGTTAGCGGCTTATATCCATGGATTCCGCCCCGTCAGACAATCTGAATTTGGCGCTTATCAATATTCTTACATCCAGTGCCAATCAATTGATCTGATAACCCAAATGACATCACCGACAAAATCATATATCCAAAGAATTAATCTGGATAAACATACACTTAATTTAGTTCCTGCTTCTGTTGGAGAAGTAATCTCTAATGATGATCAGCGAAAAATTAATAAGTATCCGGCAATGACACTTGGAGAATTTACCCATATCACAAAAGTAACGCAAAAAGATAATTATTCTGTTGAGATTGAAGATGACAGTGATGGTATCCAATATATGACTATTTTAGCCAAAGGGGATTTTAATGGTGATCATATTGAGGACTTATTATTAAGTGTCAATAACCAGGTAAAAGAAGGTTCATACAATACATATAATCTATATATATTAACTAAAACACATAAGAATGGCGTTTGGGAAATAGTAACTAAATTTCCGGAACCACATTAGTTAAATATCAGCGAATAGCTCATTCAGGATAAAATTACTTATGCAAACCTTACAAGATCCACTCGACAATTATTTCAAAATTACAGATAAGCTAGTAAAAAAAATGAGTGAAGAAGAGATAAGAAATGAAGTTAATAACTCCATAAATAGAAAAATAAACGAGCAGTGGATCCCACAAATTAGAGGCATCTCTTGGTGAATACAAAAAAAATACAAATAGAAGTAACTCCATCACAAAGAGTCACTACGATGATTTTATCTGGATTTTTTTCAATCAGCAGCCTTGTTTACTTTTCTGTAAATTTCTATTCTCTTATCAACTCAATGATAAATAATCATCCTGTAATTTATTTTAATAAATCACCAATGATGTTTTTAGGATGTGGCTTATTTATATTTGCTATTTTTTTGATGACCATTTTTACAAATAAACTATATCATAGGTTTGTTTTAATAGTCAGAGTTATATTCCTTTCTAGCTTTGCTATTACATTTATATTTCCATATGTATTAGGAACATATGTTGATGGCTTTATAAATGAAAATAATTATATCTATTGCTCAGAAGCATCGACACATCGAGGTAAGTTTATTGAATACGTTTATACAAATAATACAAAAAATTGTGAAAAAGAAACAGAAATAAAGCAAAAAGAATATGAAAGTCTTTAATTAAACTAAATGCGAATTTTATCATCAATATTATACGTACCTGTTTAAATCACTTTTTATTAATTGAAACATGTTCTCTTTCATGAACCATACATCCTATAATTTATAGATATTAACGAAGTTAGACACATTCTTAATATTTTTTTTAACTGGACAGTCAAAAGACGGACCAACTCATTCGGGCTAAAGGAAAATGATACACAGAAGAATCAAATATTTATGTCTTATTCTATTAGTGATAATTTGTGGATGTTCAAACACAGCAGATGAATTTTCAGTGTTTATCAATTCTGAGTTAAATATCAAATATCGTTTGTACAATTCAGAAGATGTTATTTCTTTAAACGATCAATTTCCTGCTATTTGGAGCGATGATATGTCTTTTATTGTTCAGCTAAATAGTAAAGAATCACAGCCTAATAGTAGCAAATTTAAAGTGAATAGCTGTGAATCTATGCTGATTGCTCATAAAAATAACTATGATTTAATCGACATCCCTTCATCTGGCCCATACAATGCGATGTATGTAGACTGTCAGGCCATGTTTCTTATCATCAACGAATCCAAGCCTTATACCAAAAGTTATATTCAGGATTATGTTTTAAATAAGACAAATATACAGACACTCCCCAAGGATATGGCTTTAATTATTTCAACATCTACATATAATGATATCCACACAGATAAAAAAATAAAAATATTAGAAGAAGTTAACCATATTGTAAATATCACTCAAAAAAATAAACTAACATCCATTGCAGAAGACGATAGTGGTGGAGTTCAGGAAATATCCATTCTGGCAAAAGGTGACTTCAACCATGATTCTATTGAAGATATGATGCTCAGTGTGAGTAATTCGGTAATTGGTGGTTCATATACCTCCTATTATTTATATATACTGACGAAAACGGAAAAATATGGTGACTGGATTGTACTGGATGAGTATCCGAAGCATTCTTAACAACAGCATGAGAATTTTATAGTGAAAACCAGAAAAATGATCATTGTGAAAAAGGAAATATCCCTTGGTAAAAGAATACTGGGTTCTCTCTTTTTTCTGAGTCTCTCTTTAATTTCATTACTCATGTTTTCATTCGCAATGTATCGCCTCATGGATTCGATGATCAATCATAAAAAAGTGATTGTATTCAGCAAGTCTCCAATGTATTTATTGGGTGGTGTGTCAATAATGTTTATTAGTTTCATCTTAGTATTATTTTCAAACCAAGATCAGATTGTTAACGTAGACAGAGAAATAAAATTTACCTAAACAACCTGAAGATACGGGTTTCAGTGAGATTTATCAGAAACCAAAGTATCCGATATTCACCACACCTTATGCCATACCTCATCAAACGTTGTATCAACCTGAAAACCAATATCAAGATAAAACCTCTGATCCGAACCAACATACATCCGGTTTGTACCCAGCGACCGGACCTGATTCATTGCCGCATAGAGTAATGCTTTCCCTAACCCTTTTCTGCGATATTTTGGAATTGTGCCAACGGGTTCAAAGATAGCGATATGATTAAGGGCATCATGCCAGACAGTCGCGAATGCTGCGATTTCACCTGTGGGAGAAAGCACCGCAAAATCCATTTCCGGCCGGTAATCCGGTGCGGTTCGCATCGATTGATAGCCCCGGATGCGTTGCGGCAGATCCGCAAAATCTTCATCATCGGTATGCCGGAAAGCCCGGCCATGTGCCTGTCCCTGCTGTTCAGCCGTGAACTGATGTGCATTGACGATCTGAAAACCCGGCGGTATCTTAACCGGCAGGTCCGCATCAAGATCCATAAAGGTACTGACCTCGATCCCTTTTTGCTGCACATAACCTTTGCGCTCAAGTATCGCGTGCAGTTGCCAGTCCCGATTCGCCCGGAGTGATACTTTCCTCTGATTCTCTTTCACGACAGATAACTTTTCTTCCGCAAAATCCAGCATGTCTGCGATCAGTTCCGGGCAAAATTCAATATTCCCCAGCTGAAAATAAGCTTCTCCGGCACCACTTCCTTCACCATTGACGACAGCAATAATCTCGTTGTGTTCGTCTGTCCAGAGACAAAGGTTATCCGCCCAGCGCTGCTGACTGTCCAGAAAAACCTGCGCGAAATAACGGCAAAAGTTCCAGCGTTCAATCAACCAGTTTTGCTGTGAATAAGTACGGGAAGTCTGTAAAAAATCTCTGATACGGATGAAGTCATCATCTCTGAATGCGTTCCTGACATATTTCATAATTTGTCCATCGTGATTATTCTCATTTGCTACAGACATCATAAAGATGAATACTAAAGAAACAAATCATATGAAAACAAATAGTTAGAAGCATCACAGAAATACAAAAAAAGACAAAACCCTGCAATCACCGGAATAAAAGCAGGGTTTCCGTTCTGTGAATCAGGTGAGCGATTCAGCAATCATTAATGCAATGCCACCGTTTCCTTCTGCCCGGCCGGTTGACGGTGCCAGATTTTTTCCAGCTGTTCCAGCGATTTTCCTTTAGTTTCCGGTACCCAGCGGTAAACAAAATAGACGGTGAAAATCCCCATCACCCCATAGAGCCAGAATGGAAATCCACCGTTAAATTGCTGATAAATGATGCTGTGTTCATCATTCATCATCGGGAAAGTTTGCGACACTGCAAAATTTGCGGCCCATTGCGCAAATACAGCAATAGAAAGCGCTTTGGAGCGGATGTGATTCGGGAAGATTTCGGCCAGTAACACCCAGGTCACCGGACCAAGCGACAGCGCAAAGGCTGCAATATACAGCAACATAAAAATCAACAGATAACCGCCAATTGCATCCAGATAGGCTGCCGAACCAATTGCCAGCATACTCACGCCCATCAACCCAGCGCCTGTCATCATTAAAGGCCGGCGGCCAAATTTGTCGACGGTATAAATTGCCAGCACGGTAAAGCTTAAATTCACAGCGCCCACCAGAATAGTTTGCAGCAGCGCGATATCCGTGGTGGAATCACTGAATCCTTTGAGAATCACTGGTGCGTAATAAAGGAAGACATTAATGCCGGTCACCTGTTGTAACACACTCAGCATGATGCCAATGACTAATACCGCCAGAAACCCGCTGGCAATAATTCCCGGATGTGCCTTTGCTTCCAGTGACTGTTTAATATCCTGCCACTGCGCGGTGACAGACTCATGCTGATGAATCGCTTTCAGCAATGCCAGGGCTTCTCTATCACGACCTTTCAGTGCCAGCCAGCGCGGAGTTTCCGGAACGGTAAACAACAAGAGTAAAAACAGCGTGGCCGGAATCGCCTCTGAAGCAAACATATAGCGCCAGCCTGATGTCCAGAGCCAGGTGTCTGAGCCCATCAGGGCAATACCATAGTTGACAAAATACACCACCAGCATGCCAAAAATAATCGCAAACTGATTACAGGCCACCAGCCCGCCCCTGCGGTGAGGGGGTGATACTTCAGCAATGTACATCGGCGACACCATTGAGGCGATACCAACGCCCACACCACCGATAATGCGATAGATCACAAAGGTCCAGTAATTCTCCGGAATCGCAGACCCGATTGCTGAAATCAGAAACAGTAATGCAGCAAGGAATAAAGCGCCCCGGCGCCCTCCCCGGCTGCTGGTATAACCGGATAACAATGCGCCAATCACACAACCGATTAATGCCGATGATGCCGCAAACCCGAGTTCTGCCGCGGTTAATTGAAAATAAGACTGCAATGCTTCCGTCGCACCGGAAATCACAGCCGTATCATATCCGAATAATAATCCCCCCAGCGCAACCACCAGAGTTAAATGTAAAATATTCGTACCAGGCTTCATTTTTTATCTCTTTTATAAATGTAGGGTAAATATATATTGGTTTATCAATTAATCTTTTTAATATCATGAAATTTATTAATGCCTTTATGTAATTTAACGAATGTGACTCTGCATACAGTTTGAATATCCGGCTCAGAAAAAGAATCAATTTGATATTTCTTATTTTTAAATTCAATTTATCTACCGGGTTCAAATTTAAAAAAATGAATAATAGCGATAAGAAAAATCGCAATTGTCACCGGATGAAAACAAGTCAAATATAAATTCATGTCATATCGGAAGAGAACAGAAACAATGAGTGATTTTTTTAAACAAACAGACAAGATCAGATTTGAAGGAAAAACATCAGACAATCCGCTGGCATTCCGCCATTATGATGCTGAGCGGATGATTCTCGGCAAATCAATGAAGGATCATCTGCGTTTTGCTGCCTGCTACTGGCACAATCTGGTATGGCCGGGAGCCGATATGTTTGGTGCTGCCGCATTTGAACGTCCGTGGCACCAGTCTGCTGATGCGATGGAAATGGCGCAGATGAAAGCAGATCATGCCTTCGAATTCTTCAGCAAGCTGAGTGTGCCTTATTACTGCTTCCATGATACCGATGTCGCACCGGAAGGACAGTCGGTGAAAGAATACGTCCGGAATTTCGGTCAGATGGTCGACATTCTTGAGCGCAAACAGGAAGAAACCGGTGTAAAACTGTTATGGGGTACGGCAAACGTCTTTTCTAACCCGCGTTATATGTCCGGTGCCGGAACAAATCCGGATCCACAGGTCTTTGCCTACGCTGCAACACAAATCTTTAACGCGATGCAGGCCACTCACCGGCTTGGCGGGGAAAACTATGTTTTATGGGGCGGACGTGAAGGATACGAAACCCTGCTGAACACAGACTTACGTCAGGAACGCGAACAGCTTGGCCGCCTGATGCAAATGGTGGTCGAACATAAGCATAAAACCGGTTTTAAAGGCACCATTCTGATTGAACCTAAACCACAGGAACCCACCAAACATCAGTACGATTATGACACGGCAACAGTTTACGGCTTCCTGAAACAGTTTGGCCTGGAGAAAGAAATCAAGGTCAATATTGAAGCCAACCATGCGACACTGGCCGGCCACAGTTTCCATCATGAGATTGCGACCGCAACCGCACTGGGCATCTTCGGTTCCATTGATGCCAACCGGGGCGACCCGCAACTTGGCTGGGATACCGATCAGTTCCCGAACAGTGTCGAAGAAAATACGCTGGTTGTGTATGAAATTCTTAAAGCCGGAGGCTTTACTACCGGTGGATTCAACTTCGATGCCAAGTTACGTCGTCCTTCCATCGATCCGCAGGATCTGTTCCACGGTCATATTGGCGGTATGGATACCATGGCACTGGCACTCGAACGCGCTGCTGAAATGATTGAGAATGATGTCTTGTCTAAACATATCGCACAGCGTTATGCAGACTGGAATCAGGATTTGGGTAAAAGCATTCTGTCCGGCGATCACAGCCTTGAATCTTTAGCCACCCTGGCGGTTGAAAGTAATATTTCCCCACAAAAACATTCAGGTCGTCAGGAATATCTGGAGAATATTGTCAACCGGTTTATTTATAAATAAAACACCACATAAATATAATAAACAACCACCTGAAGTAAAATATTTAAAAGCGCCTGCATGGCGCTTTTAAATATTAATAAAGATAGCAACCCAGCCTCTTTTTTATTATTATTCAGCTAAGAAGAAAAGACTTGATAAACCGTGGTTGACCGGTAAGGATGGGCTGCAGAATAAGTCACATGGCTTCTGAAATCAGGCATATTAATCTGGTTGGGAATACACTGAGTTTCCAGACAGAACCCGGACCATGGGGCAAAACCTTTGTGACCAGAGGTTTTTTCATCTGAACCTGGCGTTAAAAAATTTCCGGTATAAAGCTGCATCGCTGTTTCAGTCGTTGACACTTTCAGATACAACCCGCTTTCCGGTTCATACACCTGTGCGACCGGCCGGAGTCCTGTTCCGTTGAGCATAAAGCAGTGATCATAACCTTTTGTATCAGCCAGCATGGGATGCATTGGGGACAGACCCGACCCCAGTTTTTTCTGCTGACGGAAATCCATCGGTGTATTGAGGACATATTCACACCGGGACGGAATTGAATCCGGATCCGTTTCCCAGTACTGACCAGCATTCAGAACCAGTTCATGATCAAAAACCGTCCCCGTCTGTCCGGTTAAATTCCGGCCGGTTAAATTAAAGTAGCTATGCTGAGTCAGATTTAACGGACACAATTGCTCCGGACAGGCGTAATACTCAATGCACAGCTCGTTATCATCTGTCAGCAGATAAGTGACCTGAACTTCAATATTAACCGGATATCCGCCTTCTCCCCGCCTGACACAGGTCCGGAATGAAACAGAGCTGGCATCTGTATTCATCAATCGCCATTTTCTTTTATGCAACTGGCAGGAACCGCCATGTAAATGATTTTTTCCTTCATTTTTATCCAGCTCAACCAGGCAGCTATTCAGTGAATAGTGCCCCTGAGCAATCCGGTTGGCCCAGGGCCCCACAACCCCGCCGATAAAAAATTCTCCCTCCAGGTATTCTTCAGGCTGCTCATAACCCAGCACGATATCCCGACAGACCCCCTGTTCATCATGAACCCGGAAATGGACAATGGTTGCCCCCAGCTCACTGACATCAACCTGCGTTCCGCAGGCATTCCGCAGATGGTACAAATGGTAATCATTTCCCCAGCCGGAAAAATAAACAGCATTTTCCTGCTGGTCCATACAATTAACAGACATTTGATGCTCCTCCTTTTTACCCAGTGTAAAAAAGGCGAACCGGGAAACTATTGCGAAAATTAATATTTGCCTAACGGAAAATCGTTACTCTAAGGCAGGTCACATTCTTCACGATTCAGACTCCCCCCTGAGCATTCAGTTTTTTCGAACAACTCCGGCGAATCCGCACGCTTTATCGATCCGTTCAACAGGCATAGGATAGCCACATCCACATTGATACAGTGAAAGGAATAATGATTATGTCTCGTGTACTTGCCCTGAAATCCAGCATCCTTGGTGAATATTCTCAATCCGGTAAATTATTAGATACCTATCTGAGCCAGTTGGACCAAAACGACGTTACTGTGCGTGATTTGGCGGCTGACCCACTGCCGGTGTTAGATTTTACTGTCGCAACGTCACTCCGGGCGACTGAAGACCTTTCCGAAGAACAACAGAAAATTATTGATTTGTCAGATCAGCTGATCAATGAAATTAAAGCGGCGGATACACTGATTATCGCCGCGCCAATGTATAACTTTTCTATCCCGACACAACTGAAAAACTGGTTTGATCTGATTGCCCGTGCCGGTGTGACTTTCAAATATACAGAAAGTGGTGTACAGGGTTTAATCGAAGGTAAAAAAGCCATCGTGGTCACGACCCGCGGCGGTATTCATAAAGATTCACCAACCGATACACTGACACCTTATGTGAAGTTATTCCTGGGTTTCATTGGTATCACGGACGTTGAATTTGTTTATGCGGAAGCATTAAACATGGGCGATGAGATGGCTCAAAAAGGCATCGAAACAGCCCGGTCACAGCTGGATGCAATCACGGTGTAAAACAGCCGTTATCGCTCCGGGAAAGCTCAGGGGCTATTGTTCTGAGAGTTTTTATTTTCCTGTTATACTATCCTTTGCAGCGTCTTCGGGCGCTGCTTTTTTGTGCAATAAAATTCTCAATCATAATTTGCATATATGATCACCTTATGCTGTATTTTATCCTGAATGTACAATAATTAAGCACTTTGTGCTGACAGGATAATGATTATGAAAAATAAGTTCAGTACTTCAACACATCGTCCCTATCCCAGCAGCTACCGGACCGGCTGGCTTCCCGGTCCAGGCAGCAAGAGTTGGGAAATATTTCATGAAGAGTTGGCTGATGTTGTATTACAGCGGGATATGACACTGAACCCGGCGGTTCAGGATCTGCTGAATTTTCTGACTGATGAACCCATCGTTGCTTATTTAATGGCAACTGCCTGTCGTCAGAATCAAACGATGCGCAATACACCTGACCTCAATACAGATGGTGTGCCGGTTCCCCGAATCCCGGATGCAGAGTTCTTTGCACTTGTCTGTAACTATCTGCTCAACTGGTGGCCGCGGTATATTCACGATGATCTGGTCGGGCTGCCATTTTCCGGCTTCACCGTCGGTATCGACCCAACCCTTGCCGGGTCTCAGTTACTCGGGCTGCCACAGTTCAATGAAAAAATGAAAGCGGTGCTAGATCAGTGGCACCAGTTCCTCGCCTCGCCAGAATCGGCAGAAGGTTTTGCAGTTGAAGGTAAGCAGTGGTTATCTCCGGCGGCGAAAGCATCCTACGAATTCGATCTATGGACAAAAGACAGCGAGACACTGCCGTACTGGCATTCATGGAATTCGTTCTTTACCCGCCAGTTTAAGGATCGTGATCTATCCAGACCAATTGCCAGCCCGGACACCAATCAGGTTGCGATCTGTCCGAATGATGGTTCGCTTTTCCGCTGGGACTGGCATGTCGACACCGATGACACCTTTTGGTTTAAAGACATGAATTATTCCCTCAGAGATATTCTGAGCTCTCCGGATCCTGCACAACAGGTGGTGATCGATGAACATCAACTCGTGGATATATTCTCCGGTGGCTATATCTTCCAGACTTATCTTAACCCTTACAATTTCCATCGCTGGTGGGTGCCGGTGAACGGAACGGTGCTTTTTGATCCTGTCTGTATTCCCGGTGCTTATTTTAACAAGCTGATCCTGCCTGATTTCGGTGGCGCCACCACCGCGTCTTTGCCCTACCTGACGGAGGTGAATGCCCGCGGTCTGATCGTGTTCGAAACCCCGGATTATGGTCGGGTATGCTGTATTCCTCTGGGGATGAGCGAAGTCTCAACGATATCATTTGATAAGAAAATGGTCCGGGGTGCAGAAGTCTCCAAAGGTCAGGAAATGGGCATGTTTAATTATGGTGGCTCATCCTTTGTCATGATTTATGAAAACCTGCCGGACAAGCAGCTTGTGTTTATGAATGCAGAAGGCAAGCACTATCCACAACGGCCGGATACCGCAGCCAGTAGTGCCGGAAGCGGAAACAACCCAACCTACATCGGCTCGCAGATCGGTGTCTGGTACTCACGCTAAGTCCAGAGGGAGAATCTGAATATGTGTACAACAATGATATTTACCAAAGGTGCCTGTGCTGATGGTGCAATGCGGGTCACCCATTCTGATGATAACGAACTGTCTGATCAACGCATGATTTATGTCCCGGCGCAGGACCACGAACCTGGCAGTTTTCGTGCCGTCGTTGCCGGGACAGACGATGCTTATCCGCGGTTGGTTTCCACTGACAGAGGACCAAATTATCAGCTTGAGGGTTATCCGGACACAAAAGCCATCGGGAAGATTCCGCAGGTTGAACATACTTACGCCTACTTCGACGGCAGCTATGGCATCATGAATGAACATAATCTGATGTTTGGCGAATGCACCAACGGCGCAAAATTTCAGCCTGAATATATTTCTCAGCAAGATGCGCAGGCATCAGGCATACAATGCCGTATATTTTATAGTGCTGAATTATCCCGCATAGCACTGGAGCGTTGTAAAACAGCGCGCGAAGCCGTGGAACTGATGGGAAAACTAATCGATGAATACGGTTATTTTTCCACCGGAGAAACCTTACTTGTCGGCGATGAAAAGGAAGCCTGGGTATTCGAAATGTGCGCTTTGCCCGACAATACTTATCACTCCGTCTGGGCCGCACAAAGAATTCCCGATGGTGAACTATTCGTCGCCGCCAATGAGTTTCGTATCCGCATACTGGAAGAAGGGAATCAGGATCAACTCTGGTCACCGTTACTCAAACCGGGCGTTGAAATACTGGGCTGGTGGAAAGAAGCAGAAGGTCCGCTGGACTGGCTGCCAACCATTAGTCAGGGAGAATATGCCCATCCTTATTATTCACTACGCCGGGTGTGGCGGGTTTTCGATCGGGCCAATCCGGATTTGGGGCTCAGCCCGTGGGTAAACGGCGGCGGTTACACAACCGATTACCCATTCTCAGCCAAACCGCAGCATCCTTTATCCCGGCGTGAAATCTTCGCTTTGTACCGCGACCACTACGAAGGCACTGAGTTTGATCTCACCGAAGGTATTGCAGCCGGTCCGTACGGCGATCCTCACCGCTTCACCGGACCTTATGACGGCGCGCAGAACAACATCTCCGATGAAAAACTCTTCGGTGCATGGGAACGGTCGATCTCTGTTTTTTATCAGGGATATATTACCGTATGTGAGGTTCGCCCGGACGCACCAGAACTAACCAAAGGCGTTTGCTGGTTTGGACCGGATGTCGCTTACACCACTTGCTTTGCACCATTCCCGGCGAAAATGAGTAACCTGCCGGCGGCTTATCAGTCCGGCGATCCGCAGGTTTACAGCCGGGACAGTGCCTGGTGGGCCTTTGATTTTGTCGCTAACTGGTCACGTCTCAATTTCCAACGTATGTGCCACGCAGATATCCTGCCATTGCAGGCCCGGCTGGAGCAGGAAGGAGAACAAGTATTGCTGGCATGGGATCAGTGCCAGGATGAGGATTTAACCCGTCTTGCTGAAGAACATGCCAATCATCTCTTGCAATGCTGGTGGCAACTGGCCGATAAACTCGTCGCAAAATATTCAAATGGCTATATCAACGGATCAAAACAACTGCCACAAAACTCACATCCTGTACCTGTCGGCTATCCATCTGAATGGCTGGGAAAAACCGACTATGCCAAAGGCCCAACCTCTTATGATATGAAACTCTGAGGTAGTAGCAGTTCATATTTTTCAGACGCAGGTTGCAAGCAATCAATGGCCCTCAGCCCCCTTAAAGCTGAGGGCCATTTTTATTCGTTCTTATTAACTGAATGTCCTCACCATCGTCGAGTGAATATAGCGTTTTGATTCGGTTATGCTGAAATATCAGTTAAAGACGCCAGTTACAGGACAGACACGACAATGTCAGAGAACCATTCCATTCTTCACTATCCTGATCCCTTGTTCACTCAGAAATCAGAACCCGGTTGTTTGAGAAACTCAATTTCTTCCGGTGTGGACACACGGCCTAAAATCTCATTACGGTGAGGATAGCGGCCAAACCTGTCAATAATGACTTTGTGTTTATATTCAAAATCCCGGTGATCTGGATGACTCAACGATTCAAATAGCTTTACAGCTTCAATATGAATCACTTTTGATTCACTGTGCATGAATGGCATAAACAGAAAACCACGCTGTGTTTCTGATAATTCATTATCCATACCTTTCGATATAGCAAACTGAGCCAGTGACAACGCGAATGAATCACATGCGAACGACTCTGGCCTCCCGCGATAAATATTTCGTGAAAACTGGTCAAGAATAATGATCTCAGCAAGACTGCCAAATGCCGTTTCCCGCCACCGAAACAACTCGCCGGCTTTAGCTTGATCATGCAATTCACCAAAACGGGTTTTAATCAACACATCTAAAGCTACATCTTTTTGCCACCATTGCTTTGGTTCAAGCTCAGCAAACCAAAAGTCTATGATTGTTTTATACATTCTTGCTCACCTCGTTGCTTTCAACCGGGCTGAAACATGACAGAGCGGAAAGATGCATGATCCTGAATACGTTGCTGTCATGATGATTATTTTATTATACCCAAGCAACCTGAAGATGCATGATTCAGCTCACGCCCTGCGGGTGAGTTTGTCAGGCTCTGAGACCTGCATATTCAGGTTGTTGGGGTATATACAAAATGAAATTTTTCGGGCTGGATGTACCGGAGCTGTTACGGGGACAGACATGCTCACTTAAGGGACAGACGTTGCTAAAATTCTTGTTACGAAATTCTTATTGAATTCTTATTGGACAGACACTGCTAAAATCGCTTATCTCAAAATATTCATCTCAAATATTGCGACAAATCGCACGTATCATCACTCCTGATTTCACTTCATATTTCACGATTCATGTTACCTGTTATGCACTTCTGTCATCCCCGCTTTTCATCCATCACTTTCCGCTGCATGATAGGTTCATCCACCCTCAGCAAGAATTGTTATGACGACACCCCGCTCCCAACAAATTGACCTGGCTGTGACACCTTATTATCACTGTGTCTCCCGCTGTGTACGCCGGTCATTTCTATGCGGAGAAGATGCCGTTTCTGGCCGCTCCTATGAGCACCGGCGGGACTGGCTGGAGCAACGTATTCTCAAACTGGCAAATATCTACTGTATCGATATCTGCGCTTATGCGGTGATGACCAATCACTATCATTTAGTCTTACATATCAATCGCCCGAAAGCTCAATCACTGACGGATCAACAGGTCATTGAACGCTGGCAGCAAGAGCACAAACTCCCTTTATTACTTCAGCGATACATCAAGCGTCAATGTACCTGCTCAGCAGAATTCAAACGCTGTCAACATATCATTCAACAATGGCGGGAGCGTTTATGCTCCCTGAGCTGGATGATGAAGGAGCTAAACTTTGAAATTGCCGTTCAGGCGAATCGTGAAGATGGCTGTACCGGTCACTTTTGGGAGGGCAGATTTAAATCACAGGCCTTATTGGATGAAGCAGCACTGCTTGCGGCCATGACTTATGTTGATCTCAATCCGGTCCGGGCCAAAATGGCAAGAACGCCGGAAACCTCTGAATACACCTCGCTGAAAAAACGGCTGGATGCGCTGGAAGAGAATCAACCAACACCTCATAACCTTTATCCATTTACCGGTTATGAACATCAGGAGCAGCCTGATGGTATTCCTTTCCGGCTGACAGACTATATCGAATGGGTTGATTTCGCTGGCAGGCAAATTCGCGCGGACAAACGTGGATGGATCGATGAACGCCAACCTACAATTCTCACCCGGTTATCCCTCTCTCAATCCGAAATCCTGAAGGTCATAGCCAACCTTGAACGAAGGCGATGCTTATGGATCGGGATAGCTGACTGTCTCATATTTATAAAAAAACATTTCAATAAAACACATGTTGATGGCTTCATAATTTAAGCTATCATTACTATGCCTCGCCTCAGAAAATATAAAAGAAATCAATAACAAGTCGACTATAATTCAAGCGAATAAATACTTCTTCGGCTAAATTTAGCTGAAAGTTTGTAATTTGTAAGACATCTGCTGCATATTTTTTAATAGTGACTGTCCAGGGTATTCAATTATTATGGGAAGCGTGCTTTAGGAAGAATCTGGCGGTATCTGTGTAAGCAAGCCGGAGTTGAGCACCGAAGCCAGTATCAGCTCCGGCACACGTACGCAAGCTGGATGATCACTCACGCGAATGTGAACGTCAGTTACCTTGCTCAGCAAATGGGCCACGCCGATATCACGATGGTAGCGAAAATATATGGTAAGTGGCTTGTTGAATCGAATAAAAGAGAATCTGATCGGGTGTGGCGGTAGTTGCTGAAGGTTCAGAGAAAGTGATTCACATGGATTAGTACAAGTCAGGGCACCATCTGCCACTTTTTAATCCATAGTTTAATCAAATCAGGCCCGACCGATTACTCCAACTCATTTATGCCCCATTCCGTGCTGGCAACTCATAAGTATTTCTTAGTAGTTGGTTCCCCACTCACCGCGACAAACTTCTGCCCCTTTGTGTTAGAGCAAACACTCATTCGTATTCTGTTAAAGAACTTTTGCCCTACCAATGGTTATCGATTAGGGCAGTGTAAAGCTCGTGTTACTTTTTATGGTTAAACCAAAATTACCAGATTCCAGTGCGTGATGCTTGGTCACTGCGGCGTTTGGCCATGATCTTACCTCCATGTTGATTGAGGTAAGATCTTGATTGGGAACAGAGGGCATGAACGCGGTGTTTATGGTGCGCTTACATTCCTTTGCCTGGGAAATGTAAGAAGATTCTAAATTAGTTGTGTTGGAATGGAGCTTGTTCGCTATTCTGGATGATATAAGATGCATTATATTTTGTGATGATAAGCATAGTTTTATATTGAATTTGCTCATGAGTTGGGCGTATTTATTTAGGTTAAAAATAATTAATATGTGATTTGAATCCTGAATGATTTGAAAACTTATATTAATTATATGATCTTTGTATGATTTCATTATTTTGAGATTTGAACTCGCCATTGATATGGAAATAACATGAATACACAAATTGCTTCGGGCATGTAACTGGTAAAGCAGGCAGGACCCAGAGAACTGAACTTAGAAATGAGTTCAGTTCTCTGGGTCTTTTTTTTTGTTTAAATAAATTCACAAAGGCGATGTGTTATGGATTACATAAAAACAGCAGAGGGGATCCTCCAACATGTTGGAGGAAAAGAAAATATCTCTCACCTTACTCATTGTTCCACCAGAGTTAGGCTTACGCTCGTTGATAATTCAAAAGCAGATTATAAGGCTTTGGAATCTGTTCAGGGCGTGATTGGTGTAAGGAAAACAGCGCAGTGCCAAATTATTATTGGCAATGAAGTCATTGAGGTTTATGACGCACTAAAAGAAATTGTAGGGGATGTTAGTGGCACAGAAGTCGTTCAGGAAAACAAAAAATGGTCTGCTGTGCTGATTGATTTCGTGATTAGTATTTTCCAGCCATTAATTCCAGCTGTCGCTGGTGGCGGTGTATTAAAATCTTTGTTGCTTCTGTTAGTCAGTGTCGGATGGATGGAAAAAGGTTCTTCGGTATATACGATTTTAGATTCAATTGGTAGTGCACCACTTTATTTCCTACCTGTTCTTGTTGCTATTACCACTGCCACCAAACTGAAAGTGAATATTCTGGTGGCAGTATCTGCGGTGGGTGCGTTGCTTATTCCGAGCATGACCAAAATACTCGCCAGTGGCGCGGTTGTTTTTGAAATTTCTCTCAAGAATATTCCTTATGCTTTTCAGGTTTTCCCTGCGATTTTGACAGTTTTGTTCTATTCGCAAATGGAACGTTGGGTGACGCGTTACGCACCAAAATCTATTCGTGTCTTTTTTGTTCCCCTGGTGTGTTTAACTGTTACCGTACCTGTAACCCTATTGGTGCTTGGCCCATTGGGATATACCGTGGGTATGGGAATGTCGACCGTTATTCTGTCTATATTTAATACCTTAGGTTTCATTGCCGTAGGTTTATTAGCAGCAATCTTGCCGTTTATGATTGCAACAGGTATGCACAAAGCGATGATCCCTTACGCAGTCAACTCAATGAGTCAGTTTGGTAAAGAAGTTTTATATCTTCCTGCATCATTAGCTCACAACATTGCTGAAGCAGGTGCAAGCTTTGCAGTGGCATTAAAAACCAAGGATGTCGCTTTACGATCAACCGCGATTTCTGCAGGTATTTCTGCGTTATTTGGTATCACTGAGCCGGCAATTTACGGTATCACCCTGCTTCATAAACCTGTGTTGTACAGCGTGATGATTGGTGGTGCAATTGGTGGTTCAATTATTGGCTTATTTGCTATCGAAGCCTTTGCTCTGGTTGGTCCTGGCCTTGCAAGTATTTCGATGTTTACTTCACCAGATGACCCAATGAATCTAATTTATGCATTGATTGCTGTTCCGGTTTCCTTCTTCGCTTCTTTCATTCCTGTACTGATTTTATGGCGTGGTGATAATGAAACCGAAAACACACCCATTAAAGCTGATAAAGAGGCTGAAAAAGCGTTTCCGTTTAAGTCACCAGTATCAGGAAAAGTGATTCCTTTAGAGCAAGTGAATGATGATGTATTTTCATCAAAGCTTATCGGTGACGGGATCGCGGTGATCCCGAGTGAGAATGTGTTGTACGCACCTGTAAACGGCAAAATTACCAGTGTTTATGAAACCGGTCATGCGATTAATATGGTTGCAGATAATGGTGCTGAAATGATCTTCCATATCGGTATCGACACGGTTCAGTTAGAAGGAAAGTTCTTTGAGACGATGGTTAAGTCAGGAGACAGAGTTGAACTAGGCCAACCTCTTGTGAAATTTGAGCGTGAACAGATAGAACAAAGTGGCTATGAGACAGTCGTGGTTTGTGTGATTGCAAATTCAGATGAGTATCAGCTTCAATCCGTTGAACAGAAAGAACAAGTGAAAAATCAAGATGTCATTATGATGGTAGAGGAATTAGCGTAATGAGTGGTAAGAATGTATTTTCAGAAGGATTTTTATGGGGTGGCGCAGTTGCTGCTAACCAGGTAGAAGGAGGTTGGAATCAGGGTGGTAAAGGCCTTTCTGTAGCTGACATGGCGACCTATAAAAAGAATGTTGATGTAAAAGATTATGATGCTCACATGGCGATTACTTCAGAGTTCATTGCAGAGGGAATGAAAGACGAATCGGATGCTATTTATCCAAAGCGTCGCGGTATCGATTTCTATCATCGTTATGCAGAAGATATTGCTTTGTTCGGTGAAATGGGGATGAAAGCGTTGCGTATCTCTATCGCGTGGTCACGTTTGTTCCCTACCGGTGAAGAAGAAACGCCAAATATGGAAGGCGTACAGTTCTATATTAATGTGTTTGAAGAGATGAAAAAACACAATATTGAGCCAATTGTTACGCTTTCTCACTATGAAATGCCACTGGCGTTAGCGGTTAAGAATAATGGCTGGGCTGATCGTAAAGTGATCGATCATTTTGTCCGCTTTAGCAAAGTCTGTTTTGAACAGTTTAAGCCCTATGTGAAGTACTGGCTGACGTTCAACGAGATAGACAGTATTTTCCGTCATCCATTTACTACGGCAGGTATCATTCCAGACAAATGCCCGGAAGGCAAAGAACGCGAAGTGATTTATCAGGCGCTGCATCATCAGTTTGTTGCATCAGCAATCGCAACGCGTGATTGCCATGAAATCATACCGGGCAGTCAAATGGGTTGTATGTTGACCAAATTAACAACGTATCCAAATACTTGTCATCCGAAAGATGTGGAAAAAACACTGCTAAAGAATCTTGAAAATTTATCTTACGCTGATGTGCAAGTGTTTGGTGAATATCCAAGCCTCACCAAAAAACTCTGGGAACTGGAAGGCATTCATATAGATATTCAGCCTCAAGATCTCGGAATCATGCAACAGCATACGGTAGATTTTGTTTCCTTCAGTTACTATATGTCTCTGACTGAATCGGCTCGTGATGATTTGGAAATTACGGCAGGGAACACCATTTTGGGTGTGAAAAACCCATATTTGCTATCAACGGATTGGGGATGGCAAATCGACCCGCTAGGTCTGAAAATTTCTCTGCTTGAGCTCTATGACCGATACAAAAAACCATTGATGATTGTCGAAAATGGTATGGGTGCAAAAGATGAGGTTGTTGATGGACAAATTCATGACCCTTACCGAATTGAGTATTTCAAAGCTCACTTCGAGCAAATGAAAGCAGCAATCGAGCTAGGCGTAGACCTTATCGGGTATACAAGTTGGGGTGCAATAGATTTGATCAGCGCGGGCACTTCTCAAATGTCTAAGCGTTATGGCTTTATTTACGTCGATCAGGATGATGAAGGAAACGGAACCTTAGAGCGTATGAAAAAGGATTCGTTTTACTGGTATCAGAACATTATAAAAACCAACGGTTCAACACTTTAAGTTTCAACAGGGGAATCTGTGCTAACCATTAAGAAAACATTGAATTCGAGCGTGGTATTGGTTGAGCAAAATGGTCAACCTATGATCTTGCTTGGCAAAGGGATTGGATACGGAAAGAAAGAAGGGGCGAAAATCAAATATGATGATGTCAGCCAGGTCTTTATGCCCGTTGATAATCTCTACGTTAAGCAGATGCTTGATAGCATAGATTCCATACCTGCGGTTTATTTTGAACTGGTACAGGAAACGGTCACTTACGCAGAAAAGGTGACCGGGCAGAAGCTAAATAATGCAGTTTATTTTGCTTTGACTGATCACCTTCATTTTGCGGTGGAACGATTTCAGAAAGAGCTACCAGTTACCAATCGTGTGTTCTGGGAGATCAAGACTTTTTATCGTAGTGAATTTTCAGTGGGTGAATTTGCGCTGTCACTACTGAAAGAACGCTTATCTCTTGAACTACCTGAGCAAGAGGCGGCAAATGTCGCTTTCCATATCATTAATGCTCGAAGCGGTGATACTACTGATACTAATGGGGCCAAATACGCACATTTAGTGGGGAAAATTGTCAATATTGTTCGTTACACTCTTGGGCGGGATACTGCTAATGACGACATTCATTACACCCGATTTATCACACACGTTAAGTATTTCGTTGAGCGGTTTTTCGCGGACAAGATGTTGCATGACAACGAAGACCCTTTATTTGAACATCTTCAGTTTAAATATCCAAAGGCGATGAATGGAGCATTTAAAGTTCGTGAGTACATGGAAGAAACCTACGGGCAAACCATTTCTAATGAAGAAGTGACCTATCTTGCTGTTCATATTTACCGCTTATTGGCTGTGGTTGAAGCTGATAGCTAACCCATGCTGTCTAACGCATTGAAATTTCGATATTTTAACAAGAAACAAGCGGTGGCTATATGTGGTCGCCAAAACAAAGTGGGGGGTACAGTCATTACTATACCCGTGATCATTGAAGATGCTTGATTTTCCTTAAAAACAGGATCATGCTACGTAACATGAAAGTGACGCTATCTCCACAGAAGAAACAAGAACTCGAACAGATGCATGACTCCACTCGTGACAGTCGAATGTGCGACCCTCTCAAAGCGGTTCTGCTTGCTTCCGAAGGGTGGAGCAATGCAATGATTTCACAGGCGCTTCGTATTCATGAAACTACGGTTGCACGTTACATCAACGATTATCTCCAGTCTGAGAAGTAAAACCTGAAAACGGTGGTAGCCAGAGCCGAATGTCTGCTGTTCAAACCATGCAGCTCATTTAACATTTGGCCGAACAAACCTTATTGTCTTCCGACACTAAGAAGGTTCTGTCCAGTTCCAAGTTACATCAAGCCACGATACCAAATTCACCATGGCTCACATTCATGGTGAGATGCTCAACATAAACCATAAAAAATATGTGGATATGCTCAAAGTATCCTCTTCAAGCGACCCAGTGCATTTGAATTGCTACGTATTTGGTCAATGATATTGATTAGCTAGCGACCGTTAAGCAGAGATGCCTAGTGTTGTATGAGTATGACAATTTGTGTTCTTGCGCAAGGTGTGCATATCCCGTCTATTTTTGTGTTTGTTATCTATCGATACGTTATGCGTTTTTGATTTGAGATAATAGGTTTAGAAAACGCGCATGCGCACTAATAAGCAGTTAAGCTGCGCTAGAAACAATGGAAAGGAGAAAAAATGGCTTTCACCGACGACAATGCTGGCTTCGCGTTCTCATGTGATGATGCTAAATTTTCTATAAATGCAAGCACATGGAATACCCGACTTTCGCAATTAGGAAAAATTGACGATGACTTGTACATAATGACTCATGGTCTTTCTAACCCAGAGTATATTGCGCAAATATTTTCTAAACGCCCATACAAAATATTTATTATTGCGAATCAGGACGCCCGAGAAAACGCAACAAGAATAAAATCTCTATTTCCTAAAGTAAAAATCGCGCTACATCCGATATTAAATGCAAAGGTTGTCTTGGTAGGCCCTGAAACTGTATGGGTTTCGAGTTCGGATTTTGGTGAAACCAAGATGGTTGAATCCGCCATAGGTCTACATTCCGTCACGGTTCACAATAGAGTCTTGGAGAATATGTTTAAGACTGAGTGGTCTAAATCAATTGAATTACAATGAGCCTAACAAGCCACTCCGTTTCAGCCTATTATTGGAGCGTTAAGTGAAAAGGATCGTAATGGAACAAAAGTTTTGTATTTTTTGCGGACAGAGTGGGTTGACTAAAGAACACTTTTGGCCAGATTGGTTTGGCAAGCAGCTCGGCAAAAATGAAGCTGCTAAATATATTGATGGTTCAATTCAGGCAACACCAAAATTAGATGATGCTGAAAAGAAAATTAATACTCGATCTGGGTGTGTGGCTACAAAGAAATTCAGGGTTGTATGTGCAACTTGCAACAATGGTTGGATGAGTGCACTGGAAGAGAAAGTAAAACCTATTCTTCAGAATGCAATCACACCTTGCGACATGAAGTTAGATAGACAACAACTTCAGCTGTTTTCCATGTGGGTCACGATGAAAACTATGCTTGCAGAACACACGAAACAAAAGACTAACTCAACTCCAAAAGAAGATTTGCGGAGATTTTGCAAGAAGCAAACTATCCCCGAGTACTTTAAGATTTATATAGCGAAGCATGATACGAATGATATTTGTGCATACTCTCGCACGTCGGTGCGACTCGGTACTGTTGCGACTGCAGAATCACACATTGGAAAAATAGAGAACAACACTCAAGCGACATCATTTTTAGTAGGCCAACTGTTCATATATGTATTTTCATGCACGGAGCCGAGCTTGAATATCTTGGGGAATTTTAAGTTAAATCGTTTAAAACGGATAAAACCATATGAAACCAAACAGTTGTGTTTCAAATCACTTAAAAATCTAGATCAACAGTCAATTCAAAATGTTACATATGCACTTGAGGATTTTATTAACTCGCAAAGTGTAGCGTCCATACAAAGTGGATAATTTTCAGGCGATTCAATCTGATTTCAAAACAGTTATCAAATCATCGTGATTTCTTAGGGCTTTTTTTGGGGCTAAATACCGCCCTATCTTCCATTTTACTGATCATCCATACATTAGTCACAAAACCAAAAAGCGCCCCATCCGGAGCGCTTTCAAAATCAGTCCCATTCCAGTATGACTTTCCCGGAAGCCCCGCTACGCATGACGTCGAAGCCTTTTTGGAAATCATCAATTTTGAAATGATGGGTGATGATCGGGGTTAAATCTAAGCCAGATTGGATCAGGCTTGCCATCTTATACCAGGTTTCGAACATCTCCCTGCCGTAGATACCCTTAATCACCAGCCCTTTGAAAATCACTTCATTCCAGTTAATCGCCATTTGAGAAGGAGGTATACCCAGCAGCGCCATCCGGCCCCCGTGGGTCATAGCTTTCAGCATTGAATTAAACGCCACCGGAACACCGGACATTTCCAGCCCGACATCAAAGCCTTCCGTCATTTGCAATTCAGCCATCACTTCTTCCAGCTTCTGTTCTGCTACATTCACAGCGCGGGTTACCCCCATTTGCTCTGCCAGCTGAAGCCGGTAAGGATTGACATCAGTAATCACCACATGGCGGGCACCGACATGACGCGCAACCGCAGCCGCCATAATGCCGATTGGGCCAGCGCCGGTAATCAGCACATCCTCACCCACCAGATCAAACGAAAGTGCGGTATGGACCGCATTACCGAATGGATCAAACACCGCTGCCAGATCGTCTGAAATTTCATCCGGAATCTTGAATGCATTAAATGCAGGAATCACCAGATACTCAGCAAAAGCACCGGTCCGGTTGACACCCACACCGATGGTATTCCGGCACAGGTGTGTCCTGCCACCACGACAGTTCCGACAGTGCCCGCAAGTGATATGGCCCTCTCCGGACACCCGGTCTCCGACAGAAAAGCCACGGACTTCCTGACCCATGCCAACGACTTCCCCGACATATTCATGTCCAACTACCATCGGCACCGGAATTGTATTTTGCGACCAGTCATCCCAGTTATAAATGTGGACATCGGTTCCGCAGATTGCCGTCTTACGGATCTTAATCAGCAGATCATTGTGACCAACTTCCGGCATATCGACGGAAGTCATCCAGATTCCCGGTTCTGGTTTCATTTTGGATAGTGCTTTGATTTTCATAAAGAATACCTCATCTAAAGCCTGTTTACCGCTCAGGTGATAATGCCCATGTCACGTCCGGTCTGAATAAACACGTCGATCGCCCTATCCAGCTGTTCCGTCGTATGTGCCGCTGACATCTGAGTCCGGATTCTGGCCTGTCCTTTCGGCACGACCGGGTATGAGAACCCCACCACATAAATACCCTTCGCCAGTGCTCTTTCTGCAAACTCTGCAGCCACTTTGGCATCACCCAGCATAATAGGAATGATCGCGTGATCGGCACCCGCCAGGGTAAACCCGGCTTCAGTCATTCTCTTACGGAAGTGCGCAGCGTTTTCCCATAAATGCGTTCTCAGCTCCTGACTTTCCGCCAGCAGCTCCAGCACCCGGATAGAAGCAGCAACAATTGCCGGTGCGACCGAGTTAGAGAACAGATACGGCCGGGAACGCTGACGCAACCAGTCAATCACCTCTTTTTTACCTGAAGTATAGCCACCCGATGCACCGCCCATCGCTTTACCCAGGGTGCCGGTGATAATATCAACCCGATCCATCACCTGATGGTATTCATGTGTACCGCGTCCGTTGTCTCCCATAAAACCAACTGCATGAGAGTCATCGACCACCACAAGTGCGTCATACTGTTCTGCCAGATCACAAATCGCCGGTAAGTTAGCAACCACGCCATCCATCGAAAAAACACCATCGGTCACAATCATTTTATGCCGTGCACCCGCATCTCCGGCAGCAATCAGCTGTTGCTCCAGTTCAGCCATATCATTGTTGGCATAACGGAAACGCTTCGCTTTACATAAGCGCACCCCATCAATGATCGACGCATGATTCAACGCGTCAGAAATAATCGCGTCATTTTGATCCAGCAGCGTTTCAAACAAGCCTGCATTAGCATCAAAACAGGATGTATAAAGGATGGTGTCTTCTTTGCCGAGAAATGCAGATAACTTCTGTTCCAGCTCTTTATGGATATCCTGCGTACCACAAATAAACCGGACAGACGCCATTCCGAAACCATGCGTTTCCATCCCCGCCTGTGCCGCTCTGATTAACTCAGGGTGGTTGGCAAGTCCCAGATAATTGTTGGCACAGAAGTTCAGGACCTCATTTGCACCAGCCACTTCGACTGCCGCTTTCTGTGGGGAAGTAATCACCCGTTCAGATTTGTACAGACCTTCTTCTTTCACGAGCTTCAGCTGCTGCTGAATATGTTGGTAAAACACAGATGACATACTCTGTTTCCTTTTATTATCAGTATGATACGTTATAAACAGCGATCGAATACGAAACCTGTTTACAGTGTAAAAAATCAGGGCAACGCTCTTTAGTGATAAGTGTAATGCATAGATGAGGAAGTCATTATCCCTCTTACAGGAAAATCATTATTGAATTGAATTCATTAATGAGTAAAATTTAGTCTTCATATGCAAGGGTAAATCGCGATGCAGCAAACACAACTCATTAGTCTCCTGCCGGATCTGGCGACATTTATTCTGATTGTCAATGAAGGCAGCTTTACGGCGGCAGCAGCAAAAATGGATGTCACCCCTTCAGCACTCAGCAAGCTGGTCACCCGGCTTGAACAGGCTTTATCAGTAAAATTACTGGAAAGAACCACCCGGAAGCTGGTCATCACCCAGACAGGCCAGCAGGTCTATGATCAATGTTTACGAATGCTGAATGCCGCACAGCATGCGGTTGAACTCTCAGCAACCGATCACCAACGCCCGTCAGGCGCTTTAACCGTCGCGGCACCTGAAGCATTTTTGAATTCCGTATTACAACCTTTTGTCGTGCCGTTTTTAAAACAATATCCGGACATTCAGCTAAAATTACGCTCTGTGGATGGGCCGATCGATTTATTCAGAAACCACATTGATATTGCGTTTCGCCTGACAGATCAACCCGATGAGAACCTGGTGATGAAAGAGTTGGGAAAAACCAATCTTGTGTTGTGCGCGAGCCCTGAATATCTTCAGACTTATGGTAACCCACAGCATCCGACAGAGCTGATCAGTCATGATTGCCTGTATCTGGCAGAACACAGTAAAGATCATATCTGGACCTTCATGCGTGAGGGTGAATCTCATACCATTACGGTCACGGGAAGATATGCCGTCAACCACTCGCAGCTGCGGCTTAATGGCGTCAAACACGGTCTGGGCATTGGTATTTTCCATGATTTTGTGATTCAGGAAGCACTGGCTGCCGGAGAAGTAGAACAGTTGATGACAAGCTGGACCATCAAAAGCAGTTATCATGGGGCGGTCGTGATGCAATACGCTCAAACACAATATATGCCGGCCCGGCTCAGAGTTTTTATTGATTATATGTCCGGGCACTTACCGCACAAACTCACCCTGAATTCATATCAGAAAATCACCGCCCCCCCTTTCCGGGACAGATATGACGGTGATTTTGATTTACAGGACAGATGATTATTTCAGTAAATCAATCGCATCCACACTCACGGCCGGAGAGAGGTAACCCGATGAAGTCATGCCACTCACCACATTAACGACCAGACTGTTCCATTCTGAGTCACTGGTTTTCCATGCACTGGCCGGAATCGTATATTCAAATGTGGTATTGTTGCCCCGGTAACTGCCGGTTGTCAGGCTTCGGGTTTCAGGCTGCTCAGAAGCCGCCGGAATTTTCGAACTCCAGTTGTTTACTGAGATCCGGGGACGACCGCCGGAAAGTGCATCTGTAATCCCGATGCGCAATGTATGTGCTTTTTCCCGCTGAGACTTATTCAGGCGGAAATAAATCACATGACCGTTATTCACATCTTTCCAGATATAAGCCGGGAAGCTGTTGGTCCGGCTGCTGCCCACAATAAAGTTCGATGCATCCCAGTCACTCAACCGCACATCAGACGGGTGCATGGTTGTCAGCTTGCTGCCATTTAAAAACTCCTGCGGCGAGCCATCCCATTTACCAATCCGCCAGATGACGCCATCATTACCCGGATCATTGTCAACTGAAATCGTATTTAAGACCGTCGTATTTCCTGCTGTTACTTTCACCTGCCGTTTATCAACCGCCAGTTCATTTTTATAAATAGTCATGTCATAAGTGCCGGGCAGCATATGATCTTTACTGAAGTAACCACTGGCAACATTCGCATCCGCCCAATACTGTGCTTTGCTGTTCGAAAAGCCAACCGTGTAATCGTAGTCGGTATTCCGGTTATTGATTCCGACACCGGAAACCCGGCCCCGTTTACTGTCAGCAACATAACCGCTTAATCCCATCTTACTGAACCAGCTGGTATCAATATCGGTTGATGGCGCCTGTCCCTGATTCACCACTAATGTATAGTGATTGAGGATCCCGGACCTGTAGCTTTCAGTCTGTGCCTGAGCATAATTAATGATGTAGGTAATTTCCTGATCATTTTCCGTTCCCTGATTCAGCAGGCTACGATAAAAAGGCCCGCCGGAACTGCCTTCCATATCATCCCTGACGACCCAGATCCCGACATTATTTCCTTTCGCCCCAATGTATTTCCAGTCTTTAAGACGTTGATTGGAATAATGTTTGGAACGGGTTTCACCGTTACTCAGAGAAAAAATATCTTTTGCTTCAACGGTTGATTTGGTTTTAGAAATATCTGACGGTACCGGGCCATCAGGAAGCTGGTCACGCTTCATTCTCAGGATATAACGTACGTGATTATGAACATCCGGTTCGCTGGTAAAATAAGTCGCCATGTAAATATCCGGATATCCTTTGCGCGCCATATAATAATGCGTCAGTTTTCCGGCTTTGACGGTAATTTTAATGTAGTCAGAACCAATTTTAGACGCACTGACATTCACATCAGAGGTATTTTTATACAGCCAGTCAAAGCCAGCATTGATTTGAGAGCCACGGGACTGATTCTGAAATTCTTTGCCATTAATTTTTAAAGATGCGATATCTCCCGCAGACTGGGTACTCGAATTATTATCTGTTCTGCGGATACTAAAGACCACACCGGCATTGGTATCAACTGTATAAAAGTTACTGTCTGTTTTTAATGAAAAGCCTGCATTAGCAGAGGATGCAAATGCAATTCCTAAACCGCAGATCAGGCTTTGAGTCGTAGATAAAAGCTTCATATCTATCCTTCACTTTTTGTTAATGGGGGAGGAAATCTGGTTAATCTCATCCTGGTCAACATGAAACTCATATCAACCAATCGCATAACCAAACAAAGCGAAGGTAACAAAATAAATCGATCAAAAAAGGAGCAATTGTATATTATGAGAACGAAATCGAATCAATTCCCCAACAAATTAATAAAGATAACTATATGGTTAAAGTTAAATGATTAATTTTACTTATATTTAACCCTCTCCACACTTTCAGAAGATCCATCAGATAATTTGAGCTTATTGATCGTTAGAGTAATCCGACCTTAAGTGGTTCAGGAAGCAAGCAGAAAATGCATAAAAAAAAAGAATCCTCCGGCATAGCCGGAGGTTTTTCATATGCGCCTATAAGGCTCTCCTACCAGCAGCGCCCTAGCAGGCGCATAGTGATCTGACATTTGCATATTACTATTACTTACGGCCCGTAAACGGGCTACCTGAATATGGGATCGACAGCTGCTCTCCCAATTTATCCTGTTCTAACTGGTGTTGGATGTAATTTTGGATCTTGCCGGTATTTTTACCTACCGTATCCACATAATAACCTCGACACCAAAATTCACGATTACGATATTTGAACTTCAAATCTCCAAATTGCTCATATAACATCAAGCTACTTTTTCCTTTTAGATACCCCATAAATCCTGAAACGCTCATCTTTGGTGGTATTTCCAAAAGCATGTGGACATGATCTACACAGCATTCTGCCTCAACAATGTTCACATTTTTCCATTCACATAATTTTCGCAGTATTTCACCAACTGCTCTGCGTTTTTCACCATAGAACACCTGCCTTCTATATTTCGGGGCGAATACTATGTGATATTTACAATTCCATCGAGTGTGCGCTAAGCTTTTTTCGTCCCCCATTGGGACCCCCTTTCAATTTTTGTTTAACTCTTGTAGTTGCCAGACCACAAGATATTTCTAACAAATTGAAAGGGGTTTTATAACTGACTTATAGCTGTAAGCTTTACGGAACCCCCAGCCTAGCTGGGGGTTTTCTATCCACAAAAAAGCCAATTACAATAAAGTAATTGGCTATCAATATGAACAAAATAGGTTCACTAACAACGTCAGTTGGCTAGGTGACCCTCGGCTTAAAAGGGTCACTATAAATAAAGCAGTTTCCATGCCAACTTTTGTAATTTTTTTAACTCATTGATTTTTATCTATATTATTAGTTTCTCGTTTCTCATCAAAACATCTTATTGCAGATAAACTCATATATTCTTTGCAAAATAAAAATGTATTCGCATTTTGCGTGAAACACACAACAATATTACACAAATTAAGTGACAAGCCTATCATTAACGAGGTGTAGCCGGTATGATCAGCCTGGTTTACTCGCCATGAATAAAAGGAACACACGCCGATATGCAATCTGTTATGCATTTTATACTGACGCTGTTTGTCGTCACATTACTTGCGCTGCTTGTCAGCTATGACCGCAGAAGTATCCGGATAAGATATATTCTGCAACTTCTGGTAATCGAGGTTTCAGTCGCATGGTTTATGCTCCACTCTGAAGCCGGATTGTATGCTGTCACATCTGTTGCCGGTTTTTTTGATCAGCTGATGAAATTTGCTGCCCAAGGCAGTAATTTTGTCTTCGGTAATATGAGTCAACAAGGGCTGGCCTTTGTCTTTTTAAACGTTTTATGCCCTATTATCTTTATTTCCGCCCTGATTGGTATTTTACAGCATTTCAAAATATTACCTTTAATCATCCGGATGATTGGTACGCTCTTGTCCAAAGTGAATGGCATGGGAAAACTGGAATCGTTTAATGCGGTCAGCTCCCTGTTACTCGGCCAGTCTGAAAACTTTATTGCTTATAAAGGCATTATTGGTGAACAGTCATCCCGCCGGATGTATACAATGGCAGCAACAGCGATGTCGACAGTATCGATGTCAATTGTTGGTGCCTATATGACAATGCTTGATCCCCGCTATGTTGTCGTTGCCATTATTCTGAATATGTTCAGTACATTCATCGTATTGTCTTTGATTAACCCTTATCACCCGGATGATGAGCCAGAACCGCAGTTAAGTCACCTGCATGAAAATCAGAGTTTCTTTGAAATGCTGGGCGACTATATTCTCGCAGGTTTCCGGGTCGCAATGATTGTAGCGGCAATGCTGATTGGATTTATTGCCCTCATCACTGCAATGAATGCCATGTTCTCCGCTATTTTCGGGATCAGCTTTCAGGAACTGATGGGCTATGTTTTCTATCCTCTGGCATGGGTGATTGGTATTCCGGAACAGGATGCATTACACGCGGGCAGTATTATGGCAACCAAATTAGTTTCTAACGAATTTGTTGCCATGCTGGAACTGCAAAAAGCCGCGGCACAATTCACTGAACGTGGGCTTGGTATTTTATCGGTCTTTTTAGTCTCATTTGCTAATTTTGCCTCAATCGGTATTGTGGCTGGTGCAATTAAAGGGGTTGATGAGTCACAGGGAAATACGGTATCCCGGTTTGGCTTCCGTCTGGTTTATGGTGCAACGCTGGTCAGCTTACTCTCTGCCGCCATCGCCGGGCTTGTTCTATAAACTTCCTTTTTTACACCTGACAGGTAAGATGTTGCAGCAACCTCAGCTGCAACATTTGCGCACCAGACATTTTTCTCCCGCCAGTTATCAGCATATCGTCCCTTCATCTTTACAAATATATACCCAGGCAACCTGAAGATGCATGATCCAGGCTGCTTGGGTATATAAGCACACATCTCATTATTAAAACAACGAATCAATAAATGAATATCTCTTACTTTGTTACCCGAGTTATTACTATTGAGCAGGCTTATTTATTGAACAACATATTTTATTTATACAGAACACAAGCACAATATATAGATCTCTTTAACTCACCATATAAACTTCAATAATATTATTAAAAATAAACAAAACATAGAACGACTTAGTATTTTAACAACATACACATGATTTATACCGTCAATCATAAAAAAATCAATCTGCATTCCACAGATTTCGTGTTAAGTTTATCTCAAATAGAAATGGCGTTTCATATTTAATGACACTTCATTTTAATAGATGAATCAGATAGCATTCTCTTGATATATATTACACATCAGAATGCTGGATTTTCAAATATTAAGAAAGGAGAATTAAGAACACGTAATTACTGACAATCATTGGCTAAATGAACTATTCATACATAAATGAATAAAAGCTCTAAATAAATAAAATAAAAAACTCTTACATTTAAATAGTTTCGTATCTAAGGAATAAATATAATGAACAATAAACATATTTTATCTGTTGTTGTTGCTGCTGCACTTGGTATGGCTTCAAGCTCTGTACTGGCTGCCGATGGTTATGCGGCTCAAAATGGTGGCACAACTGGTGGTAAAGGCGGCAAAGTCGTCCATGCGACAACAGGGACAGAAATTAACGCTGCATTATGTAACCGTGCTTCTGCTGATACTCCAATTATCATCAAAGTTGAAGGTACAATTAATCACGCAAATACTGAAAAAGTTAAAAGCAAAAACAAAAGCTGTAATACAGGTGACAGCCTGATCGATCTGAAAAAAGTCAGCAATGTGACGATTTTGGGTGAAGGCAAAGGCGCTTTATTTGATCAGCTTGGTATCCACTTGCGTGAAGCTTCAAACATCATCATCCGTAACGTACATATCCGTAACGTGAAGAAATCTGGTTCACCAATTTCAAATGGTGGTGATGCCATCGGTATGGAAAAAAATGTCAGCAATGTTTGGGTTGATCACGTCACACTTGAAGCAAGCGGCGGCGAAAAAGACGGCTATGATGCAATGTTTGATGTGAAAAACAACTCAAAATACATCACTCTGTCATATAGTATCCTGAAAAATTCTGACCGTGGCGGCCTGGTTGGTCACAGCAACAGTGATACAGATAACGGACCTGTTACTTTCCACCACAACTACTACAAAAACCTGAAATCACGTACACCATTATTGCGTGGTGCTACAGCTCACTCATACAACAACTACTATGAAGGTTTAAGAGCTTCAGGTATGAACCCACGTATCGGTGGAAAAATCAAAGTTGAAAACAACTATATCAAAGATTCCAAAAACCCACTGGGTACATTCTATACCAATGACATGGGTTACTGGGACGTCAGCGGAAACATCTGGGATAACGTAAGCTGGTCAGCAGATGCAAGCAAAATGCACCCTGCTGGTCCAAATCCAAAATCAACAACATCTATCAGCATTCCATATAGCTATAGCCTGGATAAAGCGAAATGCGTTCCTGCTATCGTGAAAAAAGCAGCTGGTGCAAACAACGGTATGCTTGTTTCAAATGGCAGCTGCGGTGTGAAATAATCATCAGCGAAATGACCTAATCGCATATTTTTATTCACAAATAAACTTAAAGCCCTTTGATAAAAAGGGCTTTATTTATTTTCATCTAATAAAGAAAATAAATATAAAAATGGGCTGGGTAAACTCAATCGATTACTCAATTTTTATTACTGATCACCCTGTGTATTGCATTTTTTTGTGATATCGAACCAGCTTCTTTGACTTATACATTACGCAAACCACATTATTAAATAAAAGCAACAGATTAAATATATTCATTCTTTGTCAACCTAACGACCTTCGACAATACTTATCTTGACGCAGTTAGCAGGATAGGTTTATGAAAGTACGTGGTTATTCTCTGAGTTTACATATTGGCAGTTTATTTCTCATTATTACCTCACTGGTGGGTATCGTCCTGATTTATATCAGTTATCAGCATGCTCAGGAATTACTGGATGAAACTGCAAAGCAACTCAGTTATGAAAATAGCCGCAAAATTGAGACAGAATATAAGCAGAATATTGGTCCGGTTTTAACGACGCTGGACTTTCTTGCCTACACAACCTTCACCGACAATCCGGAATATCCGATGGATGATAAGCGGCTGCTGGCATCAACCTATTCTGTATTTGAAAGAAATGAACATCTGGTTGCTCTTTATTTTGCCGATCAAGCCGGCAACTTCACCATCATCCGGCCACTCATCGAAGAGAAAGATAAAGAACGCTTTAAGGCCCCGGAAGCAGCGATTCTGTATATCAACAAAACCCAGACCAACGGCAAAAATGAAATATATTATCTGGACGAAGGGTTTCGGCAGATTGACTATCGGGAGGATAACAGCAATCAGTTTGACCCGCGCCAGCGGCCCTGGTACATCCTCGCCAGTGATGATGGCAAGATTCGCCTGACAGAACCTTATTTCTTTTATTTCCTGAAAACTCACGGAATTACACTCTCCCGAAAAACACCGGACAGACGGCACGTGATCGGGGCAGATTTCACCTTACAATCGCTTTCAGAACAGATAAAACAAATCGGGTTTTCCGAAAAAACCCAGCTGATTTTATTTGATCAACAATATAATGTGCTGGGTCAGCATAATTCTCCGGTTTCGACGCAGTCACCTGCGCCTCAGAATCGGGCCAGATTACAGCAATCTATCTTTTCTCCCATCATGAACCGGATGAGTACACAAATCATTTATGAGAAGGTGACGGAGAGTCAGGAAGAATGGTCAGTCACACTAACCCCGGTGATGCTGACACCTCATGTCACCTTACTGCTTGCAGAAGCAACACCGAAAACAGACCTGCTGGCACCATTACTGTCACTACGGGACAAACAGCTGACAGTCACACTCATATTGCTCGCCGGTGGCTTTATTCTCGCCTTTTTAATCGCCAGACACCTGACCAAACCGCTGACAGCATTAGTCACTTTAACCAGCAATATCACCCAGTTTAAATTCAAACAATCACGTTATCCCCGATCAGCCATTAAAGAGATATCAAATCTCTCCAGATCATTACAGCTGATGGAAAATACCCTGAATGACATCCTGAAGCTCCTGAAAGAAACAGCAGGCAACCATGATGTCGATATGCTGGCAAAAACCATCACGCACCAGAGCTATCTGGTCACAAAAGCAGAAACAGTGATTTTCTACGCCTTTTCCGCTGAAAATCAGACATTTTCCAAACTGGCAAGTCACGCAATTATCCCATTTAAGATTGATATCAATGCGTTACTGAAGGACACGCCCTGGGTTAAATCCCAGCTTCAGCGTGGCGACACTGTACATATTAGCCGCACGGATAATATTGCGAAGAAACACATGGAGAATCTCTTTAATTCTGATATTTATCTTTTCCCTCTCATGGACCATCGCCACCAGCTTACCGGCATTCTGAACCTTGGTTATGAGCGGGAAATTACCCGTGAACAAGCGGACAAGCATGCTTTCTTAGGGGAACTGCTGAGCTTTGCTCAAATAGCCAAAGAGAATATTGATCATATTCAGCAACAAAAGCACATGTTCCACTCTCTGGTTGAATCCGTTGCAACCGCCATTGATACCAAATCCCCCTACAGCAACGGCAACTGCCAGCGAATTCCATCACTGGTCAAATGGCTGACGGAAGCGGTTGATCATGACGAACGTTACTATCCTTATTTCAAAATGGATGAACTACAGTGGGAGGCACTGCATCTTGCCGCCTGGCTGCATGACTGCGGGAAAATTACCACACCCGAATATTTAATCAATAAAGCGACAAAACTTGAAACCGTCTATGACCGGATCCATGAAATCCGCATGCGGTTTGAAGTTCTGAAAACACAGGCTGTAGCCGATTTCTGGCAAGGCGTCGCTGAGGGCGAAGACAAGCAAAAATTACAGGCTGTACTGGATAAAACGCATCAAACACTGGACGAAGAGTTTTCTTTTGTCGCACATTGTAATATTGGTTCTCATACTTTCAGAGCAGATGAACAGCAAAGACTCCGGAAAATCGCGCAGCGAACCTGGATACGCACACTGGACGACCAGGCTGGTGTTTCATGGCTGGAGAAAAAACGGGCCGGAGAACCACTGGACCTGCCGGTCACAGAAAAATTGCTGGATGATAAACCCTCACATCAGGTCACCTGGAATGAAGATATTCAATCACCGGAATCTGCAGGCACGGAAGATCTGCTTTACAACCGCGGAGAACTGCATAATCTGTCCATTTCATCCGGTACTCTGTCTGATGAAGAACGGGCTATCATCAATAATTACATTAATAAAACCCAGAATATGCTCAAACAGCTTTCTTATCCGGAACATATGAAGCATGTTCCTGACATCGCCGGAAATCACCGGGAACGAATTGATGGGCAGGGTTATCCGAGAGCACTGAAAGCAGAAGAGTTATCAATTCAGGACCGGGTGATGGCTGTTGCCGATATTTTTGAAGCGCTGACTTCCGGAGACCGGCCTTACAAAAAAGCAAAAAACCTCGCCGAATCCATACAAATCATGACGAATATGGCAATCACCGGACATCTTGATCCCCGGTTATACCTGCTATTCCTGGAAAAAGATATCTATCAGCTGTACGCCGATGTATTTCTCGACATTCGTCAGTGCGCACCCATTGATAAAGAAACGCACATCAAACAGGTAAAACAATATTTAAAAACATTGGTGTAAGCTATATACCCAGGAAACCTGAAGATGCAGGTTGTTTGGGTATACATATGAATGCAAAACACTGTATTGTGTTTCTGATCTTTCTGAATCATCAGAAAAATATATAAACAATTTCAGTATGATAAATCTGCATTTTGATTCAACATGACACGCCTTTTACACCGGAAAAATAACTTGCCACTAACCAGATCAACAGAACAAAAATAAAAACATCACACCCATTGATGCAAATCAATTTATCGTAGAGAATAGTCTACCAATTTTTGCTCTGGCTATATGATTCAATATTGATTTTACCTATCAATTTTATAGGAAGAGCCTGTTTTTTATTTGTGTTAGGTACTGCTACCGTAGGGTACATATTCAGTACTTCGTCTCAAAGGGAAATATGATGGTCATACCTGAAAATAGTTGCATCGTGATTTTTGGTGCGTCTGGTGATCTCACCTATCGTAAACTCATCCCTGCTCTTTATCATTTATATGAAAATCAACAACTTCCGGAATCCTTTGCTATCTTAGGTGCAAGCCGGACTTCATACAGCGATGAATCATACCGGGATAAACTCAAACATTCGCTTCAGGAACTGGAGAAAACAACACCGGAAACGCTGGATGCTTTCTGTCAACACATCCATTATCAGGCTGTTGATACGGCTGATGTAGAAGATTACCACCGGCTGAAAGACAAACTGGATGACCTTGCCGGGCAATATCAGTTCGAACAAAGAAACACTCTCTTCTATCTGGCTACACCGCCAAGCTTATATGGCGTCATTCCTGAATGTCTCGCAGCACACGGACTCAATGATGAAGCAGATGGCTGGAAACGGCTGGTCATCGAGAAACCATTCGGCTATGACTTTGCATCCGCTCAACAGCTGGATATTGATATTCACCACCATTTCAAAGAACATCAGATCTACCGGATTGATCATTATCTGGGCAAAGAAACGGTACAGAACCTGCTGGTTTTCCGCTTTGCCAACGGCATGTTCGAACCACTCTGGAACCGCAACTTTATTGATTATGTTGAAATTACCGGCGCGGAATTTCTCGGCGTTGAAGAACGTGGCGGATATTATGATGGTTCCGGCGCTGTCCGGGATATGTTCCAGAATCACCTGCTTCAGGTACTGGCCATGGTCGGCATGGAACCACCCAGTGCAATCAATGCAGACTCTATCCGCAATGAAGTCAATAAAGTGTTGCAAAGTCTGCAGCCGTTAACTGATGACGATCTGAAAAACAATCTGGTACTCGGGCAATATACCGGTTCTGAAGTACGCGGACAGTTTCTCCCGGGATACCGTGAAGAGCCTGGTGTTGCCGCAGATTCCAGAACTGAAACCTATGTCGGATTAAAAATGTTCATCAATAACTGGCGCTGGAATAATGTGCCCTTTTATGTTCGGACCGGGAAACGCCTGCCGACACGGGTCACCGAGGTTGTGATTCATTTCAAACAGACACCGCACCCGGTCTTTGGTCTGAATGCACCGGAAAACAAGCTGGTTATCCGCATTCAGCCTGATGAAGGCATTCTGATGAGCTTTGGCCTGAAACAGCCCGGTGCCGGATTTAAAGCCAAAGAAGCCTCAATGGAGTTCCATTATGCTTCTCTGGAAGAAACCCAGATGCTGACAGCTTATGAAAGATTACTGCTCGATGCACTCAACGGAGACGCAACACTTTTTGCAAGAACAGATGCCGTAGAAGCCTGCTGGAAATTTGTTCAGCCGATTCTCGACTATAAACAAGATCCGAAAGCCCTGTACGGTTACGCCTGCGGTACGTGGGGGCCAAAAGAATCGGATGACCTGCTGACAAACGATAACCGGGCATGGCGTTTTCCCTGTAAGAATCTAACCAATACGGATTATTGTGAATTATGATGAACCATAAAATTTTTCAGACTGCTGATGAAGTCGTGATTTCACTGGCAGAAGATTTAAAAACATTCAGCGAACAGGGACGCCCTGTTCATATCTCATTATCCGGCGGCAGCACGCCGAAAATGCTGTTTAAACAACTGGCGCAAGCACCTTATGCAACCGGTATTCAATGGCAGAATTTACACTTCTGGTGGGGCGATGAACGTTGCGTCGCACCCGATGATGCTGAAAGTAACTTCGGCGAAGCGCACACGCTGCTTTTCAGTCAGGTCGACATTCCGCCAGCCAATATTCACCGGATTATCGGAGAAAACGATCCGGAAGCAGAAGCGCAGCGGTTCGCTGATGAGATGGCAACAAACATTCCGCCAGCCAATGGCATTCCGGTCTTTGACTGGATTCTTTTAGGCGTCGGTGCCGATGGGCATACTGCCTCACTTTTCCCCGGGGCTACTGACTATGCTGAAAAACGTCTGGCAGTGGTCGCATCGCATCCGGAATCAGGACAGAAGCGGGTGTCAAAATCTGCCCGTGTACTGCAGGCTGCCAAACGCATCAGCTATTTAGTGCTGGGGGCAGGTAAAGCAGAAATAGTTCACGAAATTCATACAACACCCGCAGATAAATTACCCTACCCGGCCGCAAAAATTCAGTCATATCAGGGCGAGACCGAGTGGTATTTAGATTCAGACGCAGCCGCAAAAATTGCGTAAAGGAGAAATTCAAATGAAAGGTGATATTGGTGTCATTGGTCTTGCTGTTATGGGGCAAAACCTGATTCTTAACATGAACGATCACGGGTTTAAAGTCGTTGCACACAACCGGACAACCGCAAAAGTAGATGAATTTCTTGAAGGGCCGGCCAAAGGAACAAATATTATCGGTGCATACTCCCTTGAGGATCTGGTCAGCAAGCTTGAAACCCCAAGAAAAGTAATGCTGATGGTACGCGCCGGCGCTGTGGTTGATGCATTTATTGAACAACTGGTTCCGCTGCTCGATCAGGGAGATATCATCATTGATGGCGGAAATACCAACTATCCGGATACCAACCGCCGGGTCGCATCACTGAAAGAAAAAGGCATCCACTTTATTGGTTCCGGCGTTTCCGGCGGTGAAGAAGGCGCCCGCTTCGGACCTTCAATTATGCCTGGCGGCTCACCGGAAGCATGGCATGCAGTCAAACCCATTTTTCAGGCGATTTCGGCAAAAACAGAAACGAATGAACCCTGCTGTGACTGGGTCGGAAAAGATGGCGCCGGCCATTTTGTCAAAATGGTGCATAACGGTATTGAATACGGCGACATGCAGCTTATCTCTGAAGCCTATCAGTTTATGAAAGACGGGCTGGGGATGACAGCAGATGAAATGCAACAGGTATTCACTGACTGGAACACAACCGAACTGGATAGTTATCTGGTTGAAATTACAGCAGATATTCTGGGTTATAAAGACGAAGACGGCGAACCACTCGTTGATAAAATCCTTGATACAGCCGGACAAAAAGGCACAGGGAAATGGACTGGTATTAACGCGCTGGATCTGGGCATTCCGTTGACCCTGATTTCTGAATCCGTCTTCTCACGCTGTTTGTCTGCGCTGAAAGACCAGCGTGTCGAAGCAGAAAAGCATTTCGCCAAAACCATCGCCCCTGTTGAGGGTGATAAGCAGGCATGGATTGAATCATTACGTCAGGCATTGCTGGCGTCGAAGATTATTTCTTATGCTCAGGGATTTATGCTGATGCGTGAAGCTTCTGAGGAAAACAACTGGGATCTGAACTATGGTAATGTTGCCCTGATGTGGCGCGGCGGTTGTATCATTCGCTCTGCGTTCCTGAGTAATATTCGTGATGCATTTGAAAATAATCCGCAACTGGCATTTCTGGGCTCCGATGACTATTTCAAAAATATTCTTGATAACTGCCTGGCTGCCTGGCGGAAAGTTGCCGCAAAATCTCTGGAAACGGGTATCCCGATGCCATGTACCACATCGGCGCTGACTTTCCTTGACGGTTATACAACAGCCCGCCTGCCAGCCAACCTGCTTCAGGCACAACGGGACTACTTCGGTGCCCATACTTATGAAAGAACTGACCGTGAGCGTGGTGAGTTCTTCCATACAAACTGGACAGGCACGGGTGGTAACACTGCGTCAACCACCTATGATGTTTAAACCTGTATAACAGGTCATCGGCGCACTTGTATAATAAGCGGTCGACTTTTATATTTCACATAGGTATAATTTGCTCAATTTCAGATGCCGCTGCCAAGCGGCATCTGTCTTAATGGCATTTATTTTGCAAAGCTATTCTTCTGATAAACAAAAAATGGAGACACTTTATGTTCAATCAGTTCTATAACTTAGTTCCTTCAGCGTTTGACAACAGCTTTCATTCGCAGGAACACGAAGCAGAAAGACAACGCCTCGTGCAGGAAGTTCAGAAAGCAGCAATGGACGACGATACGCAGGCAGAAGAGACTGAAATGAGAAAATGCGCATAAGGCCGTGCCCCCAGAATTTCATCTCCGGTACATGCCTTTACACGTCAGGGATCTTCGTGTAAGGCACCAGCTGAAAACGCCTCAGAGACCAAAACATTCCTAAACGGCTAGACGAACGTATATTGCCAGAGACTGACCGTAATCAGGCGATTGAATTTAAATCCGATCTCTTTCATTTCCCCGACTTTCCGGAACCCAAGAGTTTCATGCAAGCCAACACTCCGTTCATTAGGCAAAGCGACCACACCCATAATATGCCGGACTTCGGTTTTACTTAATCGATCAATCAGGGCCAGGTAGAGCTGCTTTCCCGTGCCTTTACCTCTGGCATCCAATGAAACGTAGACAGAAGACTCGACTGTAAAGCGGTATGCACTCCGGCTATGCCAGGGGGAAACATAAGCATAACCGATCACAACGCCATCTGACTCAGCAACCAGCCATGGCAACCCTGCCCCTGCCACTTTTTCTATCCGCTGACGCATCATCTCTGCGGAGATACCCGCCTCCTCAAAGGTAATCGTGGTATTTTCTACGTAGTGGTTGTAAATATTGACAAATTCCCCGGCATCTTCCGGCCGGACTTCTCTGATTTTCATAAATATCCTTAACAATCCATCATGTCCTTCCCGGACATTATTCACAAACATATTTATACCCAAACAACCTGTACATTGAACCTTCAGATCGCTCCGGTTTATTACTCTACCACTGTGATTACACGCAATCAGCAAACATTTGATATCTGCCACATTAATTAATTTCACACGACCACCATCTGAATGTACATACGGGGACAGTGAAAAATGCTGAACGTGATTCATCAGTCATAAAAAAGCCATATAAAGTCTAAGGATTCGAAACAGGTCACATCTTCACTGATTTGCATTTGATTCATACATATTGCTGAGTATTTTATTAGCTGAATCGATTCAGTTTATTAAAATAACAGATAAAGGATTAAACGAATGAAAATGAAAACGCTTGTCTCTGCCCTGCTGATCGCAACACCATGCCTTGTGAGTGCTGCACAATTTACCCTGACGGATGCGACGACCAACACTGATGTCGGAAACTGGAAAATCACCAACTCAAATTTAGGGATTAACGCACCATTTTCTGTCGAAAAAATTCAATTACATGGCGGCAAACAAACCGGTGTAGATACACTGGTGATTAATAATGGTGAACTGGAAATCACCCTGATTCCGACCCGTGGCATGGGGATTTTTAATGTCAAACGGCATGGTAAACGCATATTAGGCTGGGATTCGCCGGTCAAAGAAATCGTCAACCCTGCCTTTATTGATCTGGAAAGCCGTAACGGGCTTGGCTGGCTTGATGGCTTTAATGAAATGATGGTGCGCTGTGGTTATGAGTGGACCGGACACCCGGGTGTTGATGATAACGGCCAGTTACTCAGCCTGCACGGACGAGCGCAGAATACACCGGCTTCATCCGTTGTCGTCACCATTGATGAGCAGCCACCTTATACAATTACGGTTGAAGGCGAGATCTCCGAAAGAACCTTCAAGAAAGCAGAACTGGTCACGCATACTTCTTTCTCCGTCACACCGGGCAGCAATCAGTTCGCAATCCACGACACGCTGACTAACAAAGCCGATTACGATGACGAGTACCAGATTATTTATCACTCCAACTTTGGTCATCCGATTCTGGAAAAAGGCGCAAAAATCACAGCAGCAGCGAAAGAGATTTCTCCATTTAACGACTATGCGAAAAAAGGCCTGAAAACCTGGCAAACTTACCTTGGACCAACGAAAGATTATGATGAAATGGTCTTCAACCTGAAACCAGTTGGAGACAAAAAAGGCAACACATTAGCTGTGCTGCATAACAAAGCTTCTGATACCGGAGTCGCTGTCGGCTACAATATCAAACAATTACCTGTGTTAACGCTCTGGAAAAATACCGATACACGCCAGCAGGGCTATGTTACCGGCATTGAACCAGGCACAAGCTATGCCTATAACACCAAATATCAACGCCCGCTGGGATTAGTACCAACAATCAAAGCCGGGGAATCAAAACACTTTGACGTGACTTATACCGTTTTAAGAACATCCAAAGAAGTCAAAAAAGCGTTAAAACAAGTCGCAAAAATTCAGGGCAACCAGAAAGTAAAACAAGTCAGCAAGCCATTGGTTGATTTGACAAAAGTTCATTAATCAGTCATTGATGCTTACAAAGGGAGGCCAAGCCTCCCTTTTTATTGTCATCCCTAAACCACCGCCTTGGGCGGTGGTGATTGAACCTTGGGGCTATTGCCCGAAGAAATGCCCATGTTAGAAGTAAACCTCTTATTCACCACAAGTAAGAGGAAACAAAAAACATGGGCGACTATAGAAGTTCATCACATGTCTATTGGCGTTGTAAATACCATATAGTTTGGACGCCGAAATACAGATTCAAGATCCTGAAAGGTAACGTAGGTAAGGAGCTTTATCGCTCAATCTATATTTTATGCAATATGAAAGATTGCGAGGTCTTGGAACTAAATGTTCAGCAAGATCATGTTCATCTGGTTGTGATAGTTCCACCAAAAGTGTCTATCTCAACGTTGATGGGGATGTTGAAAGGACGTTCGGCAATCCGGTTGTTTAACAAATTCCCGCATATAAGAAAGAAGCTCTGGGGAAATCATTTTTGGGCAAGAGGTTACTTTGTCGATACGGTTGGCGTAAATGAAGAAATCATCAGACGTTACGTCAGACACCAAGATAAGAAAGATCAAGAATACGAGGCGCAGTTAGAGTTGAAGATGAACTAACAGCGCGAGAATGCTCCCTTTCAGGGGGCTGTAAACCAAAGCCGCCTTCTAAGAAGGCGGATTTTTACTTAGGGTCAGTTTTATTCAAAGCACGCTTTATTCGGGGTAAGAATGCGGCAGTTGTGAGGCTGCCTATTGCATCAGAACCGGAATTGAATTACTTTCTCATTTAGACGTCTAAACTGCCAGACACACACTGAACGGTGATCACACACATCAATGATACGTATGATTAGTCTGACCCGTTCGGCCTGGCATCAGCTCTGACGTTAAATTCAGATATCACTCCTGCTCCCTGTAAATTTATTGAGGTTTTTACACATGTCAGCACACCCCATTACAATCCTTGACGGCGGAATGAGCCGGGAACTAGAACGGTTAGGCGCTCCCTTCCGTCAGCCTGAGTGGTCAGCGCTTGCTTTGATCGAAACACCGGATATTGTCCGTCAGGCTCACGAGCAGTTTATTCAGAGCGGCTCCCGGGTTATCACCACCAACAGTTATGCGGTAGTACCTTTCCATATCGGCGAAGAACGCTTCCGGGAACAAGGTCTGGCACTGGCTCAGTGTGCAGGCAAAATGGCCCGTCTGGCCGTCGAACAATCCGGTACTGAAACGCAGGTTGCCGGGTCAATTCCGCCGCTTTTCGGTTCTTACAGACCTGACTTATACCAGCCGGAACGCGTTGCTGAAATCGCTGAACCTTTAATCTGCGGACTGGCGCCATACTGTGATTTCTGGTTACTGGAAACACAAAGCCTGATTGCAGAATCTGTTGCCGTGATAACGGCCATTAAGCAATACAGTCAGCAGGCCAAACCGGTCTGGGTTGCTTTTACTCTGGAAGATTCTGAACCAACAGACCTGCCAGTGCTACGCTCCGGTGAGAGTGTCGCCTCTGCGGTTGAGCAAATGATTGAACATGGTGTCAGCGCAATTTTATTTAACTGCTGCCAGCCAGAAGTGATTGAAGAAGCGCTTGTTATTACGCAGCAAACCCTGGCAAAACACAATGCCAACCATATTCAGACCGGCGCTTATGCCAATGCATTTGCACCACAGGCAAAAGATGCGACAGCAAATGATGGACTGGATGAAGTGAGAGAAGATTTAACCCCGGTCACCTATCTGGAGTGGGCAGAGAAATGGTGCAAACAAGGCGCCACCCTGATTGGCGGATGCTGCGGTATCGGCACCCAACATATCGCCGAACTTGATAAAAAATTAAAATAATAAGAACACATTCATGAATAATAATAACAAAATAGGACTGGCTGCATTAACTGCGCTGGTCTTTAGTTCTATGGTTGGCGCCGGTATCTTCAGCCTGCCACAGAATATGGCTGAAGTTGCTGGTGTCGATGCAATGATTGTCGGTTGGCTGATTACCGGAGCCGGGATTTTACTGCTTGCAGGTTGCTTTCTGCATTTATCCCGGCTTGTTCCTGAACTGGATGGCGGCATTTATACCTATGCCAAAGCAGGCTTCGGTGATACCGCAGGTTTTTTATCCGCCTGGGGATACTGGCTGTGTGCCACCATCGGCGTCGTCAGCTATCTTGTGGTCGCTTTTGCCGCGATTGGCTCTCTGACGGATACAACGGATTTTATTTTATTTGGTGACGGTAATACAATTCCTGCATTTTTTGGCGAATCTCTGGTCTTATGGCTTGTCCACTATCTGGTTCTCCGGGGTGTCAAACAGGCGGCTCTGATCAATTTACTCGCCACACTGGCGAAAAGCCTGCCCCTGATTCTGTTCATTGGTTGTGCCTGGTGGTATTTCGAACCGGCGAAATTCACTTTTGACCATGCCGGACACGCATTGCAAACCCCGTTTATTGATCAGGTCAAAAACACGATGCTGATTACGCTCTGGGTTTTTACCGGTGTAGAAGGCGCGATTATCCTGTCTGAGCGGGCAAAAAACAGAAATGATATCGGTAAAGCTACATGTTTTGGGGTTGTATTCGCCCTGATCTTATATGTCGCAATCAGCCTGCTGTCTCTGGGCGTGATGAACCGGGCCGAAGTCGCCGCTCTGCCGAATCCTTCCATGGCAGGAATCATGGCCCTGATGACAGGATTTGGCGGGAAAGTCCTTATCAGTATCGGGCTGATTATCTCTGTACTGGCTTCCTATCTGAGCTGGATCCTTTACTCTGCTGAAGTGCCCTGCACCGCCGCTGAGTACGGTGCATTTCCAAAACGTTTCAGTGATAAAAATAAGAATGGCACTTCACCAGCTGCATTAATGATGACCAGTATCACCGTACAAATCTGCTTGCTGATGGTGATGTTCACCGGCAAGGGGTATAACACCCTGGTACTGATTTCAACCTCAATGATATTGATTCCGTACTTTTTAGTGGCCGCATTTCTGGTTAAATTGTCTTTCCGGATCAACACCACTCTTTCCGTGAGATTGATTGGTACCGGAGCCAGTCTCTATGGTCTATGGTTAATTTATGCTGCCGGGCTGGATGCATTGATGTTATCAAGCCTGCTTTATGTTCCGGGCCTGATTCTGTATTTTTATACCAAAAGGACCCAGCGGATACCGGCACAATCATCTTAAGCAATCCCTGGATTTGCATATGCCTGATAGTGAATTTTGCGTCATATTAGTCACAACAAATACCAAAGAAAGCAGTAATGAACTGGTTTCAATGCTGCTTCAGTCTCAGCTTGCCGCCTGTATACAAACTATCCCTGTTGACAGCCATTACTACTGGAACGGACAGATATGTGCAGATCAGGAATCACTCCTGCTTATCAAAACCCGCTCGGCACTCTTTCAACAAATTCAGGATGAAATCATCAAAATTCATCCTTATGACACACCGCAGATTGTCCAGCTTCCTGTAACCGCCGGGCTGCCGGATTATCTGCAATGGCTGAATGCCTCTGTCGTTCCTGTCAGGAAGAAGTAACCAGACAAATTCAAATTGAGATCTGTACGACAATTGTTCATCTCTTCGGGGACGATTCAGAGATGCAAAACCGAAAATCTTTGAATTGTTTTGACATGGTTACTTATCCGACTACTATACTCAAAAGTGTTGGAGTTGCAGCAAGCTCCATGCAATGGAAAATTATTCATACCAAAGCATAAGTCATCCATTGATAGACAAGATGTCACAGAGCGATATCAGAGTATTTGCAAAGTCACGCAATCGCATCAGAGAGAAAATTGCGATGCTTAATCTCTCCAAGGAGTAGAAATATGTCAGGAAGTCAGGAGCTGCAAGCGACGTTCCAGTCTCATATGGAAAATCCGCTGATTTGGCCCATTCTCGAAATCTTGAAGCATGAGCCATCAGGATGGAAAGTCCATGTCCTTTCAGCCCGGCTGAATGAGCTCGGGTATATTTCGGCCTTAGATCCATCCCCGGAAAGAGATGTATTCAAAAGGAATTTTCTGATTATGAATGCGCTCTATCAGTTGCAGGAAATGCTCTACCCGGAAAAGTGGCTTCAGGTTGAAGCAATGAATATTGAACTTTCGCATGTTCAGAGTCATGTCGCTTATTTTATCGATCAATCAGACCCGCTCCGCAGTTACTACACACAATGGTCCAACTACGAAGCCAGTGAAGGTGAAGTGAAACGGCTGTTAAATGAGTTCTGGACCCGTTACAAAAAGCATATTGGTTTCGATGATAACGTCTCGAATATGGACAGAGCCAGAGCGCTCAAATTATTCAAATTACCCATTGATGCAACGGATTCGGATATCAGAAAGACCTGGCGACGTCTGGCATTGCGCTGGCATCCGGACCGGGAAGGTGGCGATGCAGACAAATTCAGGATTCTTTGCGAGGCCTGGCATACTTTGCGGTAAATCATTCCCGGTAAAAACAAGGTTCTGCTGACCTTTGACATAGCCCGGCACTGAAATTCAGGGCCGGGTTTTTTAGTCCTGTTTCCCCTGTGATGCTCAATTTCCGGATGACGTTCATTCTGAACTGTGACACCCGGCCAGCTCTTGTTGGATTAGCTTTTTCTCGAACTCATGAGAAGGCATCGGCCGCCCATAAAGGAACCCCTGGCAGGAAGAGCAACCTTCACGTATTGCAAATTGTTCCTGCGCCTGTGTTTCAATCCCTTCCGCAATCACCTGTAAATCCAGTTTCCCGGCAATCTGGATGATCGAGCGGACAATTTCCCGGTCTTTATCGTTGTGTTCGATTGAATGGATAAAACTTTTGTCTATTTTGATACAATCAAACGGATATTTTTTCAGATAGCTGAATGAAGCATATCCGGTTCCGAAATCATCCAGAGACAAGGTAATCCCTAAAGCATGTAACCGTTCAAGTACTTCAAGGGCCATCGTTTCATCGGTGATGAGCGCACTTTCTGTCACCTCAATTTCCAGATAACTTGCCGGAAGGTGAAACTCATCTAAGAACTGTTTGACCTGTTCAACTAATCTGACATCACAGAGCTGCCTGGCTGAGATATTCACCGCCATCTTAAATACCGGTGCATAATGCCGCCACTGACTGGCCTTGCTGATTGCCGCACGTAATACAAAGGCACCGATTTCAAAGATTAACCCATTCTTTTCTGCCAGATGAATCAATGTTTCATTTGAAATATCACCCAGAACCGGATGCTGCCAGCGTAACAACGCTTCTGCCCCCTGCCACTGATAAGTGTCGGGACACACTTTGGGCTGAAAATATAACCGCATATTCTCATTTTTAACGGCGTTGTATAAAAAATTCTCCAGCTGATGAATCCGTAATGGTGATTTGGCTAATAATTCGGAAGAATAAGCCCACGAATCGCCCGAATCTTTGCAGGACAACATGGCTGAGAACGCTTCTTCAATTAATGCGACTGCCGTTTGTCCTTCAGCTGCGGTTGCAACACCCACATAGCTTCTTAAAGGAAAAGAGTCCTGCTGGACCATCATCTCCGTCTGGCTCTGCTCTGACAGGATATGACATATTTTTTCCAGGTCAGAAATCAACTGTTCAGACTCAACAATCAGGATTAAATCAGTCGAATTTGGCCTTGCCGTCATGATTCTGAACCGGCTATCGAGAGATGCCAGCCGCTTTCGGTATTGACGGAGAACGTCATCCCATGCCTGATACCCGAACTGACTTTGCAATACATAGGCATTTTGAAACCCGATATAAATAAGCGCAAACTCGTCCTGATTCACCGATAACAGGTTTCTCAGCTTCATATCCAGAGAGAAACGGTTCAAAAACCCGGTTCCGGAATCATAATGTTTATGATAACGAAGCTGCTGCTCGACCACTTTCCGGCGATCAATCTCCTGACACAGAAAATCAGTCAGATTCTTATAATCAAGATCCTGAAACTGTTCTAAACGATGATTCAGATGACGGATTTCAGCCTGTTGATAGATACCGGCAAGATGAAATTCGATAGTCTGGCGGTAATTTTCCAACAGCAAATGCTCTTTACCGGTCAACACCCGGTCATGCCCGTGGGCAATGACGAATACACCGAATAGCTGCCTGGTCGGCCAAAACAAGGGAAACGCACCAGCTGTAGAGACTGTTGGCACCGGTTCACTCATCAAACGAGCAGTCTTCCCGTTATCCGGATCCGGAAACCACAGTGGCTGATGCGATTTCATCACTGTCTGTACAAAAGGAATTACAGATTCAGAAGAAACCTGAGGGAATACATCTTCACTCACATATCCACACAATTCTTCTGCCTTATTATCATTCCTGCAAACATAAACTGCCGCAGAACTTAATTTCAGGAGATCTGTTGTTAAATTCACAATGGTGTGCCAGTTATCCAGAAGGGCTTCCGGGATAACCAACCCACCGACGTTAATATTCAGCATCTTGTGAATGTCCAAACTATGCCGTTTTAATTTTTACGAATAACATTGAACTCAACCGGAATCAATATTCATGACCATCATCGCGCTAATTTAACAAAAAACAGGTTAAATACATATATGAGACGATAGAAATATCAATATAAATTACACTGTGAATCCTGCATAAAACATTCAACTGATGCAATAAAACGAGCATCAATATTGCAAGTTATTTATCATTATGGTGAATGAAAGACTGATTTTCACAGCCTTTCGACGGATCATTGTCCCATCACGATCAACGATTTACCAATCAGCCACTCCAGTTCTTTTTCTGCGTCTGTCCCCAGTCTGTCTTTAATTTGAGAATAAACACAATCCAAACCTTTGCGGGAAAATTCAACCGATCCTTCGGTGGAGATAATGTGATGAAAAATAAGCCGTAACACAGCAATAAATTGCGGTTGTTTTAAAGCTTTTATCCAGCTTTCACGAAATGACTGAACACCACTATCCAAATCCAGATAAGAAATTAAAAGCTGATATATTTTGCTGTCTAATGCAGCAACAAAATCAATCTTACGCGGGAAATGATGGCTAATGCCTGTCCGTGATATACCTGTTTGCTCACTTAACGTTGTATATGACATTTTGTCGTATCCCAAATTTAAAATCTGATCTACAACTACATCCAAAATAGTTTGGATAGTAATTTCTGTCTCTTCTTTGCTACGCTTTGGCATAGTTCTGCTCTCTCGAAAAAATAAGGCTATCTTCACTAAGTCCTGAGAAGATATTTCCGCCGTGTAAAAATAGTGTTGCCCAGAGAAGCCGGTACCAAATATGATGATCCGGTTATTCCCTGAATTTCAGCTCACCCGTAAATTTCCGGAGTTCACCGGAATAAATCACAGACAAACGAAATCTTGTCTTTATTTTTACCTCATGTTCTCAAATCCCGGAGGGTGTACAATTAACTCGTACCAAATCTGCTACATTCCTAGCACTACAACTGATGATTTCGTGAACACAATCACATTCAGATATTTTATATATAATCCAGATGACCAATCTGTTTTTTATATGAAATAAAAAACCTTCAGAAATGTTCTGAACCAGAGGCAGATATTGGCCGGATAAATCAGAAACTCATTTGATAATAATCTGAATAGCTGGGAATAAAATAAAACCGTAATATCATTCACGATTTCAAGTATAATGAGTTTGAAGACTTAAAAATAAATAGTCGTTATTTTAGAGGATATCTTATGAGCACAAATGACCAAGTTGAAAATGAAGTCTGCGAAGCATGCGGAACCTTCGGAGAAATCGGTTATATCATCAAGGAAGGGGACAATGTTGCTGATGTAAAAATCATGGGTGGAACCAATGCCACATTGCAATCTGAACTGGATAAATATATTGAGCTTGCGAAACAGGTTTGTGCCAATGTCCGGTATGAAGCGGATCCTATCAATGAAGATACCCAGGAGCTCACCGCAAAATTTGAGTTTGAAGTCAGTGCTGAGAAAATAATTTTTGAACTGAAGTCGCGTTCCCTGAACAAAGGGTAATTCCTTTCCCGGGGCCTGACCTGGCGCCACGATGAGCATTGGCAGGCCCTGACTCACAATTCATCAGCTTCTGTTGTCTAATCTTTCTTCGCCCTTCATATTGAAAGCCTTTCAGGCTTCCGCCATACTAAAACCCATAAAATGTCAGTATTAAGAATAAAATTGTGCGTAAAATCATAGCCTTTCTTCTCGGTTGTTTATTGCTGATACATTTCCCGGTTTCGGCTGCACTGCTGGATCACTATCATTTGCTGAATTATCTGGATAACTATGGCAACCTCGATTTAACCGATAAGCCCTATACTCAGTTACCGGATGGTTTGGTCGTAAAACGGGATCTGAATATCTCCCGGACAGATATCAGATCATTGCCCAAGGGACTTGATGTACAGGGAAGCCTGGTCGCAACCAACTGTGCATTGGAGAAAGTCCCCAGAGGAACCAAAATCAAGGGATCTGCTAATTTTCTCGGTGCTCAAATCAAAAACTGGCCTGCAGGAATCCGGGTCGGTGGTTACCTGAATTTTACGGATACACAACTGAATAAACTACCGGCGCGATTTCGGGTTAAAGGTGATTTGAGTGTCGTCAGGACACCACTGTCAAAACTACCAAACGGATTAATTGTTGATGGCGACCTGCATATCGGCGGTTCGGGTATCACAGCCCTCCCGGACCAGCTCACCGTCAAAGGCAATATTTTTCTTGGTGGGAATGTTATCAAAAAATGGCCGGAGAAGCTGACACTCGGAGGCGTTGTTGTCAGATAACCTGACAACCGCCGGAAACAATTCTGCTATCTGTCTGGCGACAGGCATGTTCTGCAACAGAACCGTTTCCGGGTAAGAGATTATTTTGGGTACGGGGTTACTCCGGTACGTTTTTCACAGGGTTCGCATAGCTCGAGAGCAAATATTTATGCGCACCTTCCGGCAACTTAGCCAGCTTTTGTTTCAGCGTCTGACGGGTTGTATCCGTGATACCGGCACTGTCTTCCTGACCAGCAGCAAGTAAATTCACCGGGAATAACCTGTAATTTTGATGAATTTGCCGGTCAATTTCAGCAGCCAGTGCTTCAGGTGACTCAAAATCCTGCCCGATAACATCCCCGAAAGCGACGTGAATGTGGCCTTTATCACCGACAATGCCCTGAATGATGCTTTCAATATCTTCAAATTCACCTTTTTCGTAAGCACCATGCGTTGCCTTTTCATACAACTCTTTGGCTTTTGCAATATCACACGGATCATTTTCATATGAAATTGAAACGGGTACTAATCTGAGTGACTGAATATAGGCAGCAAAATCTGTCTTTTGCCGACGCCCTTCGACATGAAACATCTTTAAAAGCGCAGGGTCGGTTAAGTCATTACCATCTTTGGCCCGCCCTTCCCGCTGAGCAATCCACACTGAGTTTCCTGTATCCAGAGAATCTTTAATGTAGGCAGACAGAGTTCCCAGCGCTTTCATCATCTCTCTGGGGCCTTTTGCAGAACGTTTCACAATAAAGCTCTTGTTCAGTTTCATCAACTCAGTGGCGCATGGCTTACGTAACAGATTGTCTCCAATCGCGATCCGTACTGTCTGGTGGTCATTGATATACAGCCCGTAATTGACCAAAGCTGGATCCATCGCGATATCCCGATGATTAGAGACAAACAGATAAGACTGGTTTCTGTCCAGCTTATCCAGTCCGGAATATGTCACCCCACGGGAAGTGCTTTTCAAAGTCTGCTCAAGATACTTTTTTACTTCCAACTGGATTGATTCTACGGTAGTCAGTTTGCGCCATTTGAGTCTCAGATAGATTTTGACCAGGGGAGAAAACAGAGCTTTTACCCATCCACTGTGCTTATCAAACCGGTGTTCCACAATGGCATGAATGAATTCATCATCCTGAATTAATCGATCAATCGCTGCCGGAATCTCGGCGTCAGTATACGGGCGAATTTCCGCATACGGGTCTGTTTCTGATGTCATAACTTCATTTCTTTGAAAAAAAACTGGACCATTCTACGCGTACTTCAGCCAGTCCGCAGCTTTTCTTCAACAACCCGCATACTGGTCGGACCAGAATGCAGGTTGTAGGAAATTGAACGTCACTTCCGTTCCCTGCCCAAACAGGCTGAAGGTATGATGATCAGGTCATTCAGGGATATTTGGCTTTTCCGGCCAAAGGCGTTAACCTTACGCGCCCGGCAAGAGAGAGAGAGTCAATATGCATTACGCCATTCAAAGTGAATTTTTTCAGAAAGATTTCCTTCACTTCACCGCAAGAAAGAAATCGCTGAAGCATCAGTTTTTTCTTATAGAAGAAGGTATGTTGCTGCTCAGACTGGGCAAATATGAGTATATCGTTTCATCAGGGCAGGCCGTCTGGATTCCCTTTCGTTGCCTGAATGCACTGACATTTCTGCCGGGAACCAGGGGAATACATGTTGAATTTTCAGCCCGGTTAGCAGAAGATTTTCCGTCTCAGGCTGGTTATGTATCACCGTCCGGTTTGTGCCTATCACTGCTTCATCGTCTGAGAAGCTGCACCAGAGAGGAAGCCGTGTTTCCGCATTTGACTGCAGTCCTGAAAGATGAAATCCGGCAATCCACCCCGGCGTTACCAGCTTCTCAAACCAAACAGGTTCTGCAATGGCAGTCTGAAAACAGTGCAGAGAAAAACAGTGTGTCACCGGATATCCACCTTGCTTTGCTCATCAGGGAAGCACAGAAAATGAAGCTATCCGGCAGCAGCCCGGACCTGATTGCTCAAAAGCTGTTTGAAGGACAATTAAAGCAATACCAGCATATGCGCCGGTCGCTCCTCGGAGAATAACGCCTCTGAAAGGTAGTTTTCCCGGGAACACCTTTCCCCGGAAGCAGTTCCCCGGGAAAGGCTGCGCACGACTCAGAAACTCACTTCAATATCGGTTTCAGGAATACAGCAACAAGCGAGAACGATCCCCTGATCAGCTGCAAGCGCATCAAGTGCAGGTGAGCTTTCCTGTCTGACCTGCCCCTTATCGATTTTTACTCTGCAGGCACCACACAAACCGGCACGACAGCTGTTGGGGATTGAAACATCCTGACTTTCCGCCTGCTCCAGCAGCGTTTTCTGATTATTCCCGGATATCAGATGATCATTTATACGAATCATCAGTTCCTGATAAGGTTCTGAAGAACGTTCCTGAGTTACTGCAAACAGTTCCTGATGACAGCTATCTTCCGGCACACCAGCTCCGGTCACTAATGTTTTTGCCTGTTCAATAAATCCTTCCGGGCCGCAAATGAACACTTCTCTTTGCGCCAGCTCCGGAATCTGACGCATGTGTGCAGATGAAAACCGTCCTTTCAGTCCGAACCAGTCAACCGGAGGCTGAGTCAGCGAGAATATCACCCGTAATCCGGGATGCTGTTGCCGGAGTGCCTGTAACTCATCACGGCAGGGAATATCTGCCACAGAACGGCACTGATGATAAAACACGACATCATTCAGCTGAGATCTGTCTGCGAGATACCGGACCATTGACAACATCGGCGTCACACCACTTCCCGCCGACAATAACAACAGAGGCCGGGATAATTGCGACGGAAGATGAAAATCGCCCGCCGGAGCTTTGGCCAGCAGCACATCACCGGCATGGAACTGGTCGATCAGCCAGTTTGAAACGATGCCGTCCTGCACCCGTTTGACAGAAATTGCCACCAAGTCAGGACGGGATGGTGATGAAGAAAGCGTGTAACAGCGGGATTGCGGTTCTCCGTCAATGATCAATTCGACAGAGATAAACTGTCCGGGAAAATATTCAGCCATTGTCCCCTGCCGGGCGGACAACCAGAAAGTCACGAAATCACGGGCAATCTCTTCCCGGCTGACACACTCAAGTACCCGCTGCTCCTTCCGGTCCGGATAAATGGTTTTTTCCTGATATTCCAGCACTTCCACACTATCATCAGCCCGGATTATACCTTCATTTTTTGCGACCAGATTCTGTCCGAAAAACACGCCACCTGATTCATTGGCTCTGAATTGAGACAGCGTCCGGAGCGGCTCTTTTGTCGGCCTCGGTTGACCAGTGGCCGGATCAACAGTCGTCATAATACATCGTTCACATGGCTTCACGATGTCGAATTCAACCTCACCAATACGGATCCGTTTCCAGCCATCTTCCGCAAAAGGTTCTGTACCTGACACCACAAGATTTGTTCTGAACTGAGACATGCAATGATGCTCAGCGCTTCGCTCATTTAATGCAGCCAGTGAGGCTTCACTGATCAACAATAACGGATAGCCATCCGCAAAACTGACCTCATGTCCGATTTTTTTCCGGTAACGATTTGAAGTTTCGCCGGTAAATAAAAGTTCCACGTGCCTGCCGGTAATCCGGCTGAACCAGTCATTGGCTTCATCGGTGGTGGTATAAGCGGTGAACGTATCGTTCCAGACCGTACTGTCAACTTCCTGCATTTTGAAATCCTGATAACGCAGATGCAAAGCCGGCATATCCTTCATACTGAAACGCAGCCCGTCAGACACAATGACACTGGATATCTGCAGCATCTGCGGAAACGTTCTCGCTGTGACCATTTGCCCGTCAGGCAATGCCAGCATAAACCGCCGGTCAAAAGCGAGCCCCTGCTTTTCAACCCATCCCTGAGAAACTGAGATACCACCGGCAGACTTCACCGGATACACATTGATTTGACTGACTTTTGCTAACAACATCATTTCTCCTTTGCTTCATTATTATTTTCTCTCTGCCATGTTTCCGACTTCACATACGCAGCAGCCAGGCAGGTCGATTCAGATAACCATACCGGCAATTAAAGGATGAAATCCATTACTTTTTCTTCTATCATCCTGTCGCCCGGTTTTTTTGAACTCTGAGCGCAGGTTTTTCTTATAATTCATATATGGTGGAATCTTCTATGACAACTTTAACAATCACCCGGCCTGACGACTGGCACGTGCATCTTCGGGATGGCGATGTTTTAATTGATACGGTCCGGGATATCAGCCGTTACAATGGCCGGGCGCTGATTATGCCCAATACGATTCCGCCTATTACCACCACGCAACTGGCAGCAGAATATCATCAGCGAATCATGAATGCTGGTCCGGCTGCAACATTTTCTCCTCAGATGTCTCTTTATCTGACTGACAACACCACACCCGATGAAATTAAACAGGCCAAAGCATCCGGCCTGATTGTCGCCGCAAAACTCTATCCGGCAGGGGCAACCACCAATTCAGATTCAGGGGTAACATCTGTAAAAAATATCTATCCGGTCTTAGAAGCAATGCAGGAAGCTGGCATGCTACTGCTTGTCCATGGAGAAGTTACAACCGATGATATCGATATATTTGATCGGGAAAAAATATTTTTAGAACAAGTTCTGACCCCGGTTGTTCAGGACTTTCCGGGGCTGAAAATTGTTCTGGAACATATTACGACTGCCGATGCAGCTGAGTTTGTCAGTCAGGCGGGCAACAATGTTGCCGCAACCATCACTGCCCATCATTTGTTATATAACCGGAATCATATGCTGGTCGGCGGAATCAAACCACATTTCTACTGCCTGCCAATTCTGAAGCGTAATACTCACCAACAGGTCCTGATTCAGGCTGCAACTTCAGGAAATCCGAAATTTTTCCTTGGAACAGATTCAGCGCCGCACGCAAAACATAAGAAAGAGACAGCCTGTGGTTGTGCCGGGTCATATACAGCCCATGCTGCCATTGAATTATATGCAGAAGTTTTTGATCAGGCAGGAAAACTTGATCGTCTGGAAGGATTTTCCAGCCATTTCGGACCTGATTTCTACGGATTACCAAGAAATTCAGACACAATTACTTTAGTCAAAGAAAGCTGGCCGGTTCCTGAAACCATGCCATTCGGCAATGATATCGTGGTCCCTGTTCGTGGCGGCGAAGAGATTCTCTGGAAAGTCAGATAACCCGGTGTAAACAAATATACCCAAACAACCTGAAGATGCAGGGTATATAGTCATCACGGAATAAACCGGTTCAAAGAACAGGTTTATTCCGGTTTAACTAAAGTGCCGCGGATTTTTTTCATCAAATGCACGGCAATAACCAGCACCATCCCAAGCATCAATCCGGTCACACTATGAGCAACTAACTCAGCCGGAGTATGAAAAATCCCTGAGTCAGGTAACCAGACCAGCAAATGCTCAAGTAAATGATGTACAACAGAGAGCTGGTGAACCACCAGACTGCCGCCAACTAAAAACATAGCCGCCGTACCAACAACGGTCAGCAGCTTCATCAGGCGCGGGGCGGTGTGGATTAATATCTTTCCGGTATTTCTGAGCAACCGGCTTTGTCCGGCATGACGTTCCAGATAAAACCCCAGATCATCGAGCTTCACGATTGCAGCGACAATACCATAAACACCGGCAGTCATCAGTAAAGCGACAAAACTCATCACCAGTATCTGGTTTAATGCATTCTGATTCTGAACTGTTCCCAGCGCAATCACGATAATTTCAGCAGAAAGAATAAAATCCGTTCTGATAGCGCCGGCAACTTTCTTCTGTTCATACTCTCCGACAGAAAGCTCAGTCGTATCGCCAGCATCTTCATCCTCATCTTTCACAGGTGAATGCAGCCATTTCTCAGCCAGCTTTTCTGCTCCCTCGAAACATAAATATAATCCGCCAGTTAAGAGCAAAGGCATAATCAGCCAGGGGGCAAATAAACTCAGTAACCATGCCACCGGCACCAGAATCATTTTGTTTCTCAGCGACCCCTTTGCGACGGCCCAGACCACGGGAATTTCCCGTTCCGCGGCTACCCCGGAAACCTGCTGGGCATTTAAAGCTAAATCATCTCCCAAAACACCCGCTGTTTTTTTTGCAGCCACTTTTGACATCACGGCAATATCATCCAGTGTTGTTGCAATGTCATCCAGTAACGTAAGTAAACTCAAACCCGCCATTTTTTGCCCTTTGCAGAAACCGGACCCTGAATTTACCACGATTGGGTTCACTTGGTAAAACGGGAGAACGATTTAGTCATCTGTGAATTACAACAAAAGTTAGTGAATAATTTGTCAATAATAAATTATTTTAAATCAATAAGATAAAATTATAATTTGCGAAGAGACTATTCTGCTATTACCCTTACTAAAAGGCAGGATTAAATGATTTTATATCCTGTATGCTGGCTCTGTTGTTCATCTTGAAGTAGTTTCTGATGACGGTTTCTTGATAGTTTTTGGTAAAGTTTTTGTGGCAGATTGCTGATAATTCAGTCAAATCAGAATGTATGAAATGGAGTCACCGGCCTGAACCAGCTCCCTTCATCTGAGTAAATTCTTTATGCAGTCCCATATAAAATTCACCAGAATCTCACCCAGACCAACGTACAACAGCTCCAGCCTTATGTTCTGAATTTATTATAAATCAAATAAAAACAAATAGTTATCGTATCAAGACACAAGGTTGCCGACCAGAGTAACCCGAAAATACGATCATCATTCATCTTTTCAATCTGATAACGTCTAGACGTTTAAAGGACTAACATGATTACTTCATCTTACCACGCAATACCGGCCCCGGGCCGGCGACGAAAGAAAGTCATACGAGAATCAATCCGTGATGGAACCAGAGAGCTGCCTGATTATCAGGTGGATGTCGTCGCCCGTATTTTACGTCTGGAAACACACTTTACCATTTCCAGATACGGCGTTCTGTCCTGCGATCCTGAGCGCTACCCGCTCTACTATCTGAAAAATAAAAACTGGCAGAACGGCCACCCGGTCATTTTGCTGACCGGAGGTGTGCACGGACAAGACTGCAGCAGTATTTCGGGTATTCTCAGTTTTCTGGAAACAGCAGCCCAAAAATACACAAAACACTTCAATCTGTTATGTGTTCCCTGTGTCAGCCCACGAAGCTATGAAACATCAAATATTCAGGATCCACATGCATACGATCCCGACTGTCATTTCTATACCGCCAGTCCCTGTGAAGAATCGTCACATGTCATCCAGTTAATTGCGGCTTATACCTCGAAGATCATCGCTCACTTTGACCTGCAGGAAACTTCACCGGAGACAACAATTTCCGGACCCGACACAAATATAAAGACATCCCGCAGACCATTCAGCCTGATTACCGACACTGAAAATCCTCAGTATCCGTTTCAGAAGGCGATCATGGCATCTGCTCAGCAGGTATTACAAACAGGATTAAGTGAAATATCTGACACCAGTGGTGTCAGCCATATTGCGATGAAAGCACTCAGACGTTGTAATAGCCTGACAAGCTGTTACTTCCGAACGACAACCCGGGTTTGTCCGGATGAACTGACTTCAGAGCAGTGTGATGATGTTCAGGTCGCCGCGATTACCGGTGGATTAGATTTCATCCTGAATCACAGGCAGTAATCGGTATTTATACTGTTCAGGCGTGATCCCCGCATATTTTTTAAACATGCTGATAAACGGACTCGCCTGACGGTATCCCAGTGTCAGAGCGACCTGTTTCACCGAGCAACCATTTCTCAGTAGCTCCATTGAATACAGATACCGAACCCGTAAACGCCACTCGGTAAAACTCATACCCAGCTCAGTCTGACAATGACGGGCCAGCGTTCTCTCAGTTGTATGCACCCGCCGGGCCCACTCTTTCAGGCTGGTGTTATCCGCAGGGTTTTCTTCCACATGAGCGAGAACCGGGGCCAGATATTTGTGTTGGGAAACGGGAATAAAATGCTGCTCGACTTCCTGAGCGGATAATTGATCCAGTAAAACCTGGACAAGACGTTTATCGGTTTCTGTCTCAGGAATTCCAATCTGGCGCTGACGAAAATCTTCAATAATGGCTGTAATAATTGGCGTGACGCTGATCAGGCTGGTTTTCCCGGGAAACGTTCCCGTTAATGCCATGTCAATATTCAGGGAGCAGTATTCTATCGGCCTGCGGTTATAACTTCGGTGTGTTGTACCTGCCGGAACCCAGATGGCCAGATGAGGCGGAGCCAGAAAGCGGGTCCCTTCTGCCTCCATTTCCAGAATTCCACCGGAAATGAGCTGTACCTGTCCCCAGGGATGACTGTGGACTCTTGTTTCTGTGTTCGAAACGAACGCTTCAAAATTCATAAAGACATCAGATGGCGCCTGCTGAATTTCTAAACGGGGATGCAGATGCCATGTTGTCTTTTTCGAACGGGGATGATGACTATTCATTCACATCCACAATTTGCCAGGTATGCGTCATTTCAACACCCTGCCCCAGCATCAGGCAAACAGAACAGTACTTCTGTAGCGAATCCGACGTCACCTGAGCCACTACGGAGGGATCCAGCTCAATCCCTTTTACCTCAAAATGAATATTAATACTGGTGAAAACCCGGGGAGCCGTTTCGCGACGTTCAGTTGTCAGCTTCGCGCAACAGCCACTAACCTGCTGGTCAGCACTTTTTAATCCTTCAACAACATCAACAGAACTACAACCACCGGCAGCCATCAACACGACTTCCATCGGACTCGGTGCTGATTCTCCCTGATTGCCATCCATCGCCATACAATGACCAGATCCAGACAGGCCTGAAAACTTTAACCCATCAACCCATGTTACTTCAGCTTGCATATATTCGGACTCTTCTTACCCGGAAAATTGAGCTCATCCTACAGGGTGATCTTCAATTTCACAATATCCGTTCCAACAAAGAAAACCCCACCAAACTTACGTCTGGTGGGGTTTCTGACCTTATCCGCAGCAATCCGGCTACTCAAAGTGCTCCCTGCATCAACTCCGTGATAATCCGCTAAATCCTTTAGCACATTCCATTTCGTCGCCTTCCTGGCGGTGTCCTTTGTTCTGTCTTCCTGACAGAAAAGTCATCCATGTCTTTCTACGGCCTTCCTGGCTGATTATTCATCCTGAACAATCTTATCTTCTTCCTGAAGATAACCAATCCCTGAGTCCTGTTTCAACATCCTGTTGACACCTTAAGAATAAGATAATTTACCCGGTTGGCAAACCATGAAATCCATTACCTGCCCCCCCGCCAGGAACACAGACATAGAATATTATTAATATTTTTCAAGTGTTTACGTAAAAATCAGGCAAATTTTCCCTATGGTAAAATAGCAATATCCTACAATGATTGTGCGATATCTCTTACATGTCTTAGCGACATTATACGATACAGTGTTTGTCAGAAACCTTTTTCATGAAAAACATGGTGGAATGCTTTTTTAGCAGGCGATAAACATAAGATAGCGGCCAGAATCAATATAATCACCGACAAATGTCACCCTAAGGGTTCATCTGAACGTCAAACTACAATAATATTCATTTTGTAAAAACAACAAATAAGTTATGGCGAGATGACGAATAAGATAAGGAAAACCTGAATGATATCAAAGTGGGCACATCGATTTTATCAAATGGCAGAATTAGTCGCTTCCTGGAGTAAAGACCCATCGACGCAGGTCGGTGCCGTGATTACCCGGCAAAACCGGATTATCTCAGTCGGGTTTAACGGCTATCCACATGGTATTTCTGATAGTGTCGATATTGACGATCGGGAAATGAAATATCTGAAAACCTTACATGCCGAAGAAAACGCCATTTTGTTTGCAAAACGGGATCTCGATGGATGTGATATTTACGTCACTCATTTCCCCTGTCCGAACTGTGCAGCAAAAATTATTCAAACCGGCATATCCGCCGTTTTCTGTCCGGAACAAACGGAGGATTTTCTCTCCCGCTGGGGAGACAAAATTCAGGTCAGCCAGGATATGTTTCTGCAGGCTGGCATCAAAGTTCACTGGCTGCCACTGAAAGAATTACACCACCGACAGCTCAGGGATGAATAGTCCTGTTTATATTTAGCTGCCGGTAGAATAGACCTGCAGCTCATTAAACACTTTTAATAATTGCTCAGACTTATAGGGTTTGGGCAAGTATGCATCCATACCGGCTTCATAGCATTTTTCAATATCTTCATCTAAAACACTGGCCGTCAGAGCAATGATTGGAATATGTGCATGATGATTATCAATCTCCCAGCTACGGATTTTTCTTGTTGCTGTTAAACCGTCCATCACGGGCATCATACAGTCCATTAAAATTGCGTTATACTGGCCACCCTGTGTGATGACATCCAACGCTTCCTGACCATTGTTAACAACCGTATATTCATAATCTGCCTTATCCAGAAAAAAGCTGGCAATTTTCTGATTCATTAAATTATCTTCCACAACCAGAATCCGGGTTCCGGCCCGTCCGGGATGATCTTTTGAAGCATGATTATCATAAAGATCAGACATGACGACCAGCGCATCTCTGACAGCAGCCTCAAAGCGCACACCAAGAAACGGCAGCGTAATATTCATATCCGCAAGATTGATCAGTTCCCGGCTCATAAACAGGTGATGCTGACAGATCATGATCTTCGACTCAGAGTAAATCAGCCTCAACTCTGTAATTTCGCGATTTGCACTCCGTGTTAAACAGGGACAATAAAGCACAAAATCCGGCTTCTGATGCAAACGCTTATCGATGTCCTGAATCGACTCAACGGTTGACAAACGGATACCCATCCTCGCACTGTCCTGCTGAATATTTTGAGTATAAATTGATTTGTTTGAAATCAGTAAAGCATCAACATTAAAGTTTATGACTTCACCGGAGCTCTGACGCGGTAACTCTACCGGTAAAGAAAAAGCAAAGCTGCTGCCTTTCCCTTTAATGGATTCAACATCCAGAGAACCATTCATTAAATCGAGAAGTTGTTTACAAATAGGCAATCCTAAACCCGTTCCACCATACCTTCTGGTAATGCTGTCATCTTCCTGCCGGAATAATTCAAAAATGGTGGGTAGCTTTTGCGCGTCAATCCCAATCCCGGTGTCTGCAACCCTGAACATCAGCCGGGAATTATCCGCATCAAACGACACATAAGTGGTAATGTAGCCTTCCTGGGTAAACTTGGTCGCATTAGACAGCAAGTTGGTCAGAATCTGCTTGAGTCTGAATTCATCAGTCATCACGTAATCAGGCAGGTTAGCATCAAGTTTAATCTGCAGTTCATTAAACTGTGCCACAGCATTTGATTTCATCAGATTGACAGTATCATAAACCAGCTCTTTCAAATTAAAGGTATGGCTGGAAATCGTTAAACGACCCGATTCAATTTTAGATAAATCAAGAATATCATTAATCAGAATCAGCAGTGTCTGGGAAGACGTTTCAATATCGGCAATAATATCCCGCTGCCCTGGTTTCAGGCCATTCATGGTTAAAATTTCCGTTAATCCGACAATCCCATTTAACGGCGTACGGATTTCATGCGACATATTCGCCAGAAAAACACTTTTGGCACGGTTTGCAGCAATCGCTTCTTCTTTTGCCTGAATCAGGCAGGCCTCATGTTCGGACAACTGTTGAATAATCTCATTCAGACTTTGGATAAAACGGGAAAACTCATCGTTTCCGTCCACAGCAATCGGCTCAATATTTTTGCTCTTTTTATCATTTAAGCGATTCATCGTTTGCAGGATCAAATCCAGCTTGGAAGATATCCGGTAAGACGTACTGATACTAATCCACATCAGTCCACACAAAATCAGAAAGATAGCTGCAAACGTCATCTGAATTGAGCGCTTATCCTCTTTCACATACTGATTAATTGTTTTGGATAATGTGACTGAAAAGCCGGCAAACAGCTGATAAATTGCATTTTGCTGACTCTCAAGATCATTAATATACTGCTCAAGAAATTCAGGTTCAATCTGACCACGCATGATCTTATCCCGCAGCATGCCTGAACGCTGAAATTCTTTTTTAGACAACAATTTAGTTATCTGTTCCAGCTGTAATCCGGTTGCGCCAAAATTAACAAAGTTGTCCAGATAACTTTGCTGTCTGGCAATTGCTTCGAAATAGTCCTGTCTTAAAGACACATCAATTTTCCGGTGCAGGCGAATATCCTGCATCAGCCATGCTTCCCGCTCGACCCAGTATAAAAACCAGCTTAAATAATCAAATACTGCCGACAACTGATAAGTTTTTGGTGAGACCTGAGAATCCAGCTGTTTTTGCAACGCGGCAAGAATTTCATACATCAAATCAAAGCCCCACATGGACTGAGCACTCAGGTCTTCACCATGAACCTGATTCAGTTGCTGCACCAAATGAGATAACTCATTCAGATTAGCGATTACCACGTGTTTATCGACCGAAGAAAACAAATCTCCCTGATATGGTTTTAATTCATCAATCAGTTTTTCTGTGAGCTTCGTAAATCTGTCACGTTGTTCTTCACTGATCAATTTCGACTGATTCCTTAATGTGAATAGCCGGTAAAATTCAGTTGAAAGTGCAGAAACCTGTTCCAACGCAGACACTTTTAAAGTAATGTCAGCGTAACCACTTAGGCGGGCCCGGGTTTGTTCCGCCCAATAATATGCACCCCAGCAAATAATCACGGTTGGTATAATGCACAGAATAATAAGTCGAAATTTTATAGACAAATTTTTGAACATCGACATTATCAATAACTTTCCTACTTGATACTTTTTCATGATATCCTACTGTTAAAACTATAGTCGATATTGCATATGATCACTGATTAATACATTATTATGTTCGTATGGAGGTTTACGTGTGCGATTGATTAGCTTTTGGTTCGGAGTCTTATTCTCAATTCTGAGTTTCTCCAGTGTTGCGGATCAATTCGCGATCATTACATCTACTTCTGCGTTCCCTTCACTGACCTCCAGTCAGGTCAAGATGCTATACAGGGGACGACTGAATCATATTGAAGGACAAAATGTGTTACTTGTCGATCTTCCAATGAACCCTAATGTCAGAAAACACTTTTATCTCATGTTATTAGGAAAAACGCCAACACAAATGCAAGCAATTCGTGCCAGGCAGAGTTTTTCAGGTAAACAAGTCCCTCCATATGAATTAAATCAAGAAAATATAGATGCTGTAGAGTACTGGTTAACCGAGCATCCTAATGGCATTGCATATATTCCTCTGCAATGGGTCTCAGACAAAGTACATATCCTGTACCAATTCGGAGATGAGGAATCATTATGAAAAAGGCAATGATTTATCTTCTGTTTTTTGTGTGCACCAATGCTTTTGCCCAATATAATCTGAGCGAATCTCTCCGCTTAAGTGGGTTTGGTACCTTGAGTGTCAGCCGTTCTGACTCCTCTGTTCCTATATTCACTTACCGGGATATCAAAGATGAAACCTGTTACGATTGTGATACAACATTAGGTTTACAGGGCGACTGGCTCATCAGTGACACATTGCGCAGTTCGGTACAAATTGTAAAAAGGCCACAGGACCATTTCTCAGACCCGGAACTGGAATGGGCTTATCTCGCCTATACTAAAGGTGATCTGACTGCGAAAGTGGGCCGTCAAAGATTACCATTCTTTATTTCCTCAGAATATTATTATGTTTCAGCCGCTTACCCTTGGGCGCGTGCACCTCATAATGTCTATGACAATGTGCAGGGCATGACCCACTATGATGGTCTGGCACTGGAACAACAATTCTGGCTTTCCGACCAGACCCAGATCAAAATTTCACCTTATCTGGCTACGAAAGATAAAAATGATTTCGAACTTTATGGTCAGGAGTTTGGATTTGAAACCACAACCGGTAAAGGTTTAGCGATTGATCTGTACAAAGACGAAAATCAGCTTCACTTCAGCTATTTTTCAGCAACAGCGGATAACACCAAAAACGGTTACTTGCTGGTAAGACGCAAACTCAATCTGATTTCTCTTGGGTTTAAAACGATTTATGACAACTTTAGCTTGTCTCTGGAAACTTTATATCAGAAAGACTTACTGTCGAACTGGTATATTGGTCTGGCACAGGAGCAAGGTGAGTTTTCACCCTATGTTCAATATGGTGAAGGCCATGAAAATTATAAAAACCGATCATATCTGGCTGGTGTAAGGTACAATATTTCGCCGAAAGTTAAACTCAATCTGGAATGGGAATATGTCCAGGCACCGAAAACAAATGCAAATGGATTTTTCTCAGCGATACAGCTTGGGAACATCGACGGAGACAGCAATATTGTTTCCCTGTCGCTTTCGTTCCTGTTCTGATAACGCAGGATCAAGACAATAATGATATCCATTTGAGTTTATTTGGTCATCAGGAGAACCCGGGCAAAGCAGACAACCCCAAAGGTGACAAGCCTGTTACTTTTCTGTTGTATGATGAAAGAATTCATGAATAACGGTATGAGTAACCAGCTGTCTTAAATGCGGATATGTGTAAATTGTATCAATAATTTCTTTTAGCCTGCCCATATTTGCAACCTGAACATAAAGCATTAAGTCCGTTTCTCCGCTAATTCCATGACACCACTGAATACCATCAATCAGACTTAAAGAATTCGCATAAGTTGTGCAGTCATGTATACCTGATGATGACGTATCAAATTTCAAAGCAAGATAGGCACAAATTTGTGCCGGTGATTCCTGAGATAACGACACCTGAGCATGATACCCGGTAATCACGCGGTCTTCTTCCAGCTTCCTGATCCTTGCCGTCACTGCGGAGCGGGATAAATTCACCTGTTTGGCAATCTCGCTGACAGAACAACGTGCGTCAGCTTTGAGTATCTGAATGATATGTTGATCAAATTTATCCATTTATGTCTGCATCTACCGTCAATAATTCACCAAACCACCATAAAGGCGGCCATCACGTCACCGGGAAGCAAAATGACATGATTTTCCGTCACTTCGGCTGTTAAATATATCACTTTGACTCGTGCATACCGGCACAACTCACGTTATTCTGAATGTCTGCTGTCCAACAAAATATCACCATGTCCCAACAACTTAAAAAAGAAATTACCCTGCTTTCAGGAATCGGTCAATTATCCACAACACTCATGGGCACCGGTCTGTTTATGATTCCGGCTATCAGTGCCGGTATAGCCGGGGAAATGACTTCCTGGGCATGGCTGTTCCTGTTTATTGCCGTTTGCCCTGTGGCGCTGACTTTTGCCGCTTTAGGCAAGCATTATCCCAATGCAGGAGGAACCGCGCATTTTGTCAGAATCGCATTCAATAAGCCTCAGTTAGGTAATGCGGTCACATGGTTGTTTCTCAGCGTTATTCCGGTCGGCGTTCCGGCAGCAATTCTGCTGGCTGGCGGTTTTCTGCAACAACTATTACCCGCACCACTGAACACCAGTATCTATGCACAGATACTGACACTATGCCTGCTGGTCGTCATCAACCTCTCCGGAGCAAAAGCAAGCGGACAATTACAAACGCTGATCGCTCTCAGTATTTTTGCCCTGGTGATTGCACTACTCTGGTGTAGTGATATCACAACAGCAGATCTCGTCATGCCACCATTAAACATTACATCCGTCAAACCCATCGCGATGGCACTGGGCGTGATGTTCTGGTGTTTTGTAGGCATTGAAGCATTCGCCCATATGGGAGAGGAATTCAAAAATCCCGGACGGGATTTTCCTCTGTCAATACTGGCCGGTTGCCTGATTGCCGGGATGGCTTACTGGGCCTGCTCTGTTGTTGTGATCAAATGGGGTGCGTATGGCTCTCCTGAACTGGAAAATACAGCGATTCCCTGGCTAAGCCAGAAACTATTCGGGGGTCAAATGACTTCCGTCATTAACCTGGTCGGCTTTTTTGCCTGCTTTGCCAGTATAAATCTGTATCTGCAAAGTTTATCCCGGATGCTCTGGTCACATGCCAGACACTACCATCCACACCACATGCTGACCAGACTATCGTCCCGGGGTATCCCGGCCAATGCCACACTGCTGATTGCCGGCATTATCCTGATATCGATTCTGCTTGAAGCGTTCACCCACCTTGATCTCTCTTCATTTATTAAGCTGGCTAACGGCGTGTTCATTATGATTTACCTGCTGGCGATGATTTCAGCATGGAAGTTACTGACTGGTATTTATAAAGGGCTGGCCGGTATATCGCTGCTGCTTTGTTCGCTGGTGTTTCTGTGCCTTGGCTGGGCAGTCTGCTATGCACTTATCATTTTCATTGCCATTGCGATCCCCAAACGGAAACAGGCGCCAACTTCCAAGCCACCTTTAGCTTAGCGTCCTTAATAAACAACGCCCTGCAGAGGCTTATCAGCTCTATACCCAAGCAACCTGAAGATGCAGGGTTCAGGTTGTTTGGGTATACAGGGCGATGAAAATCGTTTAAAGATTACAAAGACTGACGAATCGATGCCAGCGCTTCACTGGTTTTAGTCGGTATAAATTCGATCACATCATAATCAGCCAGGTGATGCTGTTTAAAAGGATCTTCCGCTAAAACAGCCTCCAGCGCTTCTTTCGATGGCATATCAGCCAGAATCACACCACCAGTGCGGGGTACTTTTCTCCCGGAAGCAACAAAATTACCCAAGGCATACTGCTGCTCAAGATAGTCAATATGTGCCGCGAGATGTGCTTCAATCTCAGATACTTCGCACCGGTAAGTCAAAGAAACAATAAACATATCAATCCTTTTAAATTCATTAAAAATCAATCATCAATAATCTGATGATTCCCTGATGGAACCAGTATATCCAGAGATAAGAAAGTATATACCCAAGCAACCTGAAGATGCAGGTTATTTGGGTATAGAATCAATTTATTATGACCAGACAACTAAAAAAGCGCTTCTGCTTTTAAACACAGGAAGCGCTTGATTGGTTCTTATATTTCAGTCAGAAAATTGCTTACTCTTCATACTCAAAATTTTCTGGCGGATTTTTACCCTGAGATGCCACGAAGCTCACACAGTCTCCCTGATTTTTAAAGATCTGCGTACCTGAATTAACATTCACAAAAGTTTCCCACCCACCTTTCTTACATTCACCTTTATCCATCGGCAATGAACCTGCCAGAAGATGTACATCATCAACGGTCACCGTATGGAAAAAACTTTGAGCCTGGGTTTCGATACTGAGGACAACCATCTGTCCTTCATACATTTGCAGCAGCCCGGTCAGGTCAGCAGAGCGGGAATTTGGACCTATTTGCAGCAATGTGTCTCCGGTATTCGTCGAGTACACCTCCTGCAGTACAGTGTTCGCCATATCCAGAATCAACACCCGGTATTCCTGGCCCGGATCAATAAACGAAGCCGCATAATTACGTATCCGATCATTCCAGGTCAGACTGGCCGAATAGATACCATATGGCACACTAATCGTCTGCTGCAATAAAGCAACAGAGCCACCAGTCTGGTGCCCAATTGCGTCATAAGAACCCGTTATCGGTGGCAAAACACCTGCCGGCCCTGGCGGATTCAGTGTCCCATCATTAATTGTATAAGTACCACTGAATGTCCCTGAAACTGACCAGCCCGTGAAATCTCCTGTTTCGAAATCACCATTTGTAATCAAATCAACTGTTGCAGCTTGCGCGCTGAGCGCAACTCCCATTGCAACCCCGGCTATACCTGCATTTTTTGCCAGTTTACCAAATCCATCTTTGAGTTTACTTGTATGAAACATGGTTATTGTCCATTATTTATTCATCACGTAAAGAATCCGAGAAACCAGCGATTAGTTCTGCACCGGCATTCCAGTTTCTTTCCCCTGCATTCCTATTAACATCACTATCAGTAACGTTATAAACAAGGCTAGACAATAAGCTGAAAGACATATGTCTCATATTTGAGAAGGAGTACATTCAATAAAAATTTATCGTTAAAGTTTGTCGATGGGTAACTATCACATCGGTGTGCGGCTGAGCCGGGCTGCCAGACATTTTTCCCGGTCAACTTCGACACCGGCTAACCGTTCACCATTTAAATCAAAATAGGTGTGGCTTAATACCGCCCCCTGCTCCATCAAAACCACAATATTTTTATTCAGGCAATCTTCCCGGATGATCCGCGGAATCATGATTGAAGAGAATTTATTCACATCCATATATTTTTTTTCATATTCGATCAGCGAATAACGATATTCCAGTGTTAGATCATTGGCCTGTACAGAATCGAAGCGAATCTCATCATCCAGCATATCCGGCGCAACCCGGTTAATTTCTCCGGCAATTTCAGACAAGGTATGCTTTAAAGCCGTCACCTGCGCAGCCTGCTCATTATTGATTCCGTAAAAATAACCACTAAAACCCGAGTATAAGACAATGAATAAACTGCAGATCCAAAAAGCCATATGACTTCTGCCACATGGCTCGGTAAATGTATGCTGTACCCGCTTTGATCGGGTCAGATACAGTCCCCAGATTAAAACAGAGCCGACAGAACCATACAGCCAGTTCAGCCCGGCATCCGTATTTAAGAAATGTTGAACAAACCAGACTTCCCCGAGATTCAGCACAACAATACTGATCAAAATAGCGATATATAAAGTCGGGAACACCGATTTTTTGTGGAAGAAAAGATAAATTGCATACAATCCGGCAGCAATCCTGAAGCACCCAATCGCCAGCAGGACAACAATTGAGACGGCAAAACCTTCGGTGTAATACTCAGAATCTGCGTGGGTCAGCAATGTCCAGTAGCCTTCGGTAAAAAATTCTGAGTAGAAAGAGAGAATATAAACAACAAACCAGCATGGTGCGACGACCACATCAAAAGCGACCAGAATCAGCCAGCCGGAAATTCCCTGTAATTTATGTTTATGCTGTTTTTGCATTCATGAAACCATTCAAATTGAATCAGATACAGTCCTGTATCCAGGCAACCTGAAGATGCAGGATCCAGGTTGTTTGAGTATATATCAGACATCACGTCACCATTTCATGATAATAAGCCACATGTTTGCGGTGAAGTGAATTTTGAAGAATCTATGCAAGCAGTCTCAAAAAAACAGATGATATGTCAATGAGTTGCCCCATTTCCCCGCAAATCCGGCATTGAATATTCCGGATAGACATTCATACTCATATGCTCATCTCAGCTGACTCTGTAACAAATCGTCACAAAAACTCCTTTTGTCCGAAAGCAAAACATGACTAGGATCAAAGAAAGTATATCTGCATCATAAAAGGGTAAATTCTCATGGAAGCTGTATCTTCCTCTTCTTCCTGGTTAAACGTTTTAAAACAAACAGAACGAAGTGCCTGGTTTCAGGGCTTTATTGTTACGATTATCATTATTGCCGCACTGACGGTGGGTGCCAAAACATATAATCTTCCGGCTCCTGTCGAGCTAACCATCAATTATCTCGACAAACTGATCACACTCTTCTTTTTAGTTGAACTCACCCTGCGTTTTATCTCATGTGAGAACAAACGTCGTTTCTTCCATGATGCATGGAACATTTTTGATACCGTCATTGTTGTTGGCAGCCTGCTGCCGATTTCAGAAAGTGACATGATTCTGCTGGCACGCCTGCTGCGGGTATTCCGGGTATTACGACTCGTCTCCCTGATTCCTGATTTACGGGTTCTGATCAACGCGCTGCTCAAAGCCATTCCCAAAATGGGCTATATCGCGCTGCTGATGTTTATTATTTTTTATCTGTTTGCTGCGGTCGGCTCTATTTTCTTTGAGTCTGTCAATGAAACCCTGTGGGGAGACATTGCGATTTCCATGCTAACGCTGTTCCGGATAGCAACTTTTGAAGACTGGACAGATGTGATGTATGAGACGATGGCTGTTTACCCGCTCAGCTGGATCTTTTACGTCGTGTTTATTTTCTTAACGGCGTTTGTTTTTCTGAATATGATGGTTGGTGTGGTTTTAGATGTGATGACTCAGGAAACATCACAACAGGAAGAACAGTCTCAGCACAATCAGCATCAGGATTTGATGAATGAAATCAAAACACTTCAGCAACAGATGAGCCATCTGAGTGAACAAATCGCACAACAAAAACGCCAGGAAGAATGAATCTGAACAGTGTTGCCGGATAAACGCCACTCCCGGGCGTCAGGCAAATATCGATAAGCAGCTCCGCTGCACCCGGAAAGGTGCCGCGGAGCCTCATGGATAAGTGGTATGCCTGTATTCGTTAAAGCCAGCGTGTACGGCCACTGATTCAGGATGAATGTTTGTTTTGATAATCTTCGCCATTAACCCATTCGTGATCAGCTTCCCAGGTAAACAACCATTTTCTTGATGGCCCGGCCATCACATTCAGATAATAATTATCATACCCGGCAATCGTAGCGACCGGGTGATAACCTTCCGGCACTTTCACCACGTCTTTGTCATACACAGCCATCGACTCATCCAGCGAGCGATCGTCAGTATAAACACGCTGCATACAGAACCCCTGAGCCGGGTTCAGCCGGTGATAATAAGTCTCTTCCAGATAGGTTTCCTGCGGCTCATTAGCGGTATCATGTTTATGGCTCGGGTAAGAGCTGGTACACCCTTCATCAGTATATACTTCGACCACCAGCAGGCTGTCAGCCGGTGCGTAGTCAGGCAGTATATTGTGCACAAACCGCTGATTATTCCCCTGGCCACGGGCTTCAGCATCAATATCATCCGGCGCAATCAGGCGGGTTTCATAGGTGCCTCTCCCCGGCGCTTTGCACACGGCCAGTTCCAGCTGAGTTAACGCTTCAACTTCACAGCTATCATCCGGAGATACATACACCGCGTAAGGTTTTTTGCGCTCAAACGGGCTCATCCGGTCACCGATACCTTCAAATGTCGCAGTATCAGTCGTGACTGTTGCCTTCCCGGCAACTAACACTAAACAAACTTCCAGCCCGGCATCCCGTACCGATAATTTTTGCCCGGGTTCCAGTTCATAGACCTCAAAACCAACATGTTCCCAGCCTGCATTGGCAGGCGTTATTTTTTGTATGCATCCGTCCGGAGCCGGATCACTATATTTTGACAGCAGTTTTGACATAAGACTTCCCTCACCTAATCTTTCATTTTTTTCGCCGGATTATCTGGCGTGGTGCATTTCAGTACAACCCATATTATGAAACATTCATTTCACTTTCAATGACTATTTTGCCGCAGATATCGATCCGTTTCACAAGTGAATGTTTTCATCTCCACAATTTTAACAGGATCACAAAAGTAATTTTCATTTCATAAAATATTTGAAATGAAAAAAATATTCCATATAGTGAACCTATAATTGAAAAAACAATGCATTTAAAAAATACGTACTTAAACAATACGTACTTAAAAAAATGGTCAGACAGCAGGTTCAGAAACCGGAACGCCGGCCCTCTGCTTCTATTGATTTGGAGATAAGTGGTTATGAGCACGATAAAAATGACAACCGCACAAGCGCTGGTCAAATTTATGAATCAACAGTATATCGAGTTCGATGGCAGTCAGCATAAATTTATCCATGGTGTATTCACAATTTTTGGCCACGGTAACGTGCTCGGTCTGGGCCAGGCACTGGAAGAAGATGCCGGGGATTTGATTGTTCATCAGGGATGTAATGAACAGGGAATGGCCCATGCTGCAATGGGGTTTGCCAAACAGAATAAAAGAAAAAAAATCTATGCCGTCACTTCATCGGTCGGGCCGGGAGCTGCGAATATGGTCACAGCAGCAGCAACAGCAACAGCCAACCGGATTCCGGTTCTCCTGCTGCCGGGCGATACTTTCGCAACCCGTCAGCCAGATCCGGTCCTGCAACAGGTCGAGCAATATCATGATGCATCAATCAGTACCAATGACTGTTTTAAGCCCGTCTCCCGCTACTGGGACCGGATTAACCGGCCCGAGCAGCTGATGTCAGCGATGATCAATGCCATGCGGGTACTGACCGACCCGGCGGACACCGGCGCTGTGACGATTTGTCTTCCTCAGGACGTTCAGGCAGAAGCCTATGATTTTCCGGAATACTTCTTTCAGAAACGTATTCACCGCATTGAACGCCGCCCGCCGACAGAGGCGATGATTGACGATGCTGTTCAGCTGATTCAGCGTAAGAAAAAACCGCTGCTGGTGTGTGGCGGGGGCGTCCGTTACTCCGAAGCTCATGAAACTTTCCGGACGTTCGCTGAAACTCACAATATACCTTTTGGTGAAACGCAGGCCGGTAAAAGTGCGGTTGTTTACGATCACGAACTGAACCTCGGTGGTATTGGAACCACCGGCTGTCTGGCAGCCAACCTGATTGCCAAAGAAGCGGATCTGATTATTGGTGTCGGTACGCGGTTCACGGATTTCACAACGGCATCAAAATCCCTGTTCCAAAACCCGGAGGCAGATTTTCTGACCATCAATGTCTCTGAGTTTGATGCTTCCAAACTGGATGCAACTTCCGTTGTTGCCGACGCAAAATCAGCACTGGAAGCCATCAGCACGAAACTGCAGACCGCCGGATATACGAATGGATATACCGGAGAAATCAGAACTGCAAAACAAGCCTGGCACGAAGAGCTGGAACGCCTGTTTACCCTGAAGGTCAATGATGAGTTTGTTCCGGAAGTCGATGGTCATTTTGACAATCAGCTTGAAGAATATCGTCAGGCTCTGAATACCGACCTGACACAGACCCGGGTACTCGGGATCCTCGATCAACAGCTGGAAGACAATGCAATTGTTGTTGGCGCTGCAGGCTCACTGCCGGGCGATCTGCAACGTCTCTGGCAGCCGAAACAGCCTGACACCTATCATATGGAATATGGTTACTCCTGTATGGGATATGAAATCGGCGCAGCGGTAGGCGCCAAAATAGCCAGCCCGGATCAGCCGGTTTATACCATGGTTGGCGACGGCTCATACATGATGCTGCACTCAGAGCTGCAAACCTCGGTTCAGGAAGGGGTGAAGATCAATGTGGTGTTATTCGATAACGCATCCTTTGGCTGTATCAATAACCTGCAGATGAGCCAGGGCATGGGTAGCTTCGGCACGGAAAACAGGTTCAGGGATCCGCAAACCGGCCAGATGACGGGCCAGCTCGTTCCGGTAGATTTTGCCCGGAACGCCGAAAGTTACGGTTGTAAAACCTACCGTGTTTACACAGAAGCAGACTTAATTGAAGCGATTGCCGACGCGAAAAGGCAGACCGTTTCAACGCTGATTGATATCAAGGTTTTACCTAAAACAATGACCCATGGCTATGAAGCCTGGTGGCACTGCGGCACAGCACAGACAGCGGGAAAACCAGAAATTGTCGCGGCAGCCAATGAAATCAGACAGGTACTAAAGAAAGCACGTCAGTACTAAAAAACAACAACATCAAGAAACAACAATAAGCTTACTTACCACTTCCACCATGAGGCATGTCACTCATGGTGGCTTTTTTATCCGCTACAGCATCTTTTATCCGATGCAGCATCATTTCAGGCACTACATTCAGACGATACATCGGCACAAAAATAAACTAAAATTTTCATAGATTACGCACAAGTGAAATTAAAGTTCCATATAGATCACACAATGAAATAAATGACGCGACATCAGTTGATAATGAAACAAATATTTCGTATAAATTAACTATTGAAATAATCAATGCAATTAATACAACATCCGGCTGCGCTGCAAGGTACGCCCTGAACAAATCAGGATGACAAGCAGAAACAGGCATAAGATTACGGACCGGATCTCGTGAGGAGTGAATTGTGAATAGTGAGAAAAAGTTTGATGTCATTTGTATGGGGCGTATTGCAGTCGACCTCTATGGCCAGCAAATCGGTGCCCGCCTGGAAGACATGGGCTCATTCAATAAATATCTGGGCGGTTCTTCAGGTAACGTGGCTTATGGTACTGCAGTCCAGGGGCTGAAGTCTTCAATGCTGGCCCGTGTGGGCGACGAGCATATGGGCCGCTTCCTGCGTGAAGAGCTGCAACGGGCCGGGTGTGATACCAGCCACCTGATCACCGATAAAGAACGACTGACTGCACTGGTTATTCTGGGTATCAAAGATGAAGATACCTTCCCGCTGATTTTCTATCGTGATAACTGTGCAGACATGGCGATAACCAAAGATGATTTTACAGAAGAATACATCGCTTCATCACGTTGTCTGGCCATTACAGGAACGCACCTCTCCCACCCTCAGACGCGTGAAGCTGTGCTGACCGCTCTGAAATATGCCCGCCGGAATGGGGTAAAAACGGCACTGGATATTGATTATCGTCCGGTTCTCTGGGGGCTGACTTCACTGGGTGATGGTGAAACCCGTTTTATCGAATCAGACCAGGTCACAGCACAGCTGCAGGAAGTTTTGGGTCTGTTTGATGTTATCGTCGGTACAGAAGAAGAGTTCCACATCTGTGGTGGTTCAACCGACACAGTTGCAGCCCTGAAGGCAGTCCGTGAGGTCAGTAATGCAGAGCTGGTCTGCAAGCGCGGTGCGCTTGGCTGCTCCGTTTTCACCGGCGCGATTCCGGCTGATCTGGATGAAGGCATTACAGTGTATGGCGTCCGGGTTGATGTGCTGAACGTACTGGGTGCCGGAGATGCCTTTATGTCCGGCCTGCTACGCGGTTATCTCAATCAGGAAGGCTGGGAGAAAGCATGTACCTACGCCAACGCATGTGGCGCGCTGGTGGTTTCCCGCCATGGTTGTGCACCTGCCATGCCAACCAAGGTTGAGCTGGATAACTATATTGCCCGTGCTCAGGAAGTTCCCCGTCCGGATCTGGATGAGGAGCTGAACCATCTGCACCGGGTAACAACGCGCAAATCACCGGAGTGGCATGAACTGTGTGTTATGGCATTCGATCACCGCATTCAGTTTGTTGAAATGGCCCGCGAAGCCGGAGCGGATACCGCACGGATTAAGCCATTGAAAAAGCTGATTATTGAAGCAAGCCGTCAGGTCGCACAAGAAGCGAATCTGGCAGGCAAAGCCGGGCTCCTGTGTGACAGCACCTTTGGTCAGGATGTACTGAATGATGTCACCGGTGAAGGCTGGTGGATCGGCCGGCCAATTGAATTACCCGGCTCACGGCCACTGGAAATGGAACATGGCAATATCGGTTCACAATTGATCGACTGGCCACTGGAACACATCGTCAAATGCCTGGTATTTTTCAATCCTGAAGACGATCACCCAATCCGGCTGGAGCAGGAACATCAGGTCAAAGAAGTGTATCAGGCTTGCTGTAAATCAGGTCATGAGCTGCTGATCGAAGTCATTCTGCCGCCGGGTACTGAAAAAGATGACACACTGTATCTGCGGGCGATCAAACGTTTTTATAACCTGGGCGTTAAGCCGGACTGGTGGAAACTGCCACCGTTGGCAAACACAAGCTGGGATGCACTGACTGAGCTGGTTGAACAGCGTGATCCATACTGCCGCGGCGTGGTGATTCTGGGTCTGGATGCCCCGGCAGAAGAATTAAAACAAGGCTTCGCAGAAACTGCGGGCAAAGATATCGTGAAAGGGTTTGCCGTTGGCCGTACCCTGTTTGGCGAACCATCCCGCCAGTGGCTGGCTGAACAGATTGATGACCAGACCCTGATTGAACAGATTAAATCCAATTACCACAACTTAATTGCGCTATGGCGTCAACGCGGCGAATAACGAAAAAACAAGAGGAGACAGCACAATGCGTGTTCAACTAGGGATTAACCCACTCACCTGGACCAACGATGATATGCCGGCACTGGGTGCAGAAACACCTCTGGAAACCTGCCTGTCAGAAGGTAAACAAGCTGGCTTTGCCGGTTTTGAACTGGGAAATAAGTTCCCGCGTCAGGCCAGTGTGCTCGGACCGATTCTGGCAGAGCATGATTTGAAACTGGTCTCTGGCTGGTATTCGATGGAATTACTGACCCGTAGCGTGGAAGAAGAGATTGAAGCGGTTCAGGGCCACCTGACACTCCTGCGTGAACTGGGCGCAAAAGTCATGGTTGCCTGTGAAGTTACCGGCTGTATCCACGGAGATCAGAGCACACCGGTCCACCTTCGTCCGCTGTTCCCGGCCGATCAATGGGAAGCATATGGTGAAAAGCTGACTGAATTTGCTGAATATACCGCAAGTCAGGGCGTGCAGATTGCTTACCACCATCATATGGGGACAGTCATTGAAACAGCTGAAGATGTGGATAATCTGATGAAACATACCGGTCCGAAAGTCGGCTTGCTGCTGGATACCGGCCACCTGAAGTTTGCCGGTGCCGATCCGGCTGTTGTTGCAGAACGCTGGGCACACAGAATCAACCATGTGCACTGTAAAGATATCCGTGAAGATGTGCTGGCGGATGTTAAAAACCGCAAACTGAGTTTTCTTGACTCAGTACTTGAGGGTGTTTACACCGTTCCGGGAGATGGCTGTATCGATTATCCGGCCATTTTCAGTATCCTGAAGAGAAACGATTACACTGGCTGGCTGGTCGTGGAAGCGGAGCAGGATCCGGCGATCGCCCACCCGCTGACTTACGCAACGATGGGTTACAACAATCTGGCAAGTCTGGCAAAACAGGCAGGGCTGATTTAAAACCTGCGGATTCAGCGATTGATTCCGCAACTGAGGGAACCCCCGGCCCTGTTGTCCTTTCGGTGTAGACGAAAGGACAACAGGCCTTAAGCACTGACTTCTGCTCCTGAAAATCATCGTGAAGTCAGTTCTCCTGTCTTGAGTACCCGATTTACCGGTGCTCCCCCCCATCAATTCGATCTGTTTTCAGTTTTATTGATCGGGGGATTTTTCATCACATTTCGTCAGTTGCTCTTAAAACCAACAAATAATGAAATAAAAATTTATTTAAATCATCACTTGAAATACATATTTCGCGTCATATTCAGGCTAAATGGTATGCTTTATCAATCGCATTTGAAAAAAATATTTCACTATTATGAATAAATTAAATAGAATAGTAGCGTCATCGAATATGGAGCAAATATGGCAACAGCAACAACACTTTCAGAATTACAGGATGAAATTCGTTTCCGCTATGGTGAACTCAGTAAGCGATTACAACAGGTTGCGGCCTATATACTGGACAACAAAAACAGTGTCGCATTTGAAACTGTTTCCGTCATTGCCGAACAGGCAGAAGTTCCCCCATCCACGTTAATCCGTTTCGCCAGTGCGTTTGGTTTCAGTGGTTTCAATGAGATGAAACAGCTGTTCCGCAGTAATCTTCTTGAAGAAACTTCCAGCTATACCGACAGAGTAAAATTATTGAAAGAGCTGGATGGCGAGCCGGAGCCACCGGAAAAACCTGCCGATATTCTGCAGGAATTTACCCGCGCCAATTGTCATGCAATGCAGCAGTTAGCCTCTCAGACTTCCCCGGAAGAACTGGAAGAAGCCGTACAGTTATTGTCCGGCGCCAACAATATTTATGTGGTTGGTCTGGGCCGCTCCTTCAGTGTTTCTTCCTACCTGACTTATGCGTTCCGTCACCTCAACAAACGGGCATTTCTGATTGATGGCTTAGGCGGTATGTTTAAAGAACAGCTGAGTATGGTAGAAGCAGACGATGTGGTGATTGCTATCAGCTTTTCCCCGTACGCCAGAGAAACAACCGAAATCAGCGATTCGCTGGCAAAACTGGGCACCAGACAAATCATCATCACCGACAGCCAAATCAGCCCGCTGGCCTCTTTCAGTGATGTCTGTTTTGTGGTGAAAGAAGCGAAGGTCGATGCATTCCGTTCGCAGGCCGCTTCGCTGTGTCTGGCGCAGACTCTCGCGGTGTCGCTGGCATATTACAACGAAAACGAAACAAACCGCCAATAAGCACTGCGGGCATGAGCCTGCGTTCTGAGCACTTATCCGGCCAGCCGGCCGGAACGCTGGTGTTTCCGGTCACGGAGTTTATACACCACCAGAGAAGTAAGAATCAGCAGGCAGCCGGTCACTTTGTGAAAACTCATCTGCTCACCGTAGACCGAGATACTCAGTAATACTGTCCACAGTGGTTCCAGAATCATGATAATCGCGGCATTCGTAGCAGAAGTATGTTTCTGTCCGGCAATTTGAGCCAGAAAACGCAGGCAGGTCGCAGGAAGAATACTGGCGCAAACCCAGTACCAAACGGAAGTATCCACGCTCTCCGGCCAGCTTTCCATCAGCAAAGAAACGACCACACCCAACAGCCCGGTAAATAAAAACTGGATACATGTCAGTGGTAAAACCGGAATCGATTTAACGTACAGGCCATTGAGATTAAACTGCAAAGCCAGCGTCAGGGCCGCAATCAGAAAGGTGATCTGACTGGCAGAGGTATGCCATTCCCCGCCCCCGGATAACATATACAGCCCCAGAATCGCCACCGGCAGCGCCTGCCAGAAACTCTTCCCCGGTTTTTGTTTCATCAGTGGCCAGGCCATCAGCGGCGCAAACAGCATGGAAAGGCTCATAATAAATGCACCTTCACCCAGGGCATCCGTCATGGAAACAGAAAAGATCCACAGCAATAAAACCACGCCCTGCAATAATCCGGCGAAAGCAGCTTTGGTGACATCCCGCAGGGTTAATTTCGTGAATGCAGACAGGCACAAAGGCATTAATATCAGCGATGCCATCACAAAACGGATGCTGATAAACGCAAAAGGCGGTATGCCCTGAATACTCTGTTTTGAAAATATCCAGCCACACCCGGCCAGCATGGTTGCCAGTACCAGTAATAACTCAGCGCTGTTGCTGAACTTCAGGCGGCTGTTATTGAACATATGACATATCCCGGAATTGAATGCCTGCGACTATATAGCAAAACAGAATACTATGAAATAGATTTTTCATTTTTTGTTTATTGTGGAATAAATTTACTCAGGTAATGATTCATATCTATATCCAAACACAGAAATATATCTGAATAAACATATATACCCAAACAACCTGAAGATGCAGGTTGTTTGGGTATATTAACTCACAATCAAACCACCCCACAGCACCCCACAGCACCCCACAACAGCAGAATCCGCTATGGGGCCCATTTCTTAATCAACGCGAGATATGCGCTATCAAATCCAGTACTTTATTTGAGTAGCCGATCTCATTGTCATACCATGCCACCAGCTTGACGAATTTGTCCGTCAGCGCCATACCGGCTTTGGCATCAAAGATGGACGTGCGGGTCTCACCAATAAAATCCTGTGATACCACCGCATCTTCGGTATAGCCAAGAATTCCGGCCAGTTCACCTTCAGCAGCAGCTTTCATCGCAGTGCAGATCTCCGCATAGCTGGCAGCCTGTTTCAGGTTGACCGTTAAGTCGACCACCGACACATCCGCAACCGGCACCCGGAAAGAGGTTCCGGTGAGTTTGCCGTTCAGTTCCGGTAATACCTTTCCCACGGCTTTCGCTGCACCGGTAGAGTAAGGAATCACATTCTGAGCCGCGCCGCGGCCAATCCGCCACTCTTTTCCGGCAGGCCCGTCCACCGGGTTTTGTGTTGCGGTGGTGGCATGAATGGTCGTCATCAGACCGGATTCTATCCCCCAGTGGTCATGCAATACTTTCGCGACCGGCGCAAGGCAATTGGTGGTACAGGATGCATTGGAAACAATCTCCTGCCCGGCATAATCCTGATGATTCACACCCATCACAAACATTGGCGTATCATCTTTGGACGGCCCGGTCAGGACGACTTTTTTTGCGCCAGCCTTCAGATGAGGCCGGGCACTGTCACCGGTCAGAAAACGGCCCGTCGCTTCGGCCACCACTTCCACACCCACGTCATCCCATTTCAGGTCCGCCGGGTTCTTTTCTGCTGTGACCCGGATTGTCTGTTCATTCACAACCAGCTGGCCACCTTCCACCACCACGCTGCCCTCAAACCGGCCATGGGTCGAATCATACTTCAGCATATACGCCATATAATCGACATCGATGAGATCGTTAATCGCAACCACTTCGATATCATCACGCGCCAGTGCCGCACGAAAAACAAAACGCCCGATGCGGCCAAAACCATTAATTCCAACTTTGATCATCATTGACTCCTGTGTACGGGTGACACCCTTCTTATTGAAAAATCGGGGTGAAAACATCTGAAATTCAAAACTTCATCTTTTGATGTTTCAACTGTAACCGTACACTTACATGGCGTAAATGACATAAATAGATCAATTAATGCCAAAATCAGCAGAGGCTGTATTCAGGCTGTGAAACCGTTCACGGTATTCGGAGGGTGTCAGCTGCAAATGACGCTCGAAAACCCGGCGCAGATTAATCCCGCTCCCTAAGCCGGTTTCCGTCGCAATCCGTTCAATGCTGATACGGGTTTGCTCCAGTTGTTCTCTGGCAGCATTCAAACGAACCATTTCCACATATTTCGCCGGAGTGGTTCCGGTTTCACGGGTAAAAACACGGGTGAAATTACGCGGACTCATCGCCACCCGCCCGGCCAGATTCTCTACCGACAGATCCTTACTGAGGTTAGCCATCACCCATTGCTGAAGGTCGCGGATCGGACCGGGATTCTTCGCCTGCTCCGGCAGATAACGGCTGAACTGAGCCTGGCCGCCGGGACGACGCAGATACATCACCAGCTCCTGCGCAATATCGCGGGCCAGGGTAAAACCGTAATCGGCCTCAACCATCGCCAGTGTCAGGTCAAAACCAGAACTCACCCCGGCCGAGGTCCAGACCGGGCCGTCCTGAACATAAATCGGCCCACGTTCGACCCGGACCAGCGGATATTCGTTCTGCATCCGGTCCAGCAGCCGCCAGTGTGTTGTCGCCTGCCGTTCATTCAACAGCCCGGCCTGCGCCAGAATCAACGCGCCACCACACACAGAAGCGACACGTCGAACATGGGGCGCTGCCAGTCGCAGCCAGTCTGCAATTTCAGTCCGCTCCGCTTCATGGTTGCCCTTCCCGGTAATGATGACCGTATCGTATGGCCGGCCGGGATCCAGTTCATTGAGGCTGGCATCAGCGAGCAGCTTCAGTCCGGATTGCCCATGCACCACATGATAAGACTGACTGGTCGCAATCGTCACCTGATAACAGGGCGTCTGCGCCGGTGAAAGTGAATTGGCATGTTGCAAAATATCCGCAATTCCGGCCGCTTCAAACAACATGCCCCCATCCGGAACGATTATCAGAAATGAATACATTGGCATTGGCCCACAACAGAAAAGTTATGGCTTTAAATGTATGTATTATACAAAATAAGTCAAATTTCATTTTCCGCTCATCCGGTGTTGAAACATCACCGGTTCTTATCATTCAGTAAAAAAAACAATTTCAGTGTAATAAATCCGCCACGACCACGACCAATAACCAGAATAGATAAATTGAACACTTTTTATCCAGATTTAAAATATTCCAAATAAAAATGTTCAATATCGCCGGAATCTGTGCAGATGGAGGAGTTACCTGTGATCACCGAACTGCAAACACTCTTATTACCCGGAGGTGCTTCCGCCGGAATGTTGATCGCGGGCATTATTCTGCTTTCCTACCTGCTTGAAGATCTGGCTATCATCACTGCAGCTTCACTGGCCGCTCAGTCATACATACAGCCGGAACTGGCCGTTCTTGCGATTATGATCGGTATTGTCTCCGGCGATGCCGGGTTGTATTACCTGGGCAGATTCGCCCGCCGCTCCCGCTGGCTGCGCCTGAAAATGCTGACCAACCGATACTATAAAATGTTACGACACCGCCTGAACCACGGGTTGTTCTATCATCTGTTTATTATTCGCTTTATTCCCGGCTGCCGAACGGCCGGCTACACATTAAGCGGCTTTTTCACCCTGCCTTTCGGCCTGTTTCTGGGTGCTGTGTTACTGGCAACAGCCCTCTGGACAGCCGCAGTCTTCTCTATTGTGTACAGCGTTGGCACCAGTGCAACGCTTCAGGCCATGTCTCATCAGTGGGCGCTGATTCCGCTGGCGCTGATTCCGCTGGCGCTGACTTCAGTATGGATATTTCATTTCACCATTCACCGGAGATGGCGGCAGAAACCGCGCGTTGCATCTGTTACAGGAACAGGTGTGACTGCATCCACAAAGAGAGAGTGCGTTGCGGGGACAGACACTATAAGGACAACAGCATCTGTTACAGGGACAGACGCTACACAAGAAGACACGACCGGGACATACACCACCGGCAGGGAACACACCCGATACGGACCTGCTTGTCCGCCAGTCATTCCGCACCATCAGATCAATGGCGGGATGCCTCATCTGAGCACGGATCACCGTCGGGAAATTTCACCGTTTGAGTTCTTCCCCGGTTGGTTTTTCTACACCCCGGTCTTGCTGCAAAGTCTGTGGCAGGCACTACAATACAAAGACTTCCGGCTGCCACTTATTGCAAATCCAACCATCCGCCTCAGTGGGATGGTTGGAGAATCCAAGCATGAAATACTGAGCCTCGCCGGGACTGAAGCACAACGCTGGATTGAGCCCTATATTGTTCTGAACCGGACTGCCGCCACTGTTGAAGAACAAGTCAGCACCGCCACAGCAAGAATGGCAGAAGCAAACCTGACCTTCCCGGTCGTCGCCAAACCCGATCTGGGCTGTCGTGGTGCCGGAGTGAAACTGATCAATCACATCGATCAACTGCATAACTACATCCGGGAGTTTCCTCCCGGTGCGCGCTTTTTGTTGCAGCAAAAAGCCCCGTATCAGGCAGAAGCCGGGATCTTTTATGTGCGCTATCCGGGTGAGCCGCGTGGCAACATCCTCTCAATCACTCTTAAATACAGCCCGTCGGTTACCGGAGATGGGATTCATTGCCTGAAAACCCTGATTGAAACTCACCCGCGGGCCGGACAACTGAGCCATCTGTATTTGTCGCGCCATAAAAAACGGCTTCATGAAGTGCTGCCGGCGGGGGAAACTTTCCGCCTGGCCTTTGCCGGCAGTCATAGCCGGGGCGCGATATTCAGAGACGGCAATCAATATATTACCCGTGCCCTGACCCGCAAAATGGATGAGATTCTGGCTGATGTTGATGGTTACTACTATGGGCGGCTGGATATTAAATTCCGCGATATCAGGCAGCTAATGGCCGGGAAGGACTTTTCAATTCTGGAGCTCAATGGTGCCAGCAGCGAAGCGGCTCACATCTGGGACAGGAATACGCCGTTGCGGGAGATTTTTTCCACACTACTGAAGCAATACCGAATCCTGTTTGAAATCGGAGCCCGACAAAAACAACGCGGACATCAGCCACCGTCACTCAGATCTCTGATTCGGGCCTGGCAGACTGAACGGCAGCTGACACGGAGCTATCCATCCACCGACTAATATCCGTCAACCGACTAATTGAATGATCTGGAATAAGGAACTGAGCTTATGACGAGTCACACGTACGACATCCGGGATACAGAATCACTCCCGTTGCAGCCCTGCATCCGCGGCTGTCTGGAAACACTGGAACAGGGGCATCGTTTCCTGCAATCGATTGATGACCATCAATATACCTGTTCAGCACCACCGCACCTGAGCAGCAGCATCGGTGAACACTTCCGTCATCTGCTTGACCTGTTTCATGCAGTTCGTCAGCCCACAGGAGTCATTGACTACAACACCCGCCGGCGCGGTCATGCCGTTGAACGTACCCGTCATATCGCAATCTCAGAAGTTGAGCAGCTCAGGGACTGGCTGAAGCAACTCAATCACGCCAACCTGACGCTACCGGTGCGGGTCAGAACCGAAGTATCACTTTCGCAGCAGGAAGCCTGCGACATGATGTCGACTATCGAACGGGAACTGACCTTCGTCGCGCTGCATGCCACACATCATTATGCGCTGGCAAGAGTCGCCGTCAGTCTCAATCATATTGAAGTCAGCGATAATTTCGGCTTCGCTCCGGCAACGGTCTCTTATCTGAGGGAGAAAAACTGATGTGTTCCGTATCATGGCTGCATACACCCGAAGGCTATCAGGTGTTCTTTAACCGCGATGAGCTGAAGAGCCGCCCGCTGGCCCTGCCACCGCGGCAGGAAACCCTCAATGCAACCGAAGTGCTGATGCCGGTTGATCCGGTCGGACGTGGCAGCTGGATTAGTGTCAATCAACATGGCATCACCCTGTGTCTGCTTAACAATTATCAGGGACAGACACCTGAAGGCCGGCTAATCAGCCGGGGGCAGCTTGTCAGACATCTGGCCAGTGCAGTCAGTGCAGAAGAGGCTGCGGACAGACTGATGGACACACCTCATGCCCGTTTCGCACCGTTCACTCTGCTGATTTTTACCCGGCACCATCATCAAACCGGCAATGCGGTGATCGGATTTGAGTGGAACGGACAACAACTGACGCAGGCTGAAACCGGGTTGCCCGTCTTTTCATCCGCGGTAGATCTTCGCCGGGTCACAGACTACCGCCGGGCAGCCTATGATCGTCATTTTACCTCCTTTGCCACGCCGGATTCTGCCGCAGAGACAAATCAGGCACAGGCATTTCATTGTGATCATGCACCGGATCAGCCTCATTTGTCCGTCTGCATGCACCGGACGGATGCACAAACAGTCAGCTTTACCCAGGTCACCGTGACAGAAGTATTACAGGAAATGATTTACATCCCCGGTTCGCCCTGTTGCAACCTGACACCTCAGGCGATGAAAAATCATTGTTATACCTTATTACCGGCCAATACCTTATCAACAACTACAGCCGCCTCTATGAACAACAGGAGTTCAGCATGAAAAGCGCTCACCTCAAAATATGGTTCACTCTCTGGTTAACGCTGCTGTTCAGCGCACAGATCTATGCATCCGACCCCATCTATACCGGCTTCTTCAGTAATAAAGCACTGGATGGCTATGACACAGTCGCCTATTTTACCGAAAATAAACCCGTCAAAGGCCGGTCAGAATGGATGACCACTTATCAGGGGGCAGACTGGTACTTCTCAACACAAAAACATCTGGAGATGTTCACCGCGGCCCCGGAAAAATATGCACCACAATATGGCGGTTATTGTGCCTGGGCGATTGCTGAAAAAAATGATTATGCGTCAGCCGACCCGCTTCAGTGGTCACTGGTCGATGGTAAGCTTTATCTGAATTACGATGCGGACATCAAAGCAAAATGGGAACAAAACCGGGCAGCATTTATCCGGCAGGGCAATATCAACTGGCCGATATTAACCGGTCAGTAAAATTATGCGTTAAATTGATATACCCATTACTTAGGGGCTGTTGGAGAACAATATAAAACCTGAAATGATATGGACGGATTTACCCATGAACAGAGTTACGAGGTAAAACAGACGAATTGCAACATTCGCCTGTTTCATTCTCATCGTTCATGGGAATCAGACAAGACCTGCATCCGTCAGTTGCTGATGCTCTTCACTGCTTAACCGGACAGACATCGCTTTGGCAAAACTTTCAATGTGTGCAGTTTTTGTCGCACTGGCAATCGGTGCAGTGACTGCTTTTTCGCCAATCAGCCATGCGAGGGCAACTTCTGCCGGTTGTGCCTGATGACGTGCACTGATTTCATCCAGCAATTTCAGAATACCCTGGCCTTTTTGATCCAGATATTTGCCAATGCCGTCACCCCGGGCGCTCTTGGATAAATCCTGCACGGAACGATATTTACCGGACAGAAAACCCGACGCAAGACTGTAATAAGTCACGACACCAATATTTTCCCGCACGCATAAACCTTGTAAATCGGCATTAAAGCCTTCGCGGTCATACAGATTATATTCCGGCTGAAGCACCTGATAAGCTGGCAGCGTATGCTGCTTCGCCACAGTTAAAGACTGATTGAGCTGATCAACATTGAGATTGGAAGCGCCAACAGAACGGACCTTACCGGCTTTCAGCAGCTTTTCATACGCACCCAGTGTTTCTTCATAAGGCGTACTGTCATCCGGCCAGTGAGAAAAATACAGGTCAATATAATCGGTTTGCAAACGACGAAGGGAATCTTCAACAGCCTGAGTAATCCATTTCTCTGAAAGACCTTTATGACCGGGAATTTTTAAATCATCACCAACTTTGGTGAACAGTTTGATTTTATCCCGCATCGCAGGTTTGGTTTTCAGCCAGTGACCAATAATAGTCTCAGACTCCCCGCCCTGATTCCCCGGTGCCCATATGGAATAAACATCTGCCGTATCTATGGCATCAAAGCCATGATCGATAAAGGCATCTAAAATAGAAAAGCTGGTCTTTTCATCGATTGTCCAGCCAAACACATTACCGCCAAAAACTAATGGCACAATCTCAAAACCAGTCGTTCCCAATGCCGTTTTTTGCATCTTTTCTGTCTCCGTTGTTTGATACCGGTTCCCGGCATTGATGAGATCAAAGAATGGAGAATCACGTCATGACGGGGACGGGTATGATGTTGATGGATTCCGCTGTGATTAAACAGAACAGCTCCCAGAATAACATATGTGCACGATAGCATAAATATTTATCACTAAATGATGCAAAATGGTACAAACGACTGGATATCAACCAGAGACCGCCCCATGATGCCTCTGATTGAACCGAAGGTCAGCTAAGCAGACATGATCTGCTGAAACAGCCGCCATTCAGACTCTGCTTCGGCCAGAGCCAAAGGACGAAACTGAACCGACTGTCCCGGTAAGCACTGTGATAACCGGCTGGTTCCCAGCGTGGTCAGACAACCAATTTTAGGATAACCACCGATGGTCTGTCTGTCCCGCATCAACACAATCGGCTGACCATCCTGCGGGATCTGAATCGCACCAAGCACGATACCTTCAGAAATCATCCGGCTTTGCTCACAGGCAACCTGAGGCCCCGCTAAACGATACCCCATCCGATCGCTGTCTGGCGTGATCTGGTATGCTGAAGAAAAGAACAGCGCCCGGCTTTCAGCCGGGAACACATCATGCTGATAACTGCTAATCACGCCAAGCGATAAGGGTTCAGCATAATCCGGTCTCGCCCACTTAGGAACACGGGCTGTCTGCGGCTCGCGGCAAGGCGTATAACGGAGTAAATCTCCTGTCTTCAGTGGCTGGCCGGTGGCATTTAACCCGCCAGTCCCTTCCCGGACCACGGTGGCTACACTGCCCAGTTGCGGTTGACAAATGAAGCCGCCCTGAACACATAAATAAGCCCGGACCCCAGACACAGGACGGGAAAATGACAGCTCATCACCCGGTTGAATCGCATAAGTACACCAGGGAGAGACCGGTTTATCATTCAGGCTCGCCTTTAAATCAGCTCCGGTAATCGCAATGGTTGTCGGCTCTGTCGCCTTTAACTGTAACTGACCCAGGGTAATTTCAAGGCCACAGGCTCCCAAAGGATTACCAAGCAGGCGGTTTCCCCAGCAAAACGCATGTTCATCCATCGGTCCGCCCTGGGCAATACCCAAATGCTGATATCCCCGGCGCCCGAGATCCTGTAGCAAGGAAAGCATGCCGGGATTGACAACTTCAAAACTCATCGAAACGCCCTCCCATGGCGATAAATGTCTCCCGGTTTACCGGCGAAAAACGGACCCGGTCACCGGTATTCAGTCTGCCCGGTGTTTCGCTGTGCCAGTCCAGCATTTTGAGGGGGGTCCGGCCAATAATCTGCCAGCCTCCGGGTGTGGCTGCCGGATAAATTGCCGTCTGATTATCTGCCAGCCCGACACTGCCTGATGGTACTTTCAGCCTGGGTGTGGCTTTTCTCGGCATCAGCAAGGCTTCATCGGTCGAGCCCAGATAAGCAAAACCCGGCGTAAAACCAACAGCATACACCCGGTAAATCCGCTCACAATGCAGACGAACGACATCTTCAGCTGATAAACCGGTGTGCTGACAAACTTCAGCCATATCCGTAGCCACTTCCCCGCCGTAATAGACAGGAATTTCAATCACAGCCTGAGCCTGTGTTGAAATGGCTGACTCAGATATACCGGACAAAACCTGTTTAATGCGTGAAAACAGAGCCTCACGGCTGATCAGCAGCATATCAAAGTCAATCACGATCGAAGTATAAGACGGCACCATGTCTGTGATGACATCGCTCAGATTGTCCCGGAGTAAATGCGTCGCGACAGCGATTTGATCCGCGGTGTGCTCACTGACCTCATCCGCAAAATAAATGATACAACTGTGTTCATTTAAAGGTTCAATCCGCATGATTATCTCCGCTTTTCTGCCTGTTGCTCACCGCTGACACCACCGTCAGCGCATGTTCTCCATCGCCATGCACACAAATGGTATCGGCATGTACTGCCAATGTTTTTCCATTGATCGTGGTCACCGTGCCTTCCCGCTGAATCTGGCGGATTTGCTGAATAATGGTGTCAGGATCATGATAAACAGCCCCGGCAATCCGGCGATCAGTCAGGTAACCTTCATCATCGTAAGCCCGGTCTGAAAACGCTTCAAATAACACCGGTAAACCTATCTGATCCGCCATCGCTTTCACCTGGAAATGCTGCGGGGTTGCCATAACCATCAACGGACATCCGGGTAGCGCTGTCAGCGTTGCCTGCATCACGGTTTTCAGCACCGCTTCATCTTTCATCATGGTGTTATAAAGAGCCCCGTGAGGTTTGACATAATCGACCGTCATGTCATGACTGCGGCAAATCCCCTGTAATGCCCCGATCTGATAGATAATCCAGGCACGTAATTCATCGTCACTACACTGTAAAACGCGGCGCCCGAAGCCGAGCAGGTCCGGATACCCCGGATGCGCTCCGACAGAAACACCGGCCTGTTTTGCCAGCTTTACGGTTTTGTCCATCGTTAACGGATCTGACGCATGAAAACCACAGGCAATGTTTGCCATATCAATCCATGGCATCACCTCCGCATCACATCCTTTTTCCCACGGGCCAAAGCTTTCGCCCATATCGCAGTTGAGTTTCATCACAAGGTTCCTGAATCATGAAGCCGGTTATTTTTATGGATATACCCAAGCAACCTGAAGATGCAGATTGTTTGGGTATATCAGTGGTACATGAAAGCAGGACAGGAATCAAGTTATGATAGGATGTGAGGATATTCATTTGCTCAATGTTGTATCCGGAAACCACGACAGGAAAAATACAGTCAAAAAGGAACCCTGATGAAACAGAATATTGTTCATATTGCACTGGTCGTCAAAGACTACGATGAAGCGATCGATTTCTATGTGAATCAACTTCAGTTTGAGCTGATAGAAGATACCTGGCAGCCGGAGCAGGATAAGCGCTGGGTTGTCGTCGCGCCACCGAATTCGCATGGTGTCAGCCTGCTTCTGGCAAAAGCTTCAAAGCCCGGACAGCATGATTTTATCGGCAATCAGACCGGTGGCCGTGTGTTTCTTTTTCTGAATACTGACGACTTCTGGCGAGACTACGAACGCATGAAATCGATTGGCATTCATTTCATTCGAGAACCGAAAGAGCAGGATTACGGTACAGTCGCTGTTTTTGAAGACTTATACGGAAATCTCTGGGACTTACTCCAGCTCAACCCTGAGCACCCGATGGCGAAAAGATAAACAAAACACACAAGGAATAAAGTATGGTCACCTGTTATGTCAGATATGTCATTGATCCAAAGAAAATCAAAGAATTCGAAGTATACGCAAAAATGTGGATTCCGCTGGTAGAAAAGTTTGGCGGCCGTCACAATGGCTATTTTCTGCCATCAGAAGGTGCAAATAACATCGCATTAGCTTTGTTTACCTTTGAAAACCTGTCCGCTTACGAAACCTACCGGCAGCAATCATTTCAGGATGAGGCATGCCTCAAAGCGTTTGAATTTGCAAAAAAAGAAGATTTTATCATCAGCTACGAGCGAAGTTTTTTCCGGCCGGTGCTGAGCTGATATCATTTTGGGTAAACGTTCAGGTTTTCCCGGCGAGGTACTGAGAACCGAATCCTCCCTTAAAAAGGAGGATTTAACAGCCCGTTTACCCTCTCTGCTTCATAAACGTCTCATATTCCAGCTCATGAAACTGCTTATTCAGCCACAACAGGCCAGCGACAGTGGTCACCAGACAGGCAAGGACAAAGCCATAACCGTAGAAATAGGGCCCAAGATAAATCGTCAGCAACGTAAATAAAGTATTCGCTGCCAGGAATAAGCCATTCAGAACCAACACGCTTTTACGCTTGTCCAGATAATACATAATGTTGAACACAGACAGCATCACCACCTGCAAAGCAACGCCAACCAGATCGATGTTCAGCAGCGACCGGTAATTCACATCAATGCCGAAATACTGCAGCAGTTCACCCCCCCACAGCAACAGGAAGACTAAAGTAATTCCCTGCACTTTGAAGATTTCGTAAATACCGGCCTGAGCGGTCCGGACCATGTTATCTTTCAGCTGATAAATCTCATCCAGCGACGAGTCGGTTCTCACCGCATGATAGAAATGATCGTAATGTTCCACAAAGTCGGTTTCCATCCGCACCAGAAAAACAGCCATACCCGGAATCACCGATAAATAAGCCAGAAAGATGGGTAAATCGTAAATCGGGCTGGCACGCATCGGGCCAAGAATTTCCACCGATGTATACGGCATAAACCAGAAAATGATTTTATCCGCCCACACACCGGCGTTGTAAAACAGACCACAGAAAAACAGCCCGTAGAACACCTGATCCGGGCGGAGAAAATCAAACCGGATCAACCGGTCGCCCGGATAACGACGCACAATCATCAGCAGAAAGCTGAACATCAGTATCGCTTCGCCAACGAAGAATGAACAATATAAGCCATCCAGCCCCCAGAACCGCAACATGGAAGCCAGCAGAATCATGGTGGCGTAGCCGCCGATCATCACCAGCACAATTGCCCGGTATTCTTTCATACCAGACAGGAAAATGACCCCGAGCCACTGATTACACAAACAGACAAACCCGGCAATCAGCAGTAACTTGCTTAAGGCCGGTAAAGGGAGAAAGGGCCAGACCAGCAGAGCAATCACCAGCGCCGCAATGGTTGTCAGCAATAAAGAACCCAGCAGGTTGGGTAACACCTGCTGGTCCTGCCGGCGGAAAAACAGGTCTGCGGCAAACCGGGTCAGCATCAGCTGCAACCCACCGGTGAGAATCAGTGAGGCAGCCATCATATAAGTCACACTGACCAGAAACTGAATGATCAGGCTTTGAGGCAATACAATTCCCACACTCAGAATACCGATCACCATCAGGGCCAGAATCGATAACAACCACGGCCCGGAGCCGATAATGCCGGCATAACCGTAAGCCTGAAAGACCGACAGCAGGGAATTTTTTTTCAGAATCTTACGGATTTCAAACCCTATTCCTGCCACAACATCGTCTCCTCGTAAATACGTTGATAACGGGCAAACATCAGTTGCTCATCATAGAATTTTCTGACCCGTTCTAACCCGACGGCCTGAAGCTGCAACCAGTGTGCTTCATCTGTCAGCAAACGTACCATCGCCTGAGCGGTTTCACCCGGTGAGGCGATTGAAGCCAGATGCCCTGCTTCGCCGGACTGACGGTCTGCTTCACTGTCTCCCAGAATCATTTCCCGGCAGGAACCCACGTCAGTTGCCAGTACCGGCACACCGGCAGCCATCGCTTCCAGCAGAACCAGCGGCTGAGCCTCAGAAATCGACGTCAGTGCGACCGCTTTGAGCTGCGGCAGAATTTCCGCGACATTTTGCATACCGAGAAAGTGAATCTGCTGTTTTAAATCCAGACTCTCCACCAGCAGTTCACACTCCAGCACATAATCCGGATCTTCTTCCATCGGCCCGACAATCCAGCCCTGAATCTCCGGCACCTGATACTGGGCTTCTTTAATTGCCCGGATAAAGGTTTTGATATCTTTGATCGGAACAACACGGCCAATCAGTCCGACAACAGGCTGAACCTCTGCCTGACGGGCAGCCAGCGCCGGGCCAAAGCGGGCAAGGTTAATGCCGTTGGGAATAATCTGTGTTTTTTCTGCCGGTGCCCCATCGCGCAGCTGGCGGGCCCGGTTGCCTTCATAAAGTGAGGTAATCACATTCGCCTGCTGATAGCTGGTGCGGCCAAGCTGCTCAAAAAACCGAATCCACAACCGGCGGATAAATCCCATATCCGCATGCAAATCAATACCGATATCCTGCTTTTCTTCACTGATCCAGTCGGCCTGAATTAAATCTATCTTGCGCTCTTTGGTGTAAATACCGTGTTCAGAAATGATGTAAGGCACATTTTGCATCGCACTGAGACCGGCCCCGAGCAAACCGGCATATCCGGTCGATACCGAGTGAACCAGCCGGGCTTTCTCCACCTTTCTGGCGATCCGGGCAATAACAAACAACGGCTTGAAAAGGTTGCGGTAAGTCCAGAAAAAATCCGGAAAAGACACATCATCACAATAGCGCTGATAAAATTCAGTCAAAATCTGCCAGGACGCCTTGGTATAGCGGAAATCATCCAGTGAAAAACCGTCGTCTTTTCCAACCTGTTCAAACAGAAATGTCACCAGAGATTCCGGTAAAGGCTTTGAGCTGTCACTGAAATAACCCAGCAGTTCCCGCCAGTTCTCAAACATGGGGGCTTTTTTCGCATCCGTTTCATAGCGGGAAAGATCGAAATCCTCCTCTTCATCTTCCGGATCCATCAGATAATAAACCTGCAATCCGGTGACATTGTCCGGTAACTGATATTGCACCGGGCCATACTGACTGGCGATTCCCCCAAGGAACACCAGTTCAAAAGTTACGTTGGGCAACCCGCAAATCAGCTGATGCACCCAGCTTGACACCCCGCCCCGCACATAAGGATAGGTGCCTTCCAGAACCAGTATTACATCGGCTTTACAGGGCGTCGTCATGCCAGTAACTCCTTATCTTATCGAGGTTAAGAGAAAGCTTCTGCCCTTCCAGATGGCCCATATAAATCCGGCATTGCTGATACTGTTTGGTTTTGTAGGCAATTTCAGCCAGGTACGGATAGGTTTGCCGGACCGGCACGCCGGATTGAGCGGCTTTTTCAAATAACGTCTGCGCCTGTTCATAGCGCCCCATCATCAGCCAGATCTTGGCCAGCAGGATTTCCGTCGTCACGGCGGGTTCATACATCAGGCTTTGTCCGGCATGAAAAGCGGCTTTTTCCAGCACATACTGTCTCAGGGCACCTTGTGCCAGCCCCAGATAGCTCAGTTCCCAGTATTTCCGGGCGATCTGATGATGGCAGCTGGCAGTGCCGGTAAATGAAGAAATAAACTGCCCGGCCAGCTGTTTTTTCAGCACATGAATATCATCGTTAATTGCAGTCTCTTTTTTATCCAGCGAGGAATAAGCCAGCAGGCGGATATCATCATCGGTATCTTTCAGAGCCTGCTTCAGGATCGGAATCGCTTCTCTGTCCTCCATATTGCGGGTGGTCACCACGGCAAACAGGCGTTTATCCACATCTCTGGCATATTTTAAAATCGCTGCCACACCACCGCGGGAATAACGCGGCGTCAGTGAAATCTGATCCGGTTCAAACGGCAATTCCGGCACCAAATGCTCTTCCAGCACATCCTGCTGCTTTTCCAGCGGATAATGCACACCCGCAACCACAGCAATCAGACAACCCACGATACCCAGCACCGGTAAACTGACTGCAAATATAAATAAAAACAGAAATGCGTACGCCGGAAACCGCCGGTAACGCACCGGCAGCAAATAAAGACAGCTGACACCAAAGACTATCGCCGATATCACGTAGAGAAGCAGCCAGGTCACGGCTACACCACTGAAAATAAATTCCGCAGCAGCCAGCAACTGAAGAATCAGTGCGGTCAGGGTTCCGGATAAAGCAAATCGGTTATTCAGCATGAATGACTTTTTCCAGTTGTTTGGCGGGAACCGGCAGCGCAAGATGACTCAGCTCCTCAATACCGGCTTCTTTCAGGTTTTGCCCCTGAGAGTTTTTCGCCCAGGCATCAACACGCTCTTTAAATCCGGAATAATCCCGTTCATCGGCCAGTGGCATCAGAATTTGCAACAGATTGTTCTGTTCATCATGAAAATACACATCCAGACCCCGGCGGGTCGCATGCAGGTATTCCAGCACCGGCTGATGCAGGACGGCATCCATGCGCCAGCTCACCAGCTGAGCGGGAATTTTGTAGCGTTTCGCATCATAATTGGCACGCTCTGCCTGCTGGCAAAAACTCTCATGCTCATCACCATTCATCACCGGATTGGCAATCGCATTGCGTAATAAATCGGCGATATAACCAGCAGTCACGGCCAGCAAGGTTAATGTCTCTTTGTTCAGGGCAAAAAACTGGATCTGCTCAACCAGAATGACGGCATAAATACGTTCCCTGACATCCATCAGGGGAATCACAACCTGATAACGGCTCTGTTCCATCGCCTCACCGGACAGTTGTTTCAGCGATACCAGCTGGCCGCTTTCAAACATTTTCCGCACCATCATGTCACCGGATTCGACCGGCTTCACCGGCCCGATACGCGCCAGAACGGATGTCAGTTTTTTGTCCGGCTCTACTTTGCACAACGTGGCGCACTGGAGCGAACCATATTCAGCAAACAGCGACATAATCGGCTGGGCAACCTGTTCGATATTCCGGTCCGGTAAATGCCCGATCTGCGTTTTTACCGCCTGTAACGACTCACGCAGACTCAGGCTGTGTCCGGCCAGCATCTGTTCTAATTTATCGTGTGATAAACGCAGCAGATGATAATGGCGGGTGAAGGTTTCCAGCCGCTCATTGACATAGGCCAGCTCGCGTTTTTGTCTTTCACTGGCTTTTTCCCGCCAGTCGCTGAACTCACCACACAGCATCACCAGCAGCGCATAACCGGCGATCGTCTGAAACGGCAGCTGAATATCCTGCGCAACCATACCGGTCCGGATCAGAACAGACTGCAGAAACAACAGCACCAGCACGGAAACCAGCCCTTTGGTAAAGCCGTAACGGAGTGCCACCAGCACCGGCCCGAGCATTGACCAGACAAATTCAGCCTCATATGAAAATGGATCCTGAGGATTCAGAACCAGCGGAATGACCAGCGCCAGCAGTGTGAAAAAACCACTTTCTGCCCAGATGCGGTAAGTCATCCCGAAAGCCCGTTGTCGAAGCTTTTTGATCACTCTTGAACCTCAATGTTATCGAGTAAATCTTCCAGTACATCCTGCCCGGTGCCAGACAGATTATCGCGGCCCCAGCCGGTTTTAGACACTGTCCCGCTCCAGACCGGCGCATTGCTGCCGGTTTGATATAAAGTCAGTGTGACGGACACCACAGGGTCTCCGTCCAGCCCGGATTTGTATCGCCACTCAGAAATACTGCCGCGCAGCACATAATCTGCTGACTGTTCATCCGCCCATTGCTGCGCTGCGGACAGCTTTTGTTCATCACCGGTAAATGAAAGATCACCCTGTGCCTGATGCGGATACACCACCAGCGCCGGTAAATCATTCTGATACCACAGGCTGGCGAGCATATTCGCGGCACTGGCACCAGCCAGCGGCGTCTGCGAGCGGTTGACGACCGGTAACAGTGCAACTTTGGCGCTCTGCTGCAAATAGACCGTATCGCTGACCTGGCTCGTCGAACATCCGCCAAGTAACAACACCATACCTATCAATAAACTTCTGAACATAACTTCCCCTCAGATTAAAAATGGATGTAGTAACCGATTTGTAACCGGGTATTCTGCTGACCCTGAATATCGCGGGTTTGATAACTCACACCCACATGTAAACTGTCGTCACCGATAATTTCCCACCCCGCCCGTAACGACGCAGTAAAATCGGCGTGATTTGAATCCGGCTGATAGCCTGTACTTAAATCGACAGACCAGTGTGTTTCTCTGCCGGTATACGGCGGAATCAATCCCTCACCGGAAGCGATGATCGTTCCCATGGCAATCCGGCGGTAATTATCCACCCCGGCTGAGCGGTTCACCGCTGCCGGACCGGCTCCGGGGCCACCGGGACCGGCCGCGTTATTATCAGCGGCTGAATCACGGGCGCCCAGCGTTTGCCAGACGGCACCGGAATAAAATTGCCAGTTCGGATGATTTTGATTGAGGGCATACTGATAACGGGCGTCATAGACTTCACCGGCCGCAATCTTTTGGCCATCCCTTTCTGACATCTCAACATGCCTGACAGCCAGACTGAGATTCTGCCGCGGATCGAGCTGATACTGAGCACTCACGCCATATCCGGACTGCTCACCCTGTGCAAACAGAAACTCATTCTGTGCACTTTGCTGATCGTGCTTATAATCCAGCCCCAGTTGCAGGCGATCGGTCAGCTGGTAGCGTAAATCCAGTTCGAATCCTGTCCGGCTTTCATTCTCTCCCTGATGATGATTCAGCCCCAGACCAATGCGCCAGCGTTGCCAGCTGATGTCATCCCGCAGTGTCAGCAATCTGCCGCTGTTTGACTCATTTTCCTGCTGGCCGAATCCGACCTGCCATTCTCCCTGTGCAAACGGGAAATAGATGTGCATCCAGCGTTCGCTGGAGTCAAAGGCTGCCTTCGGGATAACATCCAGTGATAATGCGCGGAAATAGTAAGGACGCAGGGTGCGGGCAAGCCCGGTCTTTGGCCCGTCGGGTAACAGAGCAGCATGCCTGTGCCAGCGTTTCATTGCCTGATATGGCTGCCGGAGATAAGTCAGGCTGTTCACTTCGTCCAGCGGCGATAAACGATGATTTTTAACCAGCGCTTCGATCACACCAAATTCCCCGCCTGCCACCGCCAGTTGCAGCTGCTCCCATGACTGAAGCCGGGTCGCGGCATGCCGTTTTAACCACCAGACTGACTGAGGTAATCCCGGAAAGCGGGATACCATGGCTTCGGTCGTACGTGTTTGTTTGAACAGATGAAAAGTCCGGGAAGCACCGGCCCAGCGGCTGACAAGGTTGAGATAATCGTGATGGGTCTGCGGTAACCGGCGCAAAAGCTGCCGCCTGAGTTGAAGCGCCTGATCAACGTGGCCGACGTGCTCAAGAACGGTCGCATAATTGACCTGAAGCGGCAGTTCATCCGGATTCTGTGCCACCAGCCAGTGCAAATGCTGATAAGCCACACGCCAGTTCCCGTTGTAGATGGCGAGGCTGGCCATCAGCCGCGACCAGAATGCACCGGGAGGATAACGGGAGGCATGACGGATGAAATCCCGGACCACAGCGATATCCTGACTGGCCAGTGCCAGCCAGCCCTGTTCTTTTTCGATCGCAGGTGAATAGGGTGCATTTGCTTTGGCGTGAGCCAAAGCCTGCTTCGCCTGAGTATAATCACCGTCCTGCTGATGCACATAAGACAGATAAACCCAGGCAGAGGCAAGTAACGGAGAAGGCGCACGCCCGGATATCATCTGCGTGACCCGTTTCAGGGACTGTTTATCCCCGAGTTTCCAGCTGAAGTATGCAATCCGCTCCAGCGCCAGATCCGAAGATGCATGCTGCCACAGAAAGTCCATCCCGTTCTCGTCTGGTGTCACTGAGTCGGAGAATTTCAGTTCAAGATAACGGGCCAGCTGAATCCCATGCAGTTTGTCCTGCTGATTCAGTTGCTCATAGGCATAAGCTTCATCCTGCTTGTCACCCGCCAGGTTGGCCAGATTAACGCGGGTCGTCCAGTATTGCTGGTCCGCATCAGCCGGCACATGCTGATAAACGGCTAAGGCCTGTTTGAACTCGTGACCAAGCCAGAAGCTCCGGGCAAACCACCACAAAACTTCCTGAGTCATTTCCCCCCGGAATCCGGGCCAGAACTGTTTGAGTTTTTCCAGATCACCAGACTGATAGAAGGTGCGGGCTTTCCAGTACTGGCTGTGCTTATCCGGCCCGTATCGTTTTTCATAGAGGGCAATATCGTTCAGTTCCGCCTGACCATGTCCGTTATATTCATAGGCCTGCATCCAGTCTTTCAGCTGCTTTGGCGTAATCTGTTTTGTCCGGGTCAGATAGCGGTAGATCAGCAATTGCTTATCATACAGAAACAGCTGTTTGGCATGAGCAGCGCCGGTCTGAATCATTTCCGGCGTCGCTAACTGACGGTGCATTAACCAGATTAATTCATCCACAGCCTGCTCCGGCCGGTTCAGCCATGTTGCCAGCTTCCAGCCCTGCTGATGCAGTACAGGATCATCCGGCGATTTCTTTTCCAGTTCAGATAACAGCTGAGCAGCAGATTCCAGTTCACCATATGCAATGCGGGCTCTGAGCACCTGACGCTGATAGCCCGCGTTACCCGGATATTGTTTTAATAACTGTTCCGTGGCCTGACGGACGACTTCTCTGTCTCCGGCGAGGCGGGCCAGTTGCAGCGTTTGATGAACATTGCCGTCTCCGTACGCCTGCCACCACTGCAACGCGGTCTTTGAATTGTTGCTGTGAAGTGCCGCAGTCATCGCTGGTTTGAGAGTCTCAGCAGACACATGCCCCTGATAAGCCAGAAATGCTTTTTGCGGCTGACCGGCCATCATCCAGTTTTTGGCTGCCTCAAGGGGTTGATTGTCCGCTGCGAAATACCGCGCAACCTGCGCGTGCATCCCGAGTGCCTGTGCATGGTGAAAATCTGTTTTTGTCCAGTCAGACGGTGCCGCTAACATCCGTTTGAGTGCCACAAAATCATCGTCTTGTTTCGCACCATTGGCCGTCCAGCGGGAAAACAGCATCTTCTGTTTCACCGCCCGTTTGTGAGCCGGTGACTTAATCCGGCCAATATACCTGGCAGCATCCTGCATCTCACCCAGCCGGACATCCACTTCGGCCAGCTTTTCAATCGCAGCCTGATTATCCGGGTCTGCGACCAGTGTCGCTTCTAAATAAGAGCGGGCCAGTTGCGGGTCATCCAGTGCCTGTTCTGTTTCAAAGAAAAACAGTTTCGGAAACAAAATATACAAAGCCATCATGGCTGCAACAATCACAGCAATGATAACTTTGACAGAAATAAAAACCGGACGAGACTGATTCATATCAACGACTGACTCACACCAACAACAGATTCATCAACGACTAGCGATGACAGACTAAACGGCCCGAAAAATCTCCCCGGGGCATAGAAAAACGGCGATAATTTCCCTGCTTCACGCCTTGATGTCTGCGTCCGTCAGACGAAACCAGATGGCATTGATCCGCATTTGCCAGGATCAGCTGTGCTTTCAGCCAGCTGTGAAACACAATCCGTTTTTCAGACCATTCACGGATCACCACATTGCCTGAAACCAGATAAGGTTTGGTGATCACCGGTTTTGACTTCACGAACGTTTTAAATACTGCCTGCCCCTGTGGCAGGTGAATATATCGTTCGTCTTCCGTCATACCCGCAACGTGGCGGCTATGTTGTAAATCAACCCGGCCCAGCGATTCCGGAATGCGCAGCGTCGGAATCGACCGGCTGCTGAACACCCATTCCCCTTTATCGTTCCGGGCTAATCCGGAGAAATAAAAATCCAGCGCGCCCCGTGCATAGCGGGCAAGCTGTACCGGGGTATTCGGACGGGATAAGGCATAATCCAGCACGATTTTCAGCGCCCGGATACCAGCGGGGTTCGTGCCGGAATAGAAATGATAGTAAATGGTGAACGGCTTCAACCGGTATGGCTTGTCTGTATGCCGGAAGGTTTCCGTCAGCCGTTTAAATCCGTCAAACGGGCCATGCCAGACATTGGTATACAGTTCTTCATTCATCAGGGGTGCATAAATCTGATACAGCAGCTCACCTTCCGGGCGGCCCAGCGGCGCAATTTCACTCAGGGTCGGGTTATCATCGGTGACAAAAGAGTCTCCGCCATTCACATTCACGACCCCGGCTTCCAGGGTATGACGAATAGGATCCGGGCCGGGCAGCGCGTCACCGCTCCACAGCACGGCGGTCACTTTCTTGCCTTTGGGCGCCAGACGCTGATTGATGTAATCGATCGACCCCTCAATCTCCCGCCGGATATCAATCTTGTCGTAATCAGGCACCGCCAGATGGCTGCCGTAAGGCCGGTAAGCATTTTTCAGTACCTTTTGCCGGCCGGCCAGTTCATTCCAGAAAAACGGATGACTGAAGGTGTGCGTTGCCATGTCGACATACGGCAATGCAAAGATCTGTCTGGCAATTTTCTCGTAATACGGGCTCTGTTCCGGATACATGCCTTTTGGCCCGACTTCCCCTTCCACAATAGAAACCGTCACCGGTATTTTGTATGGCTTAAGAATTTCATCCTTGATCACTTTGGCTGCAATCGGCTGCCCCGGCAGGCGGGCAAGGCTGGAGAACGCATCGCCGTCGATATAGCTGATTAAGCGGCGACGGCCGGATTCTGTGGTGACATCCGGGGCCGGAATCGGCGGCAGCTGAAATGCCCGGGACAGCAGCTGATACGGTTCAATCATCCAGCGACTGTCATCCACCGAGAGGTTTTCAATCAGCCAGGGCGCTGCAATCAGCACATCCCGGCCGGAGCGAACTCCCTGGATTAAACGCCGGCCATCAGCAGAAGTAATCGTAATCAGCGGCTCTGCATCCTGCTGTTTTATCAGCTGAAGCGGAAAAACACCGGCATCCGGCCGGAGCGCATTGTATTCCCCTTTCAGCCAGGGTTTCATCATCCGGATTTTGTAGGGCCCGGGTGGTGTAACCGACAACATTTTCACCCCAAATACCTTGAGCAGTTTATCTGACTGAGGCAACTGTCCCAGCACCATCAGCGGTAACGTGCCTTTCGCCTTCAGTAGCCAGTCCACGTAAGCCGGAGAATACATCCGGGTTTCCAGCGTCCACGAGATCACACCGGCATACAGGGCAGGATCAATTGTTGGTAAAGACTGCCGGCTCATATCCAGATATGCCGGAATATAACCCAGATATTCAATAAAGGCCGCCAGCCGGTTATGGACATCCGAATGAGTCAGATACTGTCGTTTACTGTTGTACGGAATCAGGATTTTACGCGGGACAGGTTGCAGCTCAGAGGTACCCCAGGTCTGTAAGTGACCGTCCGTCACCCAGGGAAGAAAGCCAGCCGCGATGATTTTCTTCGCCACCGCAAACCGCTCTTCCGGTTTGGCATAGTCAATCACCTGAACCTGAAAGCCAAGTTTCTGAGCCTGTTGCAGTTGATTGATCAACCATTGCTGATCAGACTCTTTAGTTACACTATAGGTGTCATGTTTCGGCCGGTAATGCGTATACAGGCCTTCAGCGACCAGAAATTTTGCCTGTCCCTGTAACTGGGGTAAAAGATCAAACCCCCGGTTAAGGATCAGCTGATGAGAAAACAGCGCAGACAACTGTTTGATCAGTGCAACCAGCGCCCGGCGCTGTGGCCCCTGCTGTTGCGGTTTCAACATCTGATAACTGTCTAAGGTGTCGAGAAACAGCCCGTCATAACCCTGCGCTTTCAGTTGCTTTGCCTGCTCAAGCACTGCGGACTGCCATGACGCTGAGGTCAGGTCCATCACCTGACTGTTCCAGTGCGTGTTCGTCATCAGCCCCTGATGACCAGTCTGTCTTGATTCTCCGACACTCAGGTAGGCATACAGCTTAATTTTTCTTTGATGCAGCCAGTTTCTTGCATCTTTATTCACCTGATCCGGCTGAACCACAACCCGCGAATAAAGTGACATTTCGGCTAAAGGCAAATGAGAATTGTAATAAAAAGCAATGCTATGGCTGGATACCTGTGCCGAGGCTGTGAAACTGAAGACTATCAATATGAAGCAGATCAAACGACTGAATTGAGCCATATACACCAAACCTTTTACAACACAAACGAACACGCTTTTGAAAGTTCAACCTGTTTATTTATTTTCCGGCCACTGAGAGCACCTCAATGAAACCTAATGTTAATTTTATCATCAATACAGGTTTAAGGGCGGCATTATTGACAAACTTCGCCATGATATCAACTGATATTCGTTCGATTTCAGCACAATCAGACACCTTGTATCATATATGAGACTTTTCTCTTCTATGACTCCGGACTGACACAAATATGACACAACACCCGGACGGTAACGGTTCGGGTCATACATATCGCCAGCGCAAACGTTTGCAACCGAATGATAAATTTGTCATAATCAAACAAATGTTTGACAACCGAACAGAAGTTTATGACTGAGCGAGAACAACAGATACTGGACCTCATCAGGCAAGACCCCATGATCGCGCAGAACACACTGGCCGAAAAGCTGGGTCTGAGCCGGAGTGCCGTTGCGGGACATATTATGAATCTGACCCGCAAAGGCTATATTCAGGGCAAAGGTTATGTGATTGCACCGGAGCAATATGCGGTCGTCGCAGGTGGTGCCAACATGGACTTATGTGGCCGCTCTGACACCACTCTGGTGATGGGAGATTCAAACCCCGGAGAACTGACATCCGGTCCGGGCGGTGTGGCCCGCAATATCGCTGAGAATCTGGGACGGCTGGGAAGTGCCGTCCGGTTTATCGGAGCGGTTGGTAACGATCTGTGGGGAGAACAATTACTGGCAGCCTGCCGCCATGCCGGTGTCGGCGTCGATCATTGTCTGGTCGTTCCCGGCAAAACCAGCAGCACATATCTTTCCATTCATGATCCGGACGGAGAACTGCATCTGGCCCTCAATGATATGTCACTGCTTGAAACACTTGATGCGGCTGAACTCGCCAGGCGCAACGGTGTATTTCAACGGGCCAGCGCTATTGTGCTCGATGCGAACCTGAGTGAGTCAGCCCTCGAATATCTGTTTCACACTCATAGCGATAAAGCGATTTTTGTCGACCCTGTGTCTTCGGTCAAAGCCGGAAAAATCACCCCTTATCTGGCACAGATTCACACTCTCAAGCCCAACCGGACAGAAGCTGAACTTTTGTCCGGCTGCCGGATTGAGCGCCCGGAGCAGTTACCTGACATTGCAGCAAGGCTGCATGATAAAGGCGTCAAACGTCTGCTGATCAGCCTTGGGGCGCAAGGCGCCTATGCCAGTGATGAAGGCTTGGGGCAATTCATCAGCGCAGAAAAAACCCAGGTCAATAATGTCACCGGTGCCGGTGATGCACTGATGGCCGGGCTGGTTCATGGTTATCTGCACCACCGAAGCTGGGCCCATACATTAGAGTTTGCTCTTGCTGCGGCAAGGCTTGCTCTGCAATCTGAGACCACCATTCATTCAATGATGTCGGAAAAGGCGGTGCTCCGCCTGATTGAGGAATCAACATGTTAGAAAAATATCTCGATATTCAGCCTGAAGTTGCCATCGCACTGGCTGAAAATAAACCTGTCGTGGCACTGGAATCGACCATCATCTCTCACGGCATGCCTTATCCACGTAACGTCGAAACTGCGTTGCAGGTCGAAAATACCATTCGTGAATCTGGTGCCATTCCCGCCACAATTGCAATTATTAAAGGCCGCCTGAAAGTTGGCTTAAGTGAAGAAGAAATTGAATATCTGGGCAAAGCCGGAACGGCAGTGACAAAAGTCAGCCGCCGGGATATTCCGTTTATGGTTGCAGGTCAGAAAGATGGTGCAACCACAGTGGCAGCCACCATGATTCTGGCTGAGCTTGCCGGTATCCGGGTATTTGCCACCGGTGGTATTGGCGGTGTTCACCGGGGTGCGCAGGAGACCTTTGATATTTCAGCCGATTTGCAGGAACTGGCCGGCACCAGTGTTGCCGTTGTCTGCGCCGGTGCAAAATCAATTCTGGATCTGGGGCTGACCCGTGAATATCTGGAAACTCACGGTGTGCCTGTGATTGGGTATCAAACCGATCAACTGCCGGCATTCTATACCCGGGAAAGTGATCAGACGATCGACTATCGTCTTGATGATGCTCAGGCGATTGCCACAGCACTAAAAGTAAAATGGGAACTGGGCCTGAAAGGCGGTGCTGTCATTGCGAACCCGATTCCGCAACAGTATGCCATGCCGGTTGAAACCATTCAGTCAGCAATTGAACAGGCGCTGACTGAAGCAGGGGAACAGGGAATCACCGGAAAAGAATCCACCCCGTTTCTGCTGGCGCGGGTCTGTGAGCTGACCGGCGGAAACAGCCTTGATTCCAATATTCAGCTGGTTCTGAACAATGCCCGCCTTGGTGCAGCGATTGCTATCGGGCTGTGTCAGCTATAAAACCTGGTTAGTTATCAAAACCTGGTCAGTTATAAAAAATCTGCTCAAATACAGATTTTTGTACCCGAAGCCGGTTTCAGGTTGCACCGGAGTAAAGGGACATAAGAAACAGACCAGAAAAAAGACGCAGCCCGCCGGGTTGCGTCTTTCAGATTTTTCATTCAGACCGTTTTTTTATTCAGACTGATTTTTAATTCAAAAAAACGTGCATTCAGAAAACAAGCGTATACAGATGATCTGCGTATAATTTCCCACCAATCATATAAGCATCCGGTTCTACTTCTATCAGTTCAAAACCACACTTTTCCAATACCCGTTCCGAGGCAATATTTCCTGCGGTGACAACTGCCTGAAAAGCCGTGATATCACAGGTTTCAACCGTCCACTGAATCAGCGCTTTCAGCGATTCAGTGCCATACTGACGCCCATGATGCTCAGCACTGAGCAGAAAACCGACTTCTGCAATGCCATCCTGTAAAAAGAAGCCGGTAATTCCAACCGGCTCTCCGGAGGTTTTTTTCGTGATCACCAAACACAACCAGTTCTCTGAATCAGAGGTCCATGGATACAGACGGGACTGAAATTTTTGTTCAATTTCATCCGGTCCCGGTGGATCAAAACAAAACCGGATCACCCTGGAATCAGTATATAGTGATTCAAAAAATGTCCGGTCTGATACCCTCAGCGGCCGCATGATCAACCGCTCTGAAGTGATTTCCATTGTTGCTCTTCCTCTGTTTGCCAGGGTCTGCTGACCTTAAGACTTTTTTATTGTCGAATCAACGGATACTGTTAAAGCAGCTCATTGTGAAGAATCCGCGATAAAACCGGCAACGGCTTGTGCAACCGCAACCGGGTTGTCCCACATCATCGAATGCCCCGCCAGTGGAATGACTGCGCCACCACAGCGGGATAGTCACTGGACGAAGCACAGCCGATACCATGAATAAACACAACCGGTTGTTTTTCGCCGGGAATGTCGTGATATCTCAGTACAGACTGGCAGGATTCAATAAACAGACTTTTCATAACATCATCATCATTGGTTGAACAGGAAGGACAATATACCAATCTGAGTCACAAAGTGAACCGGATATCTTCCTGAACAACCTGAAGGTGCCTGAAAAAACACAAAAAAACAGGATGTTCAGCCATCTGACCATCCTGTATAAAACCGTCATTGTGTCAAAAGGTGCGATTCGTGCTGAATCAGACCTTATCGGTAAAGCGTTCGAACTCCGGCACATATCTCGCGCCGGTCACCGTCATCTGATTCAGAGCAGTCAGCTCCTCCTGACTGAGTACCACCGACCCTGCCCCCATATTATCTTCCAGATGCCGGCGGCTTTTGCTGCCCGGAATCGGCACAATATCCTCTCCCTGAGCCAGCAGCCATGCCAGGGCAATTCTGGCCGGTGTTGAATGGTGTTGCACGGCAATATCTTTGACCACCTGCGCCATACGCATGTTAGCCTGATAATTTTCCCCCTGCAGACGCGGGTCGCCCCAGGAACGAAAATCATCTTTCGGATAAGCTTCTGCCGGCTTTGCACTGCCGGTCAGAAACCCGCGACCAAGCGGACTGAAAGGGACTAAACCAATACTCAGTTCACGCAGCACGGGGAGTACTTCATTTTCCAGCTGACGTTCCCACAGAGAGTATTCACTTTGTAATACAGAAACCGGCTGAACCTGATGCGCCCGGCGGATGGTATCCGGACTGGCTTCAGATAATCCGAAATAGCGGACTTTCCCTGCCTGTATCAGTTCACCGACAGTCCCGGCCACGTCTTCAACCGGCACATCCGGGTCAACCCGGTGCTGATACAAAATATCAATATAGTCTGTTTGCAGTCGCAAAAGGGATGCATCCACCACCTGCCGGATATGCTCCGGGCGGCTGTCCAGGCCTGAAGCGCGGGTTTTACTGAGGTCAAAACCAAACTTTGTCGCAACAATCATCTTTTCCCGCTGACTCTGAAGGCGGGATAGCCAGCGACCAAGTAATTCTTCATTCTTATAAGGCCCGTAAAATTCTGCGGTATCAAAAAGCTGAACCCCCAGCGCCAGCGCCCGGTCAAGTGTCGCCAGTGATTCTTTCTCATCCGCAGGCCCATAGGCATGGCTCATTCCCATACATCCCAGACCTAATTCCGATACCGCCAGTCCCTGACGACCTAAAAACCGTGTTTTCAACATAACTTGCCCCTTTATTTACAGCAAACAATCCGATTGACATCAAATCACCCGATCGACAACAAGTCACCCGGCTTCAAATTACATCAGGTTGTTTGAATCTGTTTATTTCTGTTTCAGCAGATAATTAATTATGCAGGGATTGATCTGATTATTTAATCCAACATAATATGAATGAATTGTTTATAAATAGAGACATAAAATGCAAAGTGGTGAATATACGGAACTGAAGGCATTTTACGCCGTTGCAGAGGAAGGCAGTTTTTCTGCTGCAGCCAGACAGCTACGGATTTCCGCCTCAGCACTCAGCCAGATTATCCGGCGACTGGAAGACAGGATGGATGTCCGGCTGTTTAACCGGACGACCCGCAGCGTCGCATTAACGGAAGCCGGGCAGCAGTTCTATCAACGGATTCGCCCGGCACTGGCAACACTGGAATCGGCATTTCATGAACTCAAAGCGCAGTCCGGAACACTGAGCGGCACCGTCCGGATTCACGCAACGCATATGGCTGCTGACACGATACTCACCCCCTTTATCGGCCAGTTTCATCAGGATTTTCCGGACATTGTGCTGGATGTCGTAGCCGAAGACGCAGTCATTGACATTACCGCCGCCGGATTTGATTGCGGCCTTGCGCTGGGAGAGTTTGTTCAACAGGATATGGTGGCTTACCCGTTAGGACCGGAACTGAAAATGACAGCAGCTGCCAGCCCGGCCTATCTGGAAAAATACGGTGCACCGCAAACCCCGGCAGATTTACAGCATCATCAATGTTTGAACTGGCGTTATATGGCAGAAAAGCGCATTTACCGATGGGAGTTTTTTCAGGATGACCACTGGATTTCTGTTGCAGTCAACGGACCATTGATCACAACCCGCAGAGAACTGGCTTTGTCAGCAGCTCTGCAACATACCGGCATCGTATTCTGGACCGAAAACATGCTTCAGCCATGGCTGGACAGCGGGAAACTGATTCCGTTGCTACAGGATTTTTGTCCGCCATTTTTAGGCTGGCACCTCTATTATCCGAAGCATCGCCACACCTCCGGCGCTTTACGGGCATTTATTGATGCACTCCGTCAGTTTTATCCGCGACCGTAAACGCTGTACCTTCAGGTCATTTAGGTATATACAATAACACTGTTATACCCAAGCAACCTGAAGATGCAGGTTATTTGGGTATATTTAACAACACTTCTATTCAAAAAAATATTGATGCTCAACAGTCAGGCAATCAGCCCGAACAATAAGGAATGCTAATCATGAGTGATTCTCAAAATCAACGCATTGTGCTCGCCTCCCGCCCTCATGGCACCCCGACTCAGGATAATTTCCGCGCCGAAACCTCAGACATACCAACACCCGGCGCCGGTGAACTTTTGCTGAAAACGATTTATTTATCCCTTGATCCCTACATGCGCGGACGGATGAGTGATGCAAAATCATATGCAGAACCTGTCGCCGTTAACGATGTGATGGTCGGCGGAACGGTCTGCCGGATTGAAGTCTCCAATCATCCGGATTATCAGGCTGGTGAATGGGTGCTGGCCTATACCGGCTGGCAAAAATACGCGCTCTCCAACGGCGAAGGTTTGCTCAAACTCGGGCAAAATCCGCAAAATCCGTCTTATGCACTGGGCATTCTGGGCATGCCCGGGTTTACCGCCTACATGGGCTTACTGGATATTGGTCAGCCGCAGGCCGGAGAAACCGTCGTGGTCGCAGCAGCAACCGGTCCGGTTGGTGCAACCGTCGGACAGATTGCAAAACTCAAAGGCTGCCGGGTGGTCGGGATCGCAGGCGGAAAAGAGAAGTGTCGCTATGCCACTGAAACACTGGGCTTTGATGCCTGTATTGACCACCATTCAGATCAGCTGGCGCAATTACTGGCGGATGTCTGTCCTGCGGGGATTGATGTCTATTATGAAAATGTCGGCGGAAAAGTCTTTGATGCAGTGATGCCGCTTTTAAATACCAAAGCCAGAATACCTTTGTGTGGACTGGTTTCGCAGTATAATGCGACTGAATTACCACCGGGACCAGACCGGCTGTCTCAGTTGATGGGCATGCTGTTGGTCAAACGAATTAAAGTTCAGGGGTTCATCATTTTCGATGATTATGGTCATCGTTATCCTGAATTTGCCCAGGCGATGAATGAATGGGTTTCTCAGGGAAAAATTCACTATCGTGAACAGATCGTTGCGGGGCTGGAAAATGCACCGGAAGCCTTTATGGGGCTGCTCGAAGGTAAAAACTTCGGTAAATTAGTGATTCAGGTCGCACAACCTGAGTAACAGGGCGGTTTCTGTCTGATGATGACAACACGGTCCTTCTCCGGTGTTGTCATCACCGATGGATTAAATTAGCCTCTGTGCTTTTGCCAGTCAGCTTTCCGTAATCCGTAAATGGCATGATCAAGCAGACAGCCATTAATCTTTTCTTCCTGCGTAATCACCCCTTCCAGCTGAAACCCCAGGCGTTCGCAGACTCTCCTGCTGGGCTGGTTTCCGACTGCTGCGGCAATCTGCACTTTGGTCATTTCCATTTCATTAAATGCGATTTCGGTTAGTTTTGCCACTGCTCTGCTGACAATACCTTTGCCCTGATATGTCTGACTAAGCCAGTAGCCAATTTCAACTTTCTTCAGGGTGTCACTGATTGAGTTAAAGCTGATATTCCCCACAACCTGACCTTCAAAGACAATCGCGCAGGTGAGTGATTTACCCTTTGCATAGTCAATCAGTGATTTTTGAATAAACTCAACAAAGAATGCTTTATCCTGAGCAAACTGCGGCCACACCAGCCACTGAGATAAGTAATCACGTTGTGAAGCCACAATATCCAGATAGTCCTGCGCAAAGGCTGGTTCTACCAGTGCTAATTCAAGTTCATCGGCAATTTTAAGTGTAAACATGTATCTCCCTGATTATTTCTTACAGACTCAATATGCACTCATATTATACTCAAACAGCCCCGGGATCACATTGGTACGAAGTGCAACGAATCAATTTACCGGAAGATTGCCTCACCGAATATCATTCACACAACTCATTGATTTATCATACATTAATTTTCTTTCATATCAGATTAACAATTGATTCACAATTGCCCGTTATGCTCAACCTCTCAACAACACTGATAACAATAACAGCAATGGAGAAATCGTATGGAGTCATCAAAGAAGGATTTAAATGAGACTGAATTCAGTACCATGGTTGAGGCGCAACTTTCACGCCGTGGCTTTTTAAAAGGCAGTGCAGCAACAGGGGTCGGGACTTTTCTTGCGCTGAACCCGGTGATGGAAGCCATCGCCGCTGAGCCGACATCAAAACTGCTCAACTTTAATCCGATTCCTGCATCGACAGCAGATCAGGTGATCGTCCCTGCGGGTTATCGTGCCACACCACTGATTTCATGGGGCGACCCGATTTTCAACCGTGCCCCTGACTTTGATCCCAGCGGAAAGCAGAACGCAGACGCGCAGGAAAAGCAATTCGGTGATAATACCGATGGCATGAGCTTGTTCCCGATCAGTGAAAACCGGGCAGTGCTGGCCATCAATAATGAATATACCAATTATGAATATCTGTTTGACCATCAGGGAAAATCAATGACAGCTGCCGATGTCCGCAAAGCTCAGGCGGCTGTTGGTGTCACTGTGGTTGAAATTGTCAGGCAGGGGAAAAACTGGCAAATTGATCGCACCGGGCAACGTAACCGCCGGATCACTGCAAACACGGCGATGCAACTGACCGGACCAGCTGCCGGACATGCACTGCTGAAAACCCAAAACGACCCCACAGGTACCAAGGTGCATGGGACTTTCAACAACTGTGCAAACGGACAAACACCGTGGGGAACTTATCTGACATGTGAAGAAAACTTTGATGATTTTTTCGGCAGTAAGAAAGGCCGGGATCTGACTGCAGATGAAAAGCGCTACGGCATGGCAGCGAAGAAGAGCCGTTACCAATGGGAACAGTTCGATGATCGCTTTGATATCGCACAGCATCCGAATGAACCCAACCGTTTTGGCTGGGTGGTGGAAATTGACCCGAACGATCCAAATTCAACTCCGCTAAAGCGCACTGCACTGGGGCGGTTTAAGCATGAAAATGCAGCATTGGTTCTGGATAAAAGCGGTCATGTTGTCGTCTATATGGGAGACGATGAACGCGGCGAATTTTTATATAAATTTGTATCGAAAAAGCGCTACCAGCCGGGCAATGACGCCGCGAACCGGGAATTGCTCGAAGACGGTACCCTGTATGCTGCTAAATTTAATATGGACACCAAATCGCTCAAAGGCGGCGGCCAGTGGCTGGAGCTGACTTACGGGAAAAATGGCCTCACCGCAGAAAATGGCTTTGCCAGCCAGGCTGAAGTGTTAATTTTTGCCCGTCGCGCAGCTTCCCTTGCAGGTGCAACAACGATGGATCGCCCGGAATGGGTTGCGGTACATCCCGGTCATCAGTATGTGTTCTGTACACTGACCAACAATAAATACCGCGGCGTCAAAGACGGTCAGCCGATCGGTGGGCCAAATCCACGGGCGAAAAACCAATATGGGCAGATTCTTCGCTGGTTACCGATTGATGGCGATCATACGCACGATCATTTTGCCTGGGATCTGTATCTGGTTGCCGGGAACCCGGAAGTACATTCAGACTTGTACGGCGGCACCGATAACATCAACAAAGACAACATGTTTAACAGTCCGGACGGGCTGGGATTTGATAAAGACGGACGCTTATGGATTCTGACCGATGGCAATTACTCCAATAAAGGCGACTTTGCCGGTCAGGGAAACAATCAGATGTTATGTGGCGACCCGCTGACCGGAGAAATCAAGCGTTTCTTAACCGGCCCAATCGCCTGCGAAATCACCGGCCTGACATTTTCACCGGACCAGAAAACCATGTTTGTTGGTGTTCAGCATCCGGGCGAAAAAATGGCGCCATCGCACTTCCCTGAAGGCGGAAAAAGTAAACCACGCTCCACAGTGATGATGATCACCCGTGACGACGGCGGTATTATTGGTGCTTAGTGAAAGAAGAAACGAAGCATTCACGATGCATTGATGAAGGAAGCCTGCGGGCTTCTTTTCTGTTTTATACCCAAGCAACCTGAAGATGCAGGATTCAGGTTGTTTGGGTATATCTCTGCTGTCCACTCGCCCGGTGTGATGTATCCCGGCGACACAATGAGGCCGGTGCAACCACCCCGGCCTCTGTGACAAATTCAAAAAAGTCAGCTACTCAGCATCAGCAAAAGCCGGTAAATACTCCGCAGTCATGGCACTGTAACGGGCAAAATTCTGTGCATATTTTGCTTTCACACGGCTGAGATCCCACCCCGTCAGGTCCTGATCAAAACTTTCTGCGTGCTCGAACATTGAAATCACCCGTTCCAGTGAGGAAGTATTCCAGCCGCTGATATCCTGGTTAAATGCTGTCGCTGCCTGAAACATTGAATTCGCTCTTTTCAGACCGGATGTATCCCACTGGCCGATATCCTGATTAAAGCTGCTGGCATAAGCAAACATCGCACTGGCATAGGTCAGCTTCCCGGTATTCCACTGACTGATATCACGATCAAAGCTGGCGGCTGCCCAGAACATACCGGTCGCACTGACCAGAGCCGAAGTATCCCAGCTACCGATATATTGGTTAAATACGCCTGCCTGACGGAACATAAAACTGGTATTTTTCAGACGGGATGTGTCCCAGGCCGCAAGGGGCTGATTAAACCGGCGGGCTTCACGGAACATATTCACCGCAGCAATCAGGCCTGAGGTATCCCAGTTGCTGATATCACGGTTGAAATGAGCCGCCCCGTGGAACATGTCAGACATATTCACAACGTGTGAAACATTCCATTGACCGATTTCACCGTTAAATCGCACGGCACCGGCAAACATCCCCCGCATATCGGCAATATGTGAGGTATCCCAGCCATTCAGATCCTGATCAAAACGGGCAGCATTGCGGAACATATCTCTGACATCCGCGAGGCTGGTTGTATTCCACTGACCGAGATCATGATTGAATGCACCTGCATCCTCAAACATACTTGCCATCGTTGTAACCCGTGACGTGTTCCAGCGGCTGATATCACCATTAAAATGCCCGGCCCCGGCAAAAGTCATTTTCATTGTGGTCACACCGGACGTATTCCAGTTTCTGAGATTCTGATTAAAACGGGCAGCCCGGTAAAAGGTCTTCTCCAGTGTGGTCACTTTCGAAATATTCCAGTGGGTCACATCCTGGTTAAACGCATGCGCATCCTCAAACATAGACGACATATCCGTCACATTGGCGGTATTCCACCGGCTGACATCACCATTAAACTGATGTGCGCCCAAAAACATACTGTGCATGTCCCTCACCAACGCAGTATTCCAGTGACCGATATCCTGATTAAATTCAGTTGCATCTTCAAACATGGACGACATATCCGTCACCTGAGCTGTATCCCAGTCACCAATATCCTGATTGAAATCATCACCGGCAAACAGTAACGACATATTCGCCACATGAGAGGTACAGAAACGGATTCTGCCCTGTTTCAGCGCCTCAAGATTTTCTGCGTCCCGGACTAAAGCGTCATCCACCACCAGATAGAGATGATTGTCACTTTCAAATACTGAACCGGCTTCTTTATCGCTACACGTGACCGGCTGACTGGCAAAAGCCGGACTCATACAGATGAAGAGTGAGCCGGTCACTCCCAGTAAAGTGAGCCCGGTACCGGACATTTTTGGGTGGTATATCGATTTCATGGTTATATTTCCTCCTGGTTATTGGGATGCATGCAGTGACAACCAGACAGACTTCAGACTATCCGGAAATCAAGACATGGTTGATATACCCAGGCAGCCTGAAGATACAGGTTGCCTGGGTATATTTATTTTGATAACAGCATGATGACTCTGTTTTATTTACGCACACCAAAAGGAACATAAATTCAACAGAATTTCACAAGCAATGAGCAGAATTATTATTCAGTTAGTCATATCCAACATCACACAATATATGATAACTAATAATAAACCCGTCAAATAATACAGATCATATAAATACAACCTGAAATACTGAGTTTAAATTCCAGCGAAATAATAAAGCATATATACCCAAGTGATCTCAAGATGCTTGAGAATATTCTGAGGTCCATCCGGTAACGATGACTTCTGCTCAGAGAGCAGCTCAGGATAACAAGCATTACTCCGGCATAAGACACCATCAACATCAGGCGGCAAGAGAACACAGCATCCTGTGAAGAAAGCATTATGCATCTTCAGGTTGCCTGGGTATATAATCAACAATTAATTCAATGAGTGATAAACAAACAGATAAATTTTAATATAATGAATTATACTATCTATTTTAAATATTATACTGACGTATTAAAAATGGCATAAAATAAGTAATTGAAAGAGTAAACACCATCAATAAATGCAAAAATTAAATCACATTCTGATTTCATGCCGGCTATTCTACATAAAAATATCTTAATGAAAAGCATTTCATAATATTTTTTAATAAATACAAATCCATTATCAGGTGGAAAAATAATCTTATACCAATCTCATTTATTATATGACAATTACACAATTGGTATTATACCCAAATGACTTCAAGATGCAGGATTCAGAGCTTCATCAACAGGGTCAGTTCAAGGAAAATAACCGAAGGAATGATGACGCCTTTCGAAGTTGTTTGACGCAGAAATGAACCTGTTGATGCGCTCCCGAAGGGCGGGATTGATTGGCGCCTGTCCTGAGTGACTGATTTTCAACGTAGAATGACTATGTCGACAAATCAGTGCCTTGGTCAGAAACCAATCCATTCTCGCTGAACATGCATCTTGAGGTCACTTGGGTATATGATGCAGAAAACAAAAAAGCGAGCCGGTTCAGAGGCTCGCTTTTTCCTGTCAACCACATGTCATGCAGCTACTGATAATTCCCCAGCAATGCATTATAAAAGGCCTGATCATCGAGGACACCGATAAACCGGCCGCTTTCTGCCAGCAATACCGGATGCTGACTGCGCATTTTCAGTTCAATCGCATCACGCATTTCAATATCCGGATGTGCCACAACCACAGCGGAATCATTCACAGCTTCGAAATCTGTGGACTCAGCATTCCAGTAATGCAGGTTTAAATCATCATTTGCCAGTGCGATTTGATCCTGATTCTGTTCGACCCACAATTGTCTGGTTTCACAAATCTGCCAACGGTTTTCCTCTGAGGTCAGGCTGTCTGCCGGTTGCATCAATGAGCGTCCTCTGAGAACATTCAGTGGATTAGTATGGGCAACAAAATCTTTGACATAGTCATTTTTCGGATTCAGGACAATATCTTCAGGCTTACCGTGCTGGATCAACTCTCCGGACTCCATAATCGCGATGTTATTACCAATCTTCAGCGCTTCGTCCAGATCATGGCTGACAAACAGAATCGTTTTGTTCAGTTTGTTTTGCAGTAAAATCAGCTCATCCTGGAGTTGCGCACGAATCAGTGGATCAAGCGCAGAAAACGGTTCATCCATCAGCAGAATATCGGTATCCATCGCAAAGGCCCGAGCCAGCCCGACCCGTTGTTGCATCCCGCCGGAAAGTTCATGGGGATACTGGTTTTCCCATTCAGCCAGCCCCACCATTTCCAGCTGATCACGTGCTTTTTTACGACGCTCTGCTTTCGGTACACCCTGCAATTCAAGGCCAAAAGCAACGTTATCCAGCACTGTCAGCCAGGGCATCAGTGCAAATTTCTGGAACACCATAGACACCCGGTGTGTACGCAGATGACGCAGTGTTTTCTTATCACACTGAGCTAAGTCAACCTTTTCATCGCCATCTTTAACTTCCAGCGCGCCGCGGCTGATTTTATTCAGACCGTTGACAGCGCGTAATAAGCTGGATTTACCGGAACCGGACAAGCCCATCAGCACACAGATTTCACCTTCCTGAACGGTCAGGCTGACATTATTTACACCAACAACCAAACCGGTTTCATCAATAATTTCCTGACGGCTTTTACCGGCATCCAGCAGCGGCAATGCTTTCTGTGGTTTATCACCAAACACCACATCCAGATTTTTAATCGTAATGGCACCCATGATTACATCTCCTTCTGGCTTGGGGTTTTACAGATGCGGTCAAGAATGATTGCGACCAGCACAATGGCTAATCCCGCCTCAAAACCTTGTGAGATGTTGACTGTATTCAGTGCCCGAACCACCGGTTTACCCAGCCCATCCGCACCAACCAGTGCTGAAATCACCACCATGGAAAGCGACAGCATGATACATTGCGTCACCCCCGTCATAATACTTGGCATTGCAGCGGGCAACTCCACTTTAAACAGCAGCTTCATCCGGCTGGCACCAAAAGCCCTTCCCGCTTCAATCAAATCTTCCGGAACCCGGGTAATCCCCAGATATGTCAGACGGATTGGTGCGGCAATAGCAAAAATAATCGTTGAAATCAGCCCCGGCACAATGCCCAGACCAAACAGAACCAACGTTGGGATCAAATACACAAATGTCGGAACGGTTTGCATCAGATCAAGCACCGGTCTCATCAGTGTGTAAAGCCAGGGGCGGTGTCCGGCCATAATGCCTAAAGGGACGCCAATCAATACGGAAATCGTTGTCGCGGCAAAAACCAGAACAAAGGTTTCCAGCATTTCCTGCCAGTAGCCCATATTTAAAATCAGCAAAAAGGCCGCCACAATAAACACAACCAGTGAAACTTTCCGGTGCAGATACCACGCCAGTCCGGCAGTCATTAAAATGGGAACGGCCGGAGGCATCCATTTAAACAGATCGACCAAAGAAAGAATGACGCTTTCAAGAAAGAATGAAATCGCGTCAAAAAAACCTGAGGCGTTCAGTGTCAGCCAGTCAACGCCACTTTCCATCCACTGACCCAGCGGAATTTTGTACTCTGTAATAAAGTTCACAATAGGACCTTTGTTTTTAACGGTGGCAAAATGCCACCATATTCTTTTTCTGTTTTTCGTAATTTATTTTTGCAGGTAGGCACTCACCGTCTCTGAAGCCGGTTTGCCATCAATCGATTTGACGTTTTCCAGCCACTGATTTACCTGCTGCATGTTCGCTTTCATCCAGTTGCGCGCGGCTGTCTGTGGCTGCATCTTGTCGTTGAGAATGTTACCCATCAGCTCATTTTCCATCGGCAGGCTGAACTGAAGATTCTTCAGCAACTGACCCACATTCGGACATGTCTTGAGATAGTCACGGCGGACATTGGTATACACGCTTGCTCCGCCGTAATTTGGCCCGAAGAAGTCATCACCGCCAGAAAGGTACTTCATCTGAACATTGTTATTCATCGGGTGTGGTGCCCAGCCTAAGAAGGCAATCCACTGCTTACGGCGAACCGCACGATAAACCTGGGACACCATGCCTGCCTCACTGGATTCCACCAGCGTGAAATCTTTCAGGCCAAATGCATCGCTGTCGATCATCGACTGGATAATCCGGTTGCCATCATTCCCCGGCTCAATGCCATAGATGCGATCCCTGAATTTGTCCGCGAATTTTGCCAAATCAGCAAAACTATGCACGCCGGCATCGTAGACATATGCAGGTACCGCAAGGGTATATTTCGCACCTTCCAGATTAGCACGAACCGTTTCTACCGTTCCGGCATCTCTGTATTTTGCAATATCGCCTTCCATAGTTGGCATCCAGTTACCCAGGAAAACATCGATATCCCCGTTGGCCATGGAAGAATAGGTCACAGGCACAGACAGCAGATCCGTTTTGGTCTGATATCCCATACCTTTCAACAGTTCACTGGTCACTGCTGTTGTTGAAGTGATGTCGGTCCAGCCGACATCGGAAAAGCGAACCGTTTCACACTGATTCGCATATACGCTCACAGACAGCGTACTTAATCCTAAAGTGAATAGTGTCTTCATCTTAGACATCATCATTTCCTTATTTCAGTTGCTGGCTTTCGGTTAGTTATTGGCAAGTTAGTTATCCGTTGGCAATGCTCTTTGCGGCACCTGAAGGCGCTGCGTGTCCTGCCAGTCCGGCGCAATCCAGACATCCACACCGGCAGGCGTCAGTAAATCATTGCCAAGAATCAGATCGGCGGCGCGCTCAGCGACCATAATCGTTGGCGCATTGAGGTTACCGTTTGTGATGGTCGGGAAAATGGAAGAGTCCACGACCCGAAGTTGATTGATACCACGGACAAAGCACTGGTCATCCAGAACTGCCATCGGATCATCCTCTGCGCCCATCCTGCAGCTGCACGACGGGTGATAAGCACTTTCAACATTTTGTTTGACCCAGGCATCTATCGCTTCGTCAGAAGTCACATCGGCCCCCGGCTGAATTTCATCTCCCCGGTATGCATCCAGTGCTGGCTGAGCAAGGATTTCACGGGTTAAACGGATACAGTCACGCCAGTCCTGACGATCCTGATCCGTTGAAATATAGTTGAATACAATCTCGGGTTTATCATGCGGATCAGCGGATGTTATCGCTACATAACCACGGCTTTCCGGCTTATTCGGCCCGACATGGACCTGAAAACCGTGGCCTTCAAATGCCGCCTGACCATCATAACGCATGGCCGCCGGCAGGAAGTGATACTGGATGTTCGGCCATTTCAACCCTTTACGGGAACGGATAAATGCACACGATTCAAAGTGGTTGGTCGCGCCCAGTCCTTTACGGGTCAGAATCCATTCCGTTCCAATCAGCCCTTTACTGATTAAACCCAGTTTGCTATTGAGTGTGATCGGCTCTTTACAGTGATACTGGAAGTACACTTCAAGGTGATCCTGCAGATTTTCACCCACGCCCGGCAAATCGTGCACCACCGGCACACCAGCATTTTCCAGTACCGCCTTCGGGCCGATACCTGACAATTGTAATAACTGTGGCGAGCCAATCGAACCGGCACAGGAAATGACTTCTTTCCCGGCATAGACCTGTTTGATTTGACCGGATTGCTCATATTCAATCCCGGTCGCTGTTTTGCCATCGAGCAAAATCTTTCTGACCACAACCTTCTTTATCAGTGTCAGGTTCGGGCGCTTCAGCGCACGGCGCAGGTAAGCATTTGATGTGGAAGCCCGCACACCTTTATCAACTGTCATATGCATCGGGCCAAAGCCTTCCTGCTGATAACCGTTGTAATCTTGTGTGACAGGGTAACCGGCATCTTTACCGGCATCAATAAATGCCTGATAAAGCGGATTAAGTGTCATATCGTTGCCGATACAGGTGCCCAACGGCCCCTGCCCACCCCGATACGCATCTTCACCTTTCACCCAGGTTTCCGCCCGGCGGAAATAAGGCAAACAGGACTGATAATTCCAGCCCGCAGCGCCGTGCGCTTCCCACTCATCAAAGTCACAGGCATGACCACGAACATACACCATGCCGTTGATCGAAGAACCACCGCCCAGCACTTTCCCGCGCGGGCAGTGTAACCGGCGGCCATCGAGCCCGGCTTCGGCCTGAGATTCAAACTGCCACGCATACTTTTCAGTATTCATCGGATAAGAGAGCGCGGTCGGCATCTGGATAAAAATACTCTTATCCGTTCCCCCGGCTTCCAGCAGAAGCACCTGATGCTCTCCTGAGGCAGACAAACGATCAGCCAGTACACAACCGGCTGAACCCGCACCAACAATGATATAATCAAAATTCTTTTGCATGATCTGACTCCCGCTTACGCGTATGGACCTTCAAAGTCATTCATTTCAATCAGAACACTCTTGGTCTGTGTGTAATGAAGCAGCGTTTCCGGGCCGTTTTCACGGCCAACACCGGAGTGTTTATAGCCACCAACCGGCATTTCCGCCGGAGAATCACCCCAGGTATTCACCCAGCAAATCCCGGCTTCAATCTGATGAATCACACGGTGCGCGCGTGCCAGATTCTGAGTAAACACGGAAGCGGCCAGGCCATAATCAGTGTCATTGGCACGACGAACCACTTCATCTTCATCACTAAACTTCAGCACAGACATGACAGGGCCGAAAATTTCCTGCTGTACATGCGGCATCTCATCGGTACAATCCGTAAACACGGTCGGAATCACAAAGCTGCCCTTCTCCAGACCATTATCTGTGACCTGATAACCACCGGTCAGCAGGGTTGCACCACTGGTTTTGGCCTGTTCGATCATGCCCAAAACCTTGCCCAGATGCTCTTTCGAGATCAGAGAACCCACCTGTGTGTTGATGTCCATCGGATCACCAATGGTCATTTTTTCAGTGCGTGCTTTCACCTGTGCAACAAAGGCATCGTAAATATTTTCATGCACGAACACCCGCGTACAACAGGTACAAACCTCGCCCTGGGTATAGAAGTTCGCTGTCATCGCCGCTGACACCGCCTGATCCAGCTTCGCATCATCGAAAATGATCATCGGAGATTTACCACCCAGCTCCATCGTGACTGACTTCAGTGTTTTCGCGCTGTCTGTCATCACGGCTTTGCCGGTGCCGGTTTCACCGGTAAAGGAAACCTTGGCAATATCCGGGTGTGCTGTCAGCATCTGACCGACACGATAATCACCCTGCAATACATTAAACACACCATCCGGCATCCCGGCTTCAGTAAAGATCTCTGCCAGTTTCAGCGCTCCGGTCGGTGTTTCTTCGGAAGGTTTAAAAATCATCGCATTCCCGGCCGCCAGTGCCGGGGCTGATTTCCACATCGCAATCTGAATCGGGTAATTCCATGCACCGATACCGGCACAAATACCCAGTGGCTCGCGACGGGTATAGAAAAACTGACTCTGTCCAAGCGGTTGCTGCTCACCCTGCATTGCAGGTGCCAGCCCGGCAAAGTATTCGATCACGTCGGCTCCGGTCACGACATCAACATCAATCGCTTCCTGCAGCGCTTTTCCGGTATCCAGCACTTCAATCCGGGCCAGTTCATCATTTCGCTCGCGAAGAATGGCGACCGCTTTAAGCAGAATCCGGCTGCGTTCAGTCGGTGACATCGCCGACCAGACTGCAAAACCACATTTCGCGGATTCAATCGCTTTATCCATATCCTGCGCAGAAGCCTGCCCAAGTTCAGCAATCACTTCTCCGGTCGCCGGATTGTAGTTAGAAAACGTCTCACCAGACGTTGCCATAACGGCTTTGCCGTCAATATACAAAGATTTAATTTCCATTTTATCTGACTTAATTCGTTATGTTTTTGCGTAAAATTTGAGTTGCAGGTTCAGATAATCATTGATGATATCCCGGGCTTTTGCCACATCGATCCCCTGCGGATTCAGCGCCCCGCGCAACCAGAGTCCGTCAATCAGTGACGCAACTCCCTGAGCAACCGGAATCACCCGGTCAAAAGGCAGAAGTGCTTTCAATTCGATTTTTAAGTGCGAGATTAACCGCTTTTCATTGACTCTTTGTAACCGGCTGAGCTGTTTGTCATGCATCGCATAAGACCAGAAAGCCAGCCAGACTTTCACGACCTTGCTTTCTGCCTGATAGCCTTCAAAGTTGCCGCTGATAATGGCATTAATCCGCATCTGATGCTGTTCCGGCGGAATGTTTTTCAGCAGGTTCTGAATCGTGCGTCCGTGCTGACGCAGGATTTCCCGCATCGTTTCTTCAAGCAACCCATGCTTGCCACCAAAGTAGTGATTGATAATTCCGGCAGACAATCCAGCTTCTTTGCTGATTAAAGCAATACTGGCAGCGTGTAGCCCGACCCGATCAATCACAGACATAGTGGCATTCACCAGCTGTGGTTTCCTGATATCAGGCATTCCTGTCTTCGGCATAAAGTGACGTGATTATTTTTTATTGAACGATTAGTTAAATATAAAATGCCAGAGATATAGTTAGAGTTCAAATTAAATTTTACTGATAAATGAGTCACAACTTAAAATGACAGATAATGTTTTCATCATTAATCAATAGGTTACGTAATGGCACATTGTTCATGGCCGTAATAAAATTATTTGAGGTCTTGCATTTATCCATACAATATCTGGGGAAACTGAGCTTTCTGACATTAAACATCTGCATGTCACGGTGACCCCCGTGACCAATTGCGGACAGTCGCAATCGGCGGGTAAATCAAGTACATTATCAAAGTATCAACAAGACCCGATGCGCACAGGTGAATCAAAGTAACGGTATGAATCAGAAAAAAACGGACACAAACAATCTGGCAATCAACCTCCGTCTGCTTTGCAGCTACAGTGACAGCATCTCCGATTGCTGCCGGAAAATGGCGATGAACCGCCAGCAGTTTTCAAAATATCTCCGTGGCAGCAGTATACCGACCATCCAGAGCCTGCGGAAAATCTGCGATTTTTTTGGCGTGGAAAGCGAAGAAATTACCCTGCCCGCCGATCAGTTCAAAGCCCTCATTTCTGCCCGGGAACGCAACCGGAAACCGCAAAGTATTCTGGATGACAGCCCGGCCGGGCAGCGTCATACCCGGCTGCTGGAAAATATGATGCTGACCAGCTCACAGGATATTGACCGTTATCTCGGTGATTATTATTACTATTATCTGACCCCATCATATGAAGGCTATGTCAGCAAAAGTTTTGCCCGCCTGTCATTGAAAGAAGGTATTTGCTATTCCCACTTTTATGAAAGAGCTGAGCCGGGTCAGGCCATGCTGGATGGCTACGAAATCGGAAAATTCGTCGGTATTGTCTTTCTGCTGGGCGAGCGGATTCAGATTATTGATTACGGTGTACACTGCCAGCGGGCAATTTCCCAGACAATTTTATACGGAGCAACCAAAGGCAGTTTCAGCCTGTTGTCCGGTATCACGCTTGGCATACAGGGACGTAATTCCCGTATTCCCTTCGCTTCAAGAATTGTATTTGAGCGGCTCAGCCCGGACACCCCGCTGCGCAGCAAACTGGATGGCATCGGCCTGTATCCCCTCGATAGTGACACCATTTCGCCTGCCATCCGTGCCCGGCTGGAAACCGCCGGTAACCTGAATTCACCACATATTTTTAGTGCATCAGAGAATTAACCGCTGTCCGGTTCCCTGATATACCCAAACAACCTGAAGATGCAGGTTGCTTGGGTATAAAAATAGTTTTATTGACAATCAGCAGAGTCTGTTAACCACAAATATTATTTATATCAACAATAAACAGCTGTTCTCAGGAGAAGGTATCAAATCAGCGAATATTCATTGTATTCAACTTTCTGATATCGCTTTATTTCTATACTATTCGTCGCAAAAATAATCCCGTCTCACCCAAACAAATTCCAATATTCCGGACTGAGTCTTTCTGATATCTCAGTCGGGAAAACAGACACACAACGTCAATTCGCTGGGAAACAATTGAGTAATCGTTTCCTTGATTTAATCTCCTGCTGAGGATAAAGAAAATGATTCAACTAAAAGCTAAATACGCCCTCCCCGGGCTCATCGCCTGCCTGCTCCCTTTCAGTCAGGTTTATGCTGCGAATGAAACAGCACTGACCAACGGCGAATCTATCACTGGTTTGAGCGGCACAACCAACAGCCAGCAATATTTTACAATTCAGGTACCTGCGAACGCGACAAATCTGGTGATTAAAACCAGTGACGGCAGCGGGGATGTCGACCTTTATGTCAAAGCCGGGCAACAACCAACGGTGAATAGTTATGACTGCCGGCCTTATCAAACCGGTAACAACGAAAGTTGCAGCAGCCTGACAAAAACTGACACCACATATTACATTATGCTGCACGGTTATTATGATTACTCCGGCGTCACACTACTTGCCAGCTACAGTGCGGCAAGTCAGGGAGATAGTGACAACAGCGGGAACAGTGATAGCGGGCAAACCACAGGCGACTGTGAAATGACAGCCACACAAAGTGCATTGCTGGCCGCCCACAATACAGCCCGTAGTGAAGGCAGAAACTGTGGCAGTACTTACTATCCAGCCGCCCCGGCTCTGACGTGGAATTGTAAACTGGCCACGGCGGCAGCAAGACACAATACGGATATGGCAACCAATAATATCTTCTCTCACACAGGTTCAGACGGTTCAACAATGGATGAGCGTATTTCAGACGCCGGATATAACGCTTCCTGGTGGGGAGAAAACATTGCTGCCGGATACAGCAGTGTCGATCAGGTGATGGAAGGATGGCTCGAAAGCAGCGGCCATTGCAGCAATATTATGAACCAGAATTTCACAGAAATGGGTGCTGATAAGCGCACAGCAGCCGGTTCTGCGTACTCAGTTTACTGGACAACAGACTTCGGCCGTCCATAAGCTTTTCTCTGCTGGTCCGGTGTCATTAACCAGACGATAAATAAATCAGTAAAATAGCCCGGCTGCATCGCCGGGCTTCATTTTTTCCGCTCCCGCAAGATCAGGGCGCCAGCAGATATCCGCTGCGAACCGGTACTTTTCCGGCCACATGCGCCACCAGCATACCTGCCGTTGCGGTTCGCCGCATCGAGCGGGAAAACAATAACCCCGGCTGAGTTGCACGGATTTGCGCAACCTCATCTGTGATTGGGTTAATCACTTCCGCAATCAGTTGATCGGCTTTAATCGTGTCTCCGGGCTCAGCGCACAGCACTAAAACGCCACCAATCGGGCTTTTGAGCGGTTCAACCGCCGACAGATCACTCACATAAAGTGATTCAGGTGAAAATGTATCAGCCGCACGATCAACCACGACTTCCATATGGCGCAGATAATTGAGCAGAGCGACCGCATCCTGATCACTTTTACCATGATACACATCGGCCTGTCCGCATAACTCCAGCGTGACCGACTGGCAACCTTTGGGAATGATGTCGCCGAAGCGGGCGTGCAGTCGCTGCCACACCATATCAAAAGCAGAATCGAACGGATTACCGCCGGTTTCATCAGCCAGCATATTGGCTTTTGAATCCAGATAGCAAGCCAGCGGAATCATGCTTTCCCATGAATAGTAAGTACTGTAAACATGCTGCACAGCTTCAAAATCACAATGCATATCAATAATTACATCCGCATCACAGCAAAGCAGTTGCAGCGTTTTTTGCATGGCATGCATTTCAGTCCCGACATGCCATGACTGAATCGCCTGCCGCAGCGCCAGCCGGATAATTTTCTGATTCTCCTGCGGATCTTGTGAGAGTTGATTTTCCACCAGCTCCGCAACCTGCTCAAAGGTATCATAGTAGCCGCGGTTAAAATTCTGCCCGGTTTCGGTTTCGTAGCGCCCCAGATGAACATCCATCAGATGTTGATTCTGGCCAATCGGATTGGCAACCGGAACCAGTACAATTTCTCCCTGAATCAGCCCCTGCTCTTCCAGCTCAGTCAGCTGCTGTTTCAGTTTCCACGCCACCAGCATGCCGGGCAGTTCGTCAGCATGCAAAGAGGCCTGAATATAGATTTTCTTCCCACAGCCCGGTGTGCCGAAATGAAAGCTGTCGATCACACGCTGTGTACCTGGAACCGGGGAAATAAGCGGATGTTGTTGATGTTTCATGATGTTGTAACTTCTTCAGGCTGAAAGTGAGGAAATAAAGTATTGATGAATAAATATTGCCCCGGCTCATAGCTGACCAGGGCGTTTTTTTGCTTCTTGTTACTTGTTATACAGATCAAGGTCACCAAAGAACTGACGCTGAATCCGGTCATAGGTTCCGTCAGCATGAATCGCACTGATACCACGGTTGATCAGCCCCATCGTACGTGAATCACCTTTACGGATAGCGATTGCACTGTCTGCCGGCAGCAGTTCATCCACAACCTTCTGGTTGGCAAACTCAGGATGTTTTCCTTTCTCAATAAAACCGGTCTGCGCCTGCGTCATATCCTGCATGGAAGCATCAATCCGGCCGTTCAGCAGGTCAGCATAGACCTGTTCCTGAGTCTGGTATGCCTGAACACTGACACCATGCGGCATGAGTTTTTTTCTGGCGAAGTCTTCCTGAATGGATCCCTGCAGCACACCCAGAACTTTGCCTTTCAGCGATTCAGCTGCCGGCTGAAGATTAAGGCGCTTCAGGCTCAGCATGGAAGAAAATCCGGTCCAGGTCCGGTCAGAGAAATCGACAACTTTCTTACGCTTCTCTGAAATACCCAGCGAAGAAAATACTGCATCAATTTTTTTCACTTTCAGTGCCGGAATCAGCCCGTCAAAGCTCATGGGTACCCAGACACATTCAGCCTGAACTTTTTCACACATCGCATTGCCCAGTTCAATTTCGAATCCGGCCAGCGTGCCATCCGGTTTGGTATATTCAAACGGTGGATAGGTCGCATCAACCCCAATGCGGATCGTCTCTTTGGCAAACGCACTGGTTTGTCCCGTCAGGCCTGTCAGTGCCAGCAATAAACATGCAATTTTTCTTATCATCGCGATTCCTTCCTGTATCAATTTTACTTCCGGCCTTTCATCGTGATGCAATCCCGGCATCACCGGTTATCTTGTGAATACTTCTCTGCTGAAACAAACGTTTTGTCAACATCGCAGGACAAGGTTGCGACAAACCAGATTGAAAGGCCAAAAGACTGGAATAGTTATATTTGTTTGATAACCCGGCCTCTCTGAGGCATACAGGCTTATGATGTTACGTTTTTACTCTACATGAAGAGGGAAAATGAAGTCCAGAGCGACAGGTAGCGCATATCGATGCTAAGTCGCGTCAGGTCGCTTCATAGCCATAAAGATGAATAACTTACCGTTAAATGCACACCCAATGGTCCTACCAAAATCCATTTCACACTCGATTTAAGCAGAAAAATACGTATAATAGCCATCAATGGTCGTACCAAAAGTATAAAAATAACCATCAAAGGAAGTAAGAAGTTGTCTGAAGAAATGATGTTTCACCAGGTTCAGGCCGGCCGGGCGAGTGAAGATATCGCCCTGCAGATTGAGTCAGCGATTCTGAACCAAAAACTTCAGCCCGGCGATTGCCTGCCCAGCGAGCGGGAGCTGCAAACACAGTTTGGAACCGGGCGGGGTGTCATCAGGGAAGCAATTCGTGCACTGAAGCAGAAAGGGTTAATTGAAATCCGTAAAGGCCAGAAAGGTGGCGCGTTTATCAAACAGGTGGACGTTGCCAATATCAGTGAATCACTGGCGCTGTTTCTCAAGCAGAAAAATATCGGCCCGTATCAGGTAGCAGAATTCCGGGAAACCATTGACCAGACAGTCGCACAGTTAGCGATGGTCCGGGCAACCGCAGAACAGCATACAGCCATGCTGGCAGCGGTCGGCAAACTGGAAACATTCGCAGACGATCCACAGCAGCACGCCCATGAACTGGGCGAGACGGATCGTCAGCTGAACCTGTTGCTCGCCAGCATGACAGGAAACCCAATCTTTGAATGGGTCATGCAGGCACTTCAGCAGGGATTCAGCTCTCATGACAACAACCTGTATCAGGATCCGGAATTCTGCCGTCAAACGGTTGAAAACTGGCGGGAAACAGCCACCCACCTGATTAACCGTGAACCGGTTCGTTTACAGGCCGCAGTCAGCCAGCATTACCGGCTGCTGCAACAATGTCTTCATCGTGCTCAACAAACGATTGATTCAACTGAATCAGAACTGATTTAAATTTTTCATTTAATTACGTAAGGGAACACATGAAAGACCAATCATACGATTATATTATTGTCGGCGGCGGTTCTGCCGGTTGTGTACTGGCCAACCGGCTCAGTGCGAACCCGGAGAATAAAGTCCTGGTCCTTGAAGCCGGACGCCCGGATCACCGGCTCGACTTCCGGATTCATATGCCGGCAGCCTTAACCTATTTATTGACGGACGGCACATATAACTGGTTGTATGAATCTGAGCCTGAACCCTGCATGAACAATCGTAAAATTGCCCAGCCCCGTGGAAAAGTTTTAGGCGGCAGCAGCTGTATTAACGGTATGATTTATATCCGTGGTAACGCACTGGACTATGAAAAATGGGGCCGCTACGAAGGGCTGGAAAACTGGGATTATAAGCATTGTTTACCTTACTTCCGCAAATTTGAAACCCGCCTGAAAGGTGCGGATACCTATCACGGCGACAATGGCCCGCTGGCGATTTCAACCCCGGCCTGCGACAACCCGCTGTTTGATGCATTCTTTAAAGCAACTCAGGAAGCCGGCTACCCGCTGACCGATGATGTCAACGGTTATCAGCAGGAAGGTTTTGGTGCCTTTGACCAGAATATTTACCGCGGCCGTCGTTTAAGTGCTGCCCGCGCTTATCTGCATCCGGTGAAAAACCGTAAAAACCTGACCGTTCTGACCGGCGCAACAGCAAACCGGGTGATTTTCGACGGCAAAACAGCGATTGGTGTTGAGTTTAAACGCCGCAAGAAAAATCACACTGTATACGGCGGTGAAATCATCTCCTGTGGCGGTGCGATCAACTCACCTAAACTGCTGCAACTGTCCGGTGTGGGGAATGAAGAAGAGTTGCGCGCTTTAGGCATTAACCCGGTTCATCATCTGCCGGGGGTCGGTGAAAACCTTCAGGATCACCTGGAACTATATGTTCAGTACACCTGTAAAGAGCCGGTCAGTATGTATCCGGCGCTGAAATGGTATAATCAGCCTAAGATTGGTTTTGACTGGTTATTCCGCCGCAAAGGGAAAGCCGCAACTAACCACTTTGAAGCGGGTGGCTTTATCCGTGGTAATGATGAAGTGGCTTATCCAAACCTGCAATATCACTTCCTGCCACTGGCAATCCGCTATGACGGCAGTGCACCACGTGACGGTCACGGCTTCCAGCTGCACGTCGGTCCGATGAATACTGACGTTCGTGGGCACGTGAAAATCAGATCAAACGATCCGGATCAGAAGCCAGAGATTCTGTTTAACTATCTGTCAACAGAACAGGAGCGTAAAGAATGGGTTCAGGCGATTCGTTGTACCCGGAATATCATTGAGCAACCAGCCTTTGATCACCTGCGTGGTGAAGAGCTGGCACCAGGGCCATCGGTACAGACCGATGAAGAAATTCTCGACTTCGTTGCCCGCGATGGTGAAAGTGCTTATCACCCAAGCTGTACCTGTAAGATGGGTTACGATGAGATGGCCGTTGTTGATGCTGAGCTGAAAGTTCACGGGGTGAAAAACCTGCGTGTGGTTGATGCTTCTATCTTCCCGGCAATCACCAATGGTAACCTGTATGCACCAACAATGATGGTCGCAGAGAAAGCTGCAGATATTATTCTGGGTAACTATATCGAACCGGCAATCGATGCTGAGTTTTACCGGCATGTGCCGGAGAAAATGGCAGCAGTTGAAGAAACCTCAACAGCTGAAGCAGAAACAACCGAAGCTTAAGGACGGATTGCTTCCGCTTTCACTGAAGACAGGCGCCGGTTGGCGCCTGTTTTTTGTCTTTTCCGACCCCGCCGGATTGATCAATCCGGTTGAATAAGCATAAACACAACCGTCAGTGCCAGAGTTCCCCCAAGGCAACGGTTGACCAGCAACATCTGCTGCGGGGAACGCAATAAACGCTTCAGCGCCGCACCAAAGTAAGCCCACACCAGCGTACACAAAATGACACTCAACACAAAGACTGTAATAATTGTCATCACCTGAATCAGATAGCTGCCAGAAACGTCAGTAAACTGGGAAAATGCCGTGATTGCCGCAATCCAGGCTTTGGGGTTCAGCACCTGAACTAAAGTACCGGCAATAAATCCTGCCCCGTGCGCTGGCATGGGCTGCGGGGTCTCCTCTTCAACCCTGAAACGGCTGATTCCCCATGCCAGATATAACAGATAAGCCATCCCCAGATATTTAATGATTGTGTACACACCAGGAAAGGCAGTTAATACACTGAGCAACCCGGCGCTCGTACCGCCGAACACAACCAGCACCCCAAATGCAGTCCCGGCAACAAAAGGTAAAGCAGCTGAAAAACCATACCGGTTTGAAATTCCCAGCAACGTGATATTGCCGGCTCCGGGAGTCAACGACATAGAAACAGAAAAGAACAAGAAGGCGATAGCCACCTGAGTATCCATAAACACCAGCTTCAGTTAAAAACGCAGAATATTCCGCAGGGTTAATTTGATAACCAGATATTTTATGGAAGCTGGCAGGAATTAAATTGCTTTTTACATTAAAATAAAGCCCATGAAAGGCAGAATTTTTCAGGAAGGAACATGTTAAAGAAAGAAAACCCTCAGGATGCACTTGATGACACGGATTTAGCCATACTGAAGTATATTCAGAATGAAGGACGGATGAGCAACAGTAAGCTGTCTGAAAAAGTAAATTTAAGTGAAACACCCTGCTGGAGACGCTGGAAGAGGCTGGAAGATGAAGCCTTCATCACGGGCTACACGGCAGTATTGAACCGTAAAAGGCTTGGATTCACGATGGTCGGCTTTACGCAGGTTTCTCTGAGCAGTCATGAAGTGGAAAACACCGATTATTTCGAGCAATTCGTGTTATCCACTGAGTGGATACCTTTGTGTCATTGTATTGCCGGTGGCGCCGATTACATTGTCCAGGTGGTTGCCCGGGATCTGGATGAGTATTATGAACGGATTCACCAGCTGAGACGGGTCAAAGGTGTCAGTGCTCTGCACTCCAGTGTTTCCGTTAAAGAAATAAAAAACAGCAGCCTGATTCCACTGGAATAAAACAGCAACCGGAACCATGTTTGCGTCGATACCCGCACAGCCCGTGCCCGTAAACCTTGTCTATACTTTTATCAGGAAGTCGGGGTAACGGGGGATTCATCATGTCAGTAGCGGCCGGTATACGCAATAAAGAACATGCCCGGATCATCAGTAACATACACAGTTTTGCCACCTTCGCAGACCAGAGTGCTTTCGCGTATCTCGGGCGACTGTTCTCTGAAGAGGTGGTGATTGATTACACGTCCGTCTTTGGCGGCGAACCGGCAACAGTCAACCGTAAGGCCCTGATACGCCAGTGGGCCGGTTTGCAGCCGGGCTTTGATAATACGCTGCACAATTTGTCAGGTATCCAAATCGAACAGTCAGAAAACCATGCGACAGTCACAGCAGATGTGACGGCCAGCCATTTCATTGGCAGTGACGGATTCTGGCAAATCTCCGGCAGATACCGGTTTGAAATGGAAAAAACCTCTTCGGACTGGACGATTCATGCCCTGACTCTGCGCGCTTCCGGCGAGCAGGGCAACCGGGAAATCTTTTACCGGGCAATGGAGAGAGCCCCGCAAAACCTCGCCGCTAAAGAGAGCCGGAAACTGATGTTGTGAGCAACCGGCGAATCCTCCGGACCATTGAATCACCAGAGTAGTAACCTTTCTCATACGAATTTCATTCAACCTGAAAACATGCCTGAATATGCGTCATTTTTGAAAGTCAGGCCGGTATCAGCTGATGGACAAGGTTGTACAGAAACTTTTTATAATGTCAGTCATCACTATGATCCGGTCGCACGCATCTGTGAGTTCGGGGGAACGCCTGCTGCAAGCTGGATTGCTTCCGCCATCGCTCAGTCTCTGTTCCACCCCATCACCACGGAAATGCTGATTCATACGTTAAACCCACATGACCTGCATGGATATATTATTGATCCTGCGGTGAGTTACCGGTTTTTAGAAGCGATTATGCCGGTTGGGACATTCAATGTAAGTCATACTGAAGCCGGAAATGCCCATGCCCAAATCACAGATCGTATGCAGGATGCTCAAAGTATCGTTCATTTTGCCTCCCAAACCAATTCACTTTCCGACTTCGTTGATCTGGTAAAAATGGTTCGCGACTTCATCAAACTCGCCAAAACCGACGACCATGCATGATGGATCGGCATACCATGTGGAATCTCAGCGGTCTCGACTTTCTCGGATCGTGCTGGCACCAGCGACATCGGGCATGGATTGATGATTCACCTCGATAACATGTATTCCCTTGGTGCGACCTATCACTTCAGCAGTGATGATATCGGTTTCTTTCTGACCGTTGACCTGCTGAAAACTATTCAGGATAAACGTTCACAAGTTGACGGTTGGAAGGAAAAAATAAATCGGTATTTAAGGTAAAGCAATCATCTCCATCTGTGAGTCAGCCGGTCATGGCTGACTCTGCAGGAAGGAAGAAAATCAGAGAGTTCATCACTTAAATCTGCCATTCATTATGGAACAGACCTCACATAAACACGCAATATATGGAATACAATCTTTTTTATTATCAACCAACTCAATAGACTGCCGCCGCCTCAGGGTCTTCTGACCCATTTCATTAATGTTTATTTTTCACCCGGAGTTCTCAGTCATTATGAAACCTTCATCTATTTTCAAACTCGCTTTTATGGCATTCGGGCTTGTCTTCCTTGCTCTGGCAGCTTTTTTGTTTCATCAGCAGCAAAGCTTTCTCAATCATTCAGTCCGGACAGACGGTACAGTCATCGCGTTTATCAGCGACGGCACTTATTATCCGGTGGTTTCTTTTCAAACCACTGAAGGCGAAATGATCGAATTTAAATCATCAACCGGCAGTAATCCGCCCTCTTTTTCCCGCGGAGAAAACGTAGAAGTCGTTTACCGGCCGGATCTTCCTGAACATGCAGAAATTTACAGCTTTTTCCACCTGTGGCTCGGGCCGCTGATTTTCGGCATCCTGGGCGGACTGTTCTTTTTAACCGGAGTTGGATTTTTCATCTTCAGCCTCTTCGGTAACCGGAAAAAAAACTATCTCAAACAGCATGGCACCCCGGTGACCGCACGCTTTCAGCAGGTTGAGATGAATACGTCTCTTGAGCTGAACGGACGTCATCCTTATGTCATCATTGCGCAATGGCAGAACCCTCAAACCAGTCAGCTGCATGTGTTTAAAAGTGAAAATCTCTGGTTTGACCCGACTGATATCATCACTGACGAGCTGACTGTGCTCATCGAGCCCGGTAATCCGGCAAAATACTACATGAATATCCCCGGACAACCAGAGACACACTAAGCTCTGTTGACCCAAAAGTATCCGCCAGTGTTCATCCTCCTTTATTACTGTCAGTCATTTCGGCAGTCAAAGGAGGATGACAAACCCCGCATAAAACCGCGCCAGATATACCAGCACAAATCAGCACAAACGAATTGAGCCCTCTCCGGAAAATATATCGTTAAAACTATCAAAATAAAGAAAACTCAGAGAAAAACAGAATAGTTAAAATATAATATAAAACACCAAATCACTAATTCACCTTCTCAGCAGGTATAAGTAAAATATCTCAAACCAGCGATCAATTCGGAATAAAACACTATGAAACCGGTACCGAAAATTAAAATACCGCCGGGTAACAATCTGGATTCACCCTGATTTAACCGCACACCAACACAAAACATTAACTACATGTATTTTAGATAAAAATTATCATTTTATTTATTTTATTCGCACTAAAAGTCCAGCCGTATTTATTTAGAATAAATACTCAAATAAATTTTTATATATTTCATTTAAAAATTTGATGCTTAGCCCCATAGAACAGATAAGATATTTCATTATAATTATTACCCGGACAAAGATTATATTATGTTAAAAATTACTATTTGCCGATTTTTATAAAATGAATCATTTTAAAATTTAAAAACTATAGTAGTATTTTTAAATTCGCCTGATATGATACCCATTCATATAAGACAAATATCACAACAAAAATACAACCTTCATGGTTGTTTAAATATTAAATAATAAATAGCAGGAAAAAATTATGCTCGAAAAAAAATCGATCAGTCTGGCTCTCGCACTTTTAATCGGCAGCAGCATCTCCGCTGTGTCTGCCCATTCGTTTTATACACACGTAGATACGCCAACAGTCAAGGCAGAACAGCTGGCTGAGCAGAGCGTTCCCCACCGTCTGGTCAGCGAAAGTCAATTTGTTTTCCGTCCGGTCAAGCGCCCGTTTGATATACAAAGCTTCTTTGAACAACATGCGCCTCAGTGGGAGTTCTTATCGGAATCTCTGACTCACTGGGCAGGGATTACCAGTGTTGATCCCCGGATTGTCATCACGACTCTGGCCGTCACTGAAGACTGGCCGGGCTCCAAAACACCAAGCCTTGCTGAAAAAAAACTGTATCAAGAAAAAATCACCCACCTGACCAATCACTTATCACAATATTTCTACAGCTACCGCAGCGGTGATTATGAGCTGGCTTCTTATACGCCATCCACACTGGCTTTAGTGAATGAATTAACCAAATACAGTGACTGGAAACAGTGGCAGAAACAGTATCAGGAATGGTTTGGAGAGACAGATGGCACATCTCTGCTGAGCACAAGTCTGCTGCGGGCTTCTTCATCAAAACTGCCGGAAGAAGGCTTTATGCAAATGCCGTGGCGCCGTGGTTATAACTGGGTACCAAACGGTCCTCACTCATATACAGGTTCCGGCTACCCGCTTTCTTCATTTGATGTCTCTTATGACTGGCCTCAGTGGGGCGCAACGACTTATGACGTTGCAGCAGCGAATGCGGGCACCGTCAGCGTGCTTTCAAAATGCGAAGTCAGGGTCACTAACTCCAATGGCTGGGCAACGAACTACTACCATATGGACAACATTCAGGTCACCAATGGCCAGTATGTCAAACAGAATACGGTTCTGGGGATTTATGCCAGCAACAAATCTCAGGCGTTATGCTCTGGCGGCAGCTCTACCGGGCCACATATGCACTTCTCAGTCTTAAAAAATGGCGTCTATCACTCCGTTGATGGCATGACATTCGGGCCTTATAAAATCCATACCGGCCGTTACAGTTATGATGACAGCTGTAGCTATGCTTACATGACAGATACCCGGAGCAACAAGAAAGTCTGTTTCTGGAACCGGATCGATAACCCGGTGAACTATTAATCCGGAGCAAATTGATTCAGTCATTCGCTCTGAATCATCCTTCAGATGATCATGAATATCCATGCCATAACCGGCATGGATATTTTTTACCCGTCAGTTTTTAATCCCCCATGAGCGTAAATGTTTGACGGGCAATCACAGCATCCCGGTAAAGTATCTCCAGCGTCCATTTTCCGCTGACCACCTCTCTTTGATCTTCAAAATACCAGAGCGCCAGATTCTTTGAATGGCGGAACATTGTATCTGCCCAGCTTGATACCCGGAACCCTTTACCGGTCTGCGGGTCAATAATCTCCGGATGTTTCATCCTCACCGTGACCGGAAACTGAGATTGATTCAATACTGCGCCCCTGTTTTGATCACCGGGTAGAACAACCGCATAACGAAACCCGATATACTGGCCGACATGCGGCCTCACCTGCACTGCCGGGGTAACCGTATACTGACTGCCTTTGCGGTTAATCAGACCCGCCTCCAGAATACTGACTCTCGGCGCCAGCTGAGAAGAGATGTTTTTCTTCACTGTCTCAGCAAAAGCATCTGAAGACGCAAGCGGGGTGCCTTCGAGCGATAACAGTTTCAGTGTGGCTTCGTCATATAAATCAATCTGTTTCAAAGGATTATTAAATACGGTCAGCTTTGTCAGTTGAGACTGAGTGGATAAATCCAGATCGGTCAGGCGATTATTATTCAGGGAAAGCGCGACTAACTCAGGGTTCTGCCGGAAATCAATCCGGACCAGCTGGTTGTATTCTGCCTTGAGCTCGCGCAATTCCCGGTTCTGTGTGATATCGAGCGCTGAAAGTTGATTATCTCTGATATTCATGACTTCCAGTTGTGGATTATGGCTGACATCCAGTGCTTTCAGCTGATTTGAGCTCAGATACAAATGCGTCAGCGCCGGGTTATGAGATAAGTCGATTTCCCGGAGGGTTCCGACAGACAGGTTGAGTAAATGCAGTCCGGGATTATGAGCAACATCGAGTGTTGTAAACTGATGCCTGCTGACCCCCAGATTTTCCAGTTCAGGCAGTCCGGAAACATCCAGATGGTTCAGAGAAGTCTGGTAAGCATAAAGACTTTCGAGCAACGGATTGTGACTAACATCCAGATGAGTCAGCTGATTGTCTGACACATTCAGAAACCGGAGCTGAGGATTACCGGACACATCCACGGCTTTCAGCTGATTATGCGCGATCACCAGTCTTTCTAATGCAGGCGAGTGGCTTGTATCGACCGATTCAATCTGGTTATGCAGCACCTGTAGCTCTGTCAGGGCCGGCATGTATTTGATCTCAGCCACTGACTGAATGTTCATTTCATTACAGATCAATACCCGAATCTGGTCCAGATGTGTCTGCTCCTGTTGTTTGACACATTGTTCAAACTGCGGATCCTGAAACCGGACATCACTGACAACTTCCACCTGCTCGGCTATGGTAAAACCAAGCACAACCAGATAAATAATAAATACGGCAGGAATCAGAAAAATGATAAAACCAATTCCCAACAGGATCCCCAGCCTTAAAAGATTCATAAAACATTCCTTGTATATACCCAAACAACCTGAAGATACAGGGTTCAGATGTGAATAACGGCAGCGGATAATAACATTATAAAACAGTGTTTCATAGATACCCCGGGTGACAGGTTGAGCAAAATGGACAGTAAATCATCGATACAGAACAATCCCCCGGAAAATGATAGCCATTCTCTTTTTATGAGTTAAAATGCATATTATTTTTGTCATCACCAAGGATATATCTATGCCTTCCAATCACATCATTTCTCTTTCCCCACTCAATATCAAAATCTTCAATGGCGGCGATCAACACGATGGCTTTAGTGTCAATTCAACCATTGTCTACGGGCAGAAGAATGCTGTCGTTATCGATACACAATTTACGCTGGCAAACGCCCATCGGCTGGTTGCGGAGATTCTGGAAACCGGATGTCAGTTACAAACGATTTATATTACTCATTTTCACCCGGATCACTTTCTGGGCACTGCGGTGCTGCACCGGGCATTTCCCGATGCACAAATCATTTCTTTAAAAGGGTGCGGAGAGTTCGTCAACGATGCTTATGATTTTAAAATCAACTATTGGGGGACAGAAGTACTGGGGAGCAATGGTCCAAAAGAAAAAGTAGCCGTAGAACTAATTGAAGAACCGCTTATCATGCTGGAAGGACAAAGGCTGGAAATTCTCGGCCCGCTTCGCGGTGACTCGGACGGACAGTCCGCCCTGTGGATTCCCTGCATCAAAACCCTTGTCGCTGCTGACACCGTCTTCAATCAGGCCCATGTGTGGATTGCCGATGACAAAACACCCGAATTGCGACAAGACTGGCTGGATGTGCTCGACAGGCTGGAAGCCCTGAACCCGGAAATTGTCGTTCCCGGCCACGCCCCGGATGCCGGCAGAGTCTCTCCGGATGCCATTGATTTTACCCGTCAGTATATAAAAACATTTGAAACCGTCGCCAGGGCAGCACACAGTGGCGATGAGCTATTCAGTGCCATGCAGCAACGTTATCCGGGTCTCGCCACAGATATTTGCCTGCATTACAGTTCAAAAATATTAAAAGATAAATACGTCTGGCCGGGAGAATGGCCGCAGGCACTCAGAGAACTGGAAACAGTATTGTAATTTCCGGATTCATCATGATTTCAAACGAAAAATAATTTGTTTTACCCGTCGCCGGGATAGACTGCCCGGCGAAAATCAGGTAAAAGCTGAACTGACTTCATATTATCATCCCGGCGTTACATTTTTTTCGTGCCTTATTTTAAGCATCCGATTTAGTATCAAGTCAGTGATTAAAATACGTTAGTTATCTAACTCAGTGAGAAATTATGCAACCCTCTGCCCCCAATAAAATTCTGAGCAATCTCGTCGCACTGCACTTTGGCTTTTTATACGCAGCGACGGCCGTCATCCATAATGGCAACACCGCCGCAATTTACCTGACCATCGCGCTGTGGGTGGCCGTCTCTTTTTTCGGCACTTACCGCCTGCACAAAGCCATGGCCGCTAAAAAAGCATTGAAAGTTAAAGCAAAGTTCCCGGCTTATATTGGCTACGCATTTGCTTTACTGCCCATTTCTCTGGCCGGGTTTTTATCTCTGCTGTCCCTGTTGCTCAAACCATAACCACAGAGCAGATGCCGGGAGCGGAATCTGCCTGTGAATTATCGGCGGGTGAAAGCATCCAGTTCTGTTTCTTCCAGCATGATGCCCGCGCGTAATCCGTTACGTACATTGGCATTGGGAAAAATCAGCCACTCGAACGCATGTTCAACCCGGTATTCAACATCACCATCCCGGGCAATCACCGTCCCCTGTGGGAAACGGGTAAAGTTCTTCACATCGTCACCAATTTCCGGGAAATAAAAATTTTCAGAGTACTTTTTCAGCTCCTGAGAAACCCGGTAAATTTTCGCCGGCGGGCGGGGTGAAGATAAGTCATTCCGGCCACAAATCAGATCCGCCACCCCCTCATCTGCCGCCTGAAACTGCGTCAGATCATTGGTACCAAAAGGTCTGGCTTTACCCAGCTCCAGAGTACAGCTTTGGGCACCATGAACATTCGCCGTGAAATAGCTGAACGTACCGCCGGGCACCGGATTAACAACCAGTGCTTCCAGCCCCATGCCCAGCAGCCGGTCAAAAAAACCCGACCGGACCGTTGTGTCATTCAGTACAGGCAGCACGCCAAACCGGAGATAATGAGATCCACGGATTGCCGTATGCAAATCCAGGTGAAAACGGGCTGAAAGTACGGTACCGGTATAAAAATCGCCCGTACATTGTTCCAAAAGCACCGCCCGGCGGGTGTCTTCACCGACATCATAATCAAGATGTTTTTCACTGAATAAACGGTTCAGGTCCACGTCAATGAACCGCTGATTTTGCCGCATCGCCGCCAGATTACCCAGAATAACCAGTAACCGCACATTCAGGGCCATTTCCCCGGCCAGCAACGCATCAACATGACGACACAAAATCTCAACCGGCGCGGTTTCATTCCCGTGAACACCGGCAGATAAAATCACATGGTGTTCCGCCGGGTGATGCGGTTCAAACAGCAACACCCCTTCAGCCACCTGCTTCCAGCTCAGATACTGATTGTCTCCGGTCAAAGCAGCCGGCTGTCTGTTTTCTAATACCTCAGATAAATACGAACTCATTGTTTCATCTCCGCGATCCTTAACGCTAACGCTGGAACGGATAGACAGCGCCTAAATTCATGATCTGAGTCAGCTCATCCAGCGCGGTTCTACATTCCTGCAATAACTGCGGATCAGCCAGATCAGATTCAGCCAACCGGTCCCGGTAATGTTTTTCAACCCATTGTGTCAGTTCATGATAAAGAGAATCGGTTAAAATTACGTTCGGGTTGGTTGCATTCAATTCAGTCTGATTCAATACCACACGCAGGCGCAGACAAGCCGGGCCGCCGCCGTTTCTCATACTCTCACGCAAATCAAAAACTTTGACTTCATTGATGATGTCACCCTGCGCAATGAGGGAGGACAAATAAGCCCAGACACCCGGATGTTCACGGGCTTCCTGCGGTACAACCAACATCATTTTACCGTCATCTTTCATCAGTAACTGACTGTTAAACAGATAGGTTTTCACCGCATCGTCCACCGAAACCAGACGGGATGGCACCTCAACCGCACTAAACAGGCAATCGACTTCAGCCAGTTTCGTTGTCATTTCGTCAAAAGCCGCTTTTTGGTTCAAAAAGGCCTCCTGATGGTAAAACAACACCGGACCATTGCTGACCGCAATCACATCATTGTGGAAAACACCCTGATCAATCACCGCCGGATTTTGCTGTACAAACACAGTTTTATCCGGATGAAGCTGATGTAAGCGCATCACTGATTCACTGGCTTCATAAGTCTGCCGCGCCGGATACAACGCCGGGCGATTCTGCCCGTCACCGGAGCGACAGCCATAAACAAACATTTCAACGCCCGGCTGCCCGTAACCGGCACATAACCGGTTATGGTTTGCAGCACCTTCATCACCCAGTGACGCATGTTGCGGTAAAGGCGCATGATGCACAAAGTGCCGGGAATCGGAAAAAATCTGTTGCAGGATTCGTCCGGTTGTCTCTGCTTCAATCGCCCGGTGCAACTTATTATTCAGGTTGGCCGGCGTGAAATGTACCCGGCTATCAAGCGTATCGGCGGAAGGAGAAACCGTTGCAGCATTCGCAACCCACATCGAAGAAGCCGAGCTGGTCATCGCCAGCAGACGGGGCGCTTCTCTGGCTGCCTTTGCTACAATATCAGCATCACTTCCGGAAAAACCCAGCTGTCTGAGGGTGGTGATGCACGGCCGCTCGTGAGGCGGAAGAACCCCCTGATGGTATCCCATATCCGCCAGAGCTTTCATCTTGGTTAATCCCTGCAACGCTGCCAGTTTCGGGTTCGCAGTTTCGTTTTGATGGGATTGGGATGCGACATTGCCAAATGATAATCCGGCATAGTTATGTGTTAAGCCGACCAAACCATCAAAGTTGACTTCAAATGCTGACATTTCTCTCTCCTTGTGTCTGAATAACAGACCGGTTAAAACTGCAGGCCGGGAGACGTTGTCTCCGGCATGACGAGCTGTTCTGTTTCCAGAGATGCCATTGGCCACGAACAGTAGTCAGCCGCATAATAAGCACTCGGACGATGATTTCCGGATGCACCTATACCGCCAAACGGTGCCTGACTGGACGCGCCGGTCAGCGGTTTATTCCAGTTCACAATCCCGGAGCGGGCACTCGCCAGTACCTGTTCATAATCGGCACGATCTGTTGATATCAGCCCGGTCGCCAGCCCGAAGCGGGTCTGGTTTGCCAGCTCAATTGCTTCTTCGAGCGTGTCGTAGTGCATCACGCTCAGCAGCGGCCCGAAATACTCTTCGTCCGGTAACATACGCACATTTGAAACATCCAGAATGCCCGGAGTGAGAAATGCGACACGCTCTTCCGGCCGGGTCATTGGCAGTAATCCCTGTGCACCAGCAGCCAGTAAGGCACTTTGTGCATGTAACATCCGGCTGGCTGCATCATCAGAGATTACCGGCCCCATAAATGGTGCGGGCTCGTCATCCCAGCGACCAACCCGGATACCAGCGGCAACTTCAACCAGCCGTTGCAGTAGTTGCTCACCGGCAGGGCCATTTTTCACCAGTAAACGCCGGGCACAGGTACAACGCTGTCCGGCAGAAATAAACGCGGACTGGATAATCAGATTCACAGCGGCATCCACATCTTTGAATGATTCAACAATCAGCGCGTTGTTTCCGCCCATCTCCAGCGCCAGAATTTTCTCCGGCTGTCCGGCCAGCTGACGGTGCAACTGATAACCCGTACCGGCGCTGCCCGTAAACAACAGCCCGTCAATATTAGCGTGGGCTGAAAGCGCAATACCGGTTGATTTCCCGCCCTGAACCAGATTGATCACGCCTGCCGGTAAACCGGATCTCTGCCAGATTTCCATCGTCATCTGAGCAGTCCACGGCGTCAGCTCACTCGGTTTGAAAACAATACAGTTTCCGGCCAGTAAAGCCGGAATCATATGACCATTTGGCAAATGGCCAGGGAAGTTATACGGACCGAAAACCGCCAGCACCCCATGAGGACGATGACGTAATACGGCTTGCCCGTCTCCCGTTAAAGTCACTTTATGCCCGGTACGCTCATGATAAGCATCGACCGAAATTTTGACTTTATTCATCATGGCCTGGACTTCTGTCAATGCTTCCCAGCGCGGTTTGCCTGTTTCTGTGGCAATCACCGCCGCCAGTTCTTCTTTGGCCTCAGCCAGATTTTCGGCAAAACAATTGACCAGCTCCAGCCGGGTTTCCAGATCCGTCCCGGACCAGCACCGAAACGCCTGACGGGCGGCCTGAATCGCTTCAGACACATCTTCACCGCTGGCTTCCGCCGCAGTCCAGATCAGTTCATCAGTCGACGGATCCCGCTTTTCAAATACATCGCCCCGGCCGTTGCGCCATTCACCATTGATATATAAACCGGACTGAATCATGAGGCTGCCTCCTGTGCAAAAAGTGTGACCGCACGTACCGTCTCACCAGCGCAGACTTGTAACTGCCTGGCCTGATGGCGGGTTAAGCGGATATGAGTTTCTGAAAACTCAGGCGTACCGGAAATCACCCGGTAATCGCTAAAACTTTCATTTCCTATCAAATAAAAAGTATTGGCTGAACCTGATGAATTCTCAACGATTTCAACCGGCCAGCTTCTGATTTCGCGAACTATGCGCAAATCCTGAATATAGGCTTCAACAGTCGGGCCGCCATCAAAGATGTCAACATACCCTTCATAGCGCATCCCTTCTGCTTCCAGAATCTTCCGGGCCGGCACGGTATCCGGATGCACCTGGCCAATAACGGCTTTCGCATCTTCACTGAGAAAATCAACATACAGCGGGTGTTTAGGCATCAGCTCGGCAATAAACGATTTCTGGCCGATGCCGGTCAGATAATCTGCCTGTGCAAAATCCATCGAGAAGAAATGACGCCCCAGACTTTCCCAGAGCGGCGAGTAACCCTGCTGGTCGGAAACACCTCGCATTTCCGCAATCAGTTTGCTGCCAAAACGGTCCGGGAAAGTGGCCAGAAACAAAAAGCGGCTCTTAGAAAGCAACTGCCCGTTTTTATTATGCCGGTAAGACGGATCAAGAAATAAAGTACAGAGTTCACTATGACCTGTGTGATCATTACTGAGGAACAGCGTCGGCATCTGGCTGTAAATATCCAGCGCTTTTGAAGCATGAACCAGTGTACCAACACGGTAGTTATACCAGGCTTCATTCAGCCCGATAGCGGCTTCAATCCCGCAAATACCAACCACTTTCTCTGTTTCTGTATCTTCCAGAACAAACAGATAGCCCTGCTCCGATAACGGCAGTTTTCCCTGCCAGGTATCAATCATACGCTCAACCCGCGCACGAAGCTGCTCTTCATTATCCTGTAAAGAAGTAAAACCTACACCGGTTTTGGCTGCCAGCTCCTTCAGCGCAGCCAGGTCATCATGAATGACCGGACGAATTATCATCATTTTCACTAATCCCTGATTAAATCTGGTGCGTTATGAATGCTGTGGATCCAGCGGTAAACACCAGACTGATTGATCTGTCTCTAATCCAAGTGTATTGACAAGCGTCGCATCACTGACGAATAACGTCTTCCCGTCCTGCCAGGCATCAATAATCGCTGCCTGAAATTCCTGTTCTTTTGTTGTCATGCCAATCAAATACTGACAAGTTTTGGCTAAAGCTTTGGTTTTTATCTTGCACTGATGAATATTCTGCCAAAGGTTAAGCGTACTTTTTCTGGCCGTCAGAATGGGTCCGGCATCAAAAATTTCCACATATTTATCGGCTTCAAACCCCTGATCAAATAACAACCGGTACTGCAATTCACTCTCCGGATGAACTTGTCCCATCACTGCCTGAGCTTCTTCATTGATCAAAGGGACATACAGAGGATGATGCGGCATCAGCTCTGCGATAAAGGTGCGATCCAACGTGCTGTTATAATGTTCAACTTCGTGATAAGGCAGACGGAAGAATTTACGCCCGACATGATCCCAGAATGGCGCCCGGCCTGACGCATCTTCAATACCGGGCAACACCGCCATCCAGTCTTCCGCAAAGCGTTCTTTCTGTACCGACATAAACATCAGGCGTCCCAGTGTCACCAGAGCCGGATAAAAGGAATCTCTGAGGGCTGGAACAACATAGAAAGAGCATAACTGGGAATGATCACTCAAATCATGAGTCAGTGTCAGTGCATGAATCCGGCTGTGAATCTTTAAGGCTCTGGATGAGTGGATCAGAATATCATTGCGGAATGCATAGAAAGGTTCCTGAAAACCGGCCAGAGCGACAATACCGCCTGTGCCAAGGATTTGCCCTGTCACTGTTTCTTCCAACACAAAGAAGTAGCTCTCTTCACCGGGAGATAAAACTTCCTGCCGGAATGAATCAAGCGAGTGACTGACTTTCTCAACCAGAAAAGAACGCTCTGCCGGTAATGTACTGACCTGAGTGCCGCTGTCATGTGCCAGCTGTTCAATCTGCTGAATATCGCCCTGCCGGGCCGGACGTAGAATAATCATCGTTAAGATCCATTTTCGGTTGTCGTCTTTTCTTTACACCAGAAATCCATGACTGATTTTGTTCTTCCTGACAAAACCACGAATGCACAGACAGGTTATAAGAATTAAGACCACAAAAATTACATAAATCCGACGGATATTTATAACTTTTCACCATTCGGACTAACATGAAAAGCAATAAACCCGGGACAAAATGATTAAACCCGATCAGGATGAAACTTTTTTGAACGTTCTTCCCGCGGTGTAATCTGGTAATAAGATTTGTAAGCACTGGAGAAATGCGCGCCACTGGAAAAGCCGCAATGCAGGCCAATTTGAACAATGGAAGTGTTGGTAGTTAACAGCAGCTGACGGGCTTTTTTTAAACGGAGCTGCAGATAATAACGGGCAGGCATGGTATCGAGATAACGCTTGAAAAGCCGCTCCAGCTGCCTGCGGGAGATATTGACCAGACTGGCGATCTCACCGGTTGATAACGGCTCTTCGATGTTATTTTCCATCAGTTCAATCGCCATGGTCAACCGGGGCTGCGTTTCACCGGCATGCTTCGCCGGTATTCGCTGACGCTCATCCGCTGAACGGATGCGGTCCAGACAGAGCAAATCTGAGATCGCATAGGCCAGCTCATGACCTTCACGGTTTTCAATCCACTGAATTAAACAGTCCAGTAAGGCCGCCTGCCCTGCACAGGTGGTCACCTGATCCTTTGTGGTATACAGATGATCCGACACTATCAAAGCAGGAAACCGCTCGCTGAAACTCTCCATCAGAGACCAGTGCAACGCAACGGGTTGACTGGTGACTAAATCACATTCAGCCAGCCAGAAAGGCCCGGCATGAGCCGCAATGATTTGTACATTCCGTTTTTGAACCAGATGCTGCAGTTTGATTTTTTCTGCAGTCAGCAAAGGCTGCTCCGGCGCGGTATGGGAAACAATCATCAGCAAATCGCATTCAAAGTCATCCAGAATGTCAGGTCCGGGCAGCCGGAGCCTTTCATCCGTCGGCTGACAGGGGTGAGACAACCAGAGCAACTGATATTTTTCTTCACCCAGCAGCTGATTTACAGCTGAAAAAGGCGCTTCAGCAGCGCCTGTGGAAAACAGAGAAGTTGAACCCGGCATGTAAACTGCGATACGGCAGGCAGGTGAAACAGTTTGTGCGTCGTTATGAAGCGCTTTCATGGTGAAAACACCGATTACTTCAGTGCACCGGACAGAAACTGTTGTAAGCGTTCGCTTTTCGGCTGGTTAAACACCTGTTCCGGATCACCTTCTTCTTCAATTTTTCCCTGATGAAGGAAGATCACATGATTCGAAACATGACGGGCAAATTCCATTTCATGGGTCACAACGATCATGGTCTTCCCTTCTTCAGCCAGTTTCTGCATGATTTTCAGAACTTCTCCGACTAATTCAGGGTCGAGCGCGGAAGTCGGTTCATCAAACAGCAGAACTTCAGGTTCCATCGCCAGTGCACGGGCAATTGAAACCCGTTGTTGCTGACCACCGGATAAATGTGCAGGAAAACGCTGCTGCGCCTGATCATCAATCCCGACTTTTTCCAGATAAGTCAAAGCGCGCTGCCTGGCTTCTGCTTCGCTGATACCGAGCACTTTCATCGGCGCAATCATGACATTCTCCAGCACAGTCATGTGACTCCACAGATTAAAGTGCTGGAAAACCATGGTCAGTTTGGTCCGTAATAGCTGCAACTGTTTGTCATCAACGACTTTGAGCTGCCCGTCATTGTTACGCGCCATCCTGATTTCCTGACCATTGACATAAATCGAACCTTCACACGGTTTTTCCAGAAAGTTCAGGCAGCGCAGAAAGGTACTTTTTCCGGAACCGGACGAGCCAATAATACTGATCACATCACCGGCATTTGCCTGAAGCGATATACCTTTTAACACTTCATGAGAACCATATTTTTTATGGAGTTCTTTCACGGCAAGTTTTGAGTTATGCATAAGATTCCTTACTTCTGAGCTGAAATCGGCCGCAGATGTCTTAACCACCGTTTTTCGGCTCTTTTAAACAACGCTACCAGCAAAAATGAGATTATAAGATATAAAACCGCAGCAATACCAAACGCATGAAATGATTTATAGGTTGCTGCATTAACGTCCCGGGCCACTTTCAGAATATCCGGAACCGTTGCAGTAAATGCCAGCGAAGTGGAGTGTAACATCATAATCACTTCATTGCTGTAAGCCGGTAATGCCCGGCGCAATGCAGAAGGAATAATGATGTGGCGATATAATTTCCAGCGGGAAAAACCATAGGCTTTCGCTGCTTCAATTTCACCCTGATTCGTTTCTCTGATCGCACCGGCAAAAATTTCGATGGTATAGGCACAGGTATTCAAATACAGCGCAATCAGCGTACAGTTATAACCACTGCGGAAAAACCAGTTCAAAAACTCGGTTGAACGAACAAAACCCAGTGTATACACCCCGGTATAAAACACCAGCAGCTGGACATACAGCGGTGTTCCTCTGAAGACATAAGAAAACAGCCATACAGGAAAAGCAATCCACCGCTTTTCAGAAACCCGGGCCAGAGAAAGCGGCACGGAAGTCACAAAACCCAGCACAACCGAAATCACCAGCAACCAGAGTGTGACAGCCACACCTGAAAAATGGTAACCATCAGACCAGAGAAAGGCCTTACCATATTGTTCAAGAATTTCAATCATGAGGCGCTCTTCCTCTGGTCAAAGGCATAACGACGATTGAGCCAGTAAAACACTAAATTCGATAGCGTCGTAAAAAACAGATAAACCGCAGCAGCAACAATCGTGAAAAAGAAAAACTGATAGGTTCCTTTACCCGCCATTTGGGTTGCTTTCACCACATCAGCAAGACCAATAATAGAAACTAAAGCAGTTGATTTCAGAATCACCAGCCAGTTATTCGATAGCCCGGGCAATGCATGACGCATCATCTGCGGGAACAAAATCAGCCGGAATATTTGCCAGGGGGTAAAACCGTAAGCCGTTCCTGATTCAAGCTGCCCGTTAGGGACGGCCAGAAAAGCACCACGGAACGTTTCGGCCAGATAAGCGCCATAAATAAAACCAATCGTCAGAACACCGGCAGTAAAGGGATCAATATTGATCTGCTCAAAGCCCCAGAATTCAGTAATCTGGTTCAGAATGAGCTGTAATCCGTAAAAGATCAGCATCATCAGCACCAGATCCGGTACGCCACGCACAATGGTTGTATAAATATTCGCAAGGAAAACAACAGGCCGGTTACCAAATAATTTACCACTTGCGCCAAGTAGTCCGAGGACAATTGCAACCGCCACGGACAACACCGCAAGCTCAATTGTCATTACAGCACCATCAAAGATAACACTGCCATAACCTTGTAACATATTAATTTACCTGAAGAGAACAGCCCGTTGCTCACCATAACCACACATCGTTATGATTAACAAAGGGCTGCTGAAAGATGATTTATTTACCGTAGATATCAAACTGGAAATATTGCTTCGCAATTTGCTGGTAAGTCCCGTCTGCTAACATGTCAGCCAGAACTTTATTAATACTGTTTTTCAGTTGCTGGTCTTCTTTGCGAACGCCGATACCGGCACCAACACCAAAATATTTTTCGTCGTTGACTTCAGGACCGCTGAACGCAAAACCTTTACCGACCGGACGCTTCAAAAAGCCATCATCCGCGGCAACAGCATCCTGGAAAGAAGCGTCAAGACGACCATTCATCAAATCAGCGTAAACCAGATCCTGATTCTGATAAGCAACCACATCAACGCCGTGGGCTGCCCATTGCTCTTTTGCATAAGTTTCAGCCGTTGTTCCCTGAAACACCCCGACACGTTTCCCGGCCAGAGATTTTGCGGTTGGCTGAAACTTCATTCCTTTTGGAGCGACCAGACGGGCTGGCGTACCATAAAGTTTATCGGTGAAATCTATTTCTTCCAGACGCTGAGGCGTAATCGACATTGAAGATAAAATTGCATCAATTTTCTTGGCTTTCAACGCCGGGATCAGACCATCAAAATCACTTTCAACCCATTCACAGCGGGCTTTCAGGCGCAGACAGATTTCTTTACCCAGATCGATATCGAATCCGGCCAGAGATCCGTCAGGTTTTTTGATCTCAAAAGGCGCATATCCGGGTTCTACACCCAGGCGGATTAAATTATCTTCTGCGGCCTGAGCAAATGATGTCATCAAACTAAACAGCATGACTGTCAGAAACGTCATTCTTTTCATTATCACCTTCTTATATAACTTCAAAACGATGGAAACCGGAAACGGTCAGTACCAAAAGTACAAAGCGTGTATCAGCACAAAGTGTGCCACCCGTAAATCTCCCGGTATGATTTAAACCAAAGATACATATTTAAACATTAAATATGAATAATTAGCTAATCAAAAGGCAATCATATCATGAAATATTACATATAAATATAGATCGTTTTTAAAAATGCGCATTTAAAGATTTTTATGTTGATGCACACAAATAGTGCAAGAATGCACCAAAACAAACATAAAAACAACACTAGCAGCACATCAAAAACCGGCAATTACAACAAAACCAATACAAATCATAACAAAAAATTAACATTTATCAGCTTTGTTCTCCCAAAAAATGATGTTCGGGTAATGATTGATACATACGTTAATCATAAAATTAACATCTCAGGTACGCATAAAAAACCATCCGGGGAAATGAACACAGTGACATACAGCGTCATTCGTTTATGCAACAAAAACAGAGTCGAATGATCGGGTAAGAAAAAAACGGATACGACAAAACATTGAAAAAAAGGGCTGCGACAAATAAACCATCCGGTCATGTTACCTGCGCGTACTCATGACCGGAATCCGGGGTTAAAAGATGATATCTGTTTCAGCTGAGAAGCCAGAGATCATTCAGGCTTCAATTTTAAACTGTCCGACAATATCTGACAGCTGCTGATTCGTCTGGATTAAGCGCTGTGCAGTTTGAGCCGTACTGTCACCATTATCATTGATGCGTTGCATCATCTCGCGGATATTCACCATACTGCGGTTTATATCTTCGGTCACACTGCTTTGCTCTTCTGCTGAGGTGGCAATCTGAACAGACAGATCATTGATTTCATTCACTGCCGTTGTCATTTTATCCAGAGAAGACATTACCTCGCCGGTTGTCTCCGCCGTATGGCGACAGCTGAATGTTGTTGATTCCATCCCGGCAACCACAGTTGAGGTCCCGGATTTCAGCCGGTCCAGCATGCCGACAATATCTTCGGTACTTTTGTGTGTCCGGGAAGCAAGTGCCCGGACTTCATCGGCAACAACTGCGAAACCACGTCCCTGCTCACCGGCCCGTGCTGCTTCAATGGCAGCATTCAGCGCCAGTAAGTTTGTCTGCTCGGCAATCCCGCCAATTTCGCCAAGCAGATGACCAATTTCATCGGCGTGCCCGTTCATCTCAGAGACAAAACGGGCGGTTTCTTCCACTTCAACCACCAGTGAATTCACATTGTCAACAGCCTGCCGAACCACTTCACGTGACTGTGATGCCTCTGTATTGGTCATTTCTGTCTGACTGGCAGTAGTCGCTGCGTTTTCAGCCACAACAGAAGCTGTAGAGCTCATTTCGTTAATTGCAGTGACGGTAGAGTCAAGTTCCATACTGTGCTGATGTAACAGTTGTCCGTTTGAGTCAGTTTGCTCTTCGAGCTTTCTGATTTCCTGACTGATAGACTCTGTTGACTGTTTGACCTGTATCATCATCGTTTGCAGACTGGCAATAAACTGGTTAATCCCTTCTGCAATCATTCCCAGTTCATCCCGGGTATCAATCTGCAACCGGTGCGTTAAGTCACCATTCCCGGTCGCCAGATCGGCAATCAGATTTTTTAGCAACACAATGGGTTTAACCACCCAGTTAATTAACAGGAAAGCAATCGGGATGAGAATAACAGCCGCGATAATTAAAGCAATTGTGATGCTATTGTTTAAGCCATCCGTGTCTTTCTGGATATAATCGTTGTCAATATATCCGGTTAAATTCCACGATTTTCCGGCAACATCAAATGACTGACTGATTGGCGTGACATTTCCGTCAATTTTATTCGAGAACACCTGGCTGTTTTTTGCGTCTTTGAGTTCAAGATAACTGCCATCAACGGACATTGATTTCAGCAGCAATCCAAGCGGGGTTAAGTCAACAAAAAATAAATTTCCTTTTTCTTCACCTTCAGGAACAATAATTGTAATCAGTGGTTTCTTCTCCTGAAAATAAACATCGGTCACTGCCACTTTTCCATTCGCCTGCGACAGTAAATTCAGATATTTCTGAGTCAGTGCTTCATC